>CAYLYE010000004.1:0-67455 GCA_964387325.1 uncultured Planctomycetaceae bacterium
CCTTGATCTGGTTGGCCGTGTCAGTAAGCACCGTACCGGCGGTCACCTCGCTGCCGGTGCCCGAGGTGGTCGGGACACAGATGAGGGGCATCACCGGTCCGGGCACCTTATTCTCACCAAAGTAGTCTTGCACCTTGCCGCCGTGGGTGAGGAGCGCGACGACCATCTTGGCGAGGTCCATGTTGCTACCGCCGCCGAGTCCCAGCACGGCATCGGGTTTCACTCCCCGACCGAATGCCGCGCACTGCTCGGCCACATCGAGCGACGGTTCCGGAATACCGCCATCGAACAGCTCGTAGGCAATGTTGGCCGCGGTGAGCGCGTCGCAGACCGGCTTGGCCACGCCGTGCTCGATGAGGCTGCGGTCAGTGACGAGCAAGAGCCGTTTGACGCCCAGCGTGCGGACTTCGTCCCCCAGTTGCTCGATGGCTCCGGGCCCGAAGAGGAGTTTACCGGCGGTATGGAATGTCCAGGTGGTGCGCATGGGGCGGGTTCTCGTCATGAGCGGCAGAGGTTTCCTGGCCGTTATATCGCTCCTGCGGGCGAGTACAATCCCACGCAGGGAGCGGCTGGAGTGCGGAAATCTGGCCCTACCGGACGCTTGTGAGTCGGCGCGGGGGCAATTACCATGATGGGGCTTTAAGCAGCCCGACGGGCAAGTCGATTCTCCCACCTCCACCCACCCCCTGGGAATTATGAGCGTACCGACATCCAGCTCGCGATTGACGAGCACACAATGGCTGATTTGCGTAATCGCCTCGATTGGCTTCGCATTTGACATCTACGAACTGCTCATGCTGCCGCTGATCATTCGGCCCGCGCTCATCGAACTCGGTGGCATTCAGCCTGGCACGCCCGACTTTACGAAGTGGTTCAGCTTGTTGTTCTATGTGCCGGCCGTGGCCGGCGGTGTGTTTGGCCTCGCAGGGGGATATTTGACCGACCGGCTCGGACGCCGGGCCGTGCTCACATGGAGCATTTTGCTCTATGCCTTTGCCGCCTTTGCGGCCGGGTTCGCCACCAATCTGTACATGCTGTTGTTCTTCCGCTGCCTCGTGTTCATCGGCGTGTGCGTCGAGTTCGTCGCGGCCGTGGCGTGGCTGGCCGAGTTGTTCGATGACCCCAAGCGGCGCGAAGGGGTACTGGGCTTTACGCAGGCCTTCTCGTCGGTCGGCGGTTTGCTCGTCGCCGTCGCCAACGGCCTGGCGATCGCTTGGGCCGCCAATCAACCCGCCGACTTGCTGTTCGGCATTCAACTACCCGCCCTGCAACTACCGGCGATCCAGTTGCCCGAGTTCCTCTCGTTTCTGGGCGAGGTCAAGGACACGCACGCCCCGTGGCGCTACACGCTCATGTCGGGTTTGATCCCCGCCATTCCGCTGATTGTCATTCGGCCGTTTCTGCCCGAGTCGCCCAAGTGGGCCCAGAAGCGGGCCAGTGGCACGTTGCGTCGGCCGAGCATCGGCGAGCTGTTCTCACCCGAGCTGCGCCGCACGACGATCGTCACCACGATTATGTTCACATGCAGTTTCGCAGCCGCGTTCGGCGCGATTCAGCAGATGCCGCAGATTGTGCCAGGGCTGCCCGAGGTTCAAGCGCAGATCAAAGAGAAGATGTCGGCCGGGTTGTCGGAAAAACAACAACAGAAGATTACAGCCGATGTTCAAGCCAAGGGGGGAGACTCCGCGGCGGTCACGAAGGCACTCGCCGCCGAGAAGGCCAAGATCCCTGGGCAGACGATTCAAGCGAACGCCTCGGCCGCCACCAAGGTGCAGGAGATTGGTGGTCTGTTCGGCCGCTTTGCCCTGGCCGCGCTGGTGATGGTCGTCGTCAGTCGCCGCTCGTTGCTGCGGATTTTCCTGGTGCCCGGCTTGGTGCTCATGCCGCTGATCTTCGGTTGGGCGGCGGTGACGAGCCTCGACTATCTGAAATACGGCATCTTCGTCGCGGGCTTCCTGACCGTGGCCCAGTTCAGCTTTTGGGGCAACTATCTGCCCCATGCCTTTCCGATGCACTTGCGTGGCACGGGCGAGAGCTTTGCCGCCAACATTGGTGGCCGACTGATCGGCACGAGCTTCGCCGCCCTGACCCAGTGGATCGCGTCGATCCTGGTGGCCAAGGGAGAAAACGGTGCGCCCAACCCGATCGATGCCGCGCACATGACCGCCTATGTCGCGGCCGGCGTGGCCTTCGCCGTGTACCTGATCAACTTCGGCATGACGTTCCTGTTGCCGGAACCCAAGGGCGACATGGAAGAGTAATGCGAAAAGAGTCAAAAAGTTAACCACAGAGCCACCGAGAACACAGAGAGGAAGTTGAGGGGTGAGAGACTAGCGGCTAGTAAGTACAGACTGCGGGGGTAGAGAAGGCGCGCTGCCGCGATCGCATTGTTCTCCTCCACTCCTCAGCCCCTCTGTTCCTCCACTTGTCTCAAGCGTCTGCTCCGTTTCCTCTCTGTGTTCTCGGTGACTCTGTGGTTCGATTTTTTCCTCGCTCGTTTAGCATCACTAAAAATCGAATGTGTTAAAAAGAGATCTGGCTTCGGCTTATCGAGCCCTTGAACAACCCCTTGCTAGAAATGGACGCGTGACCGCATGACGAACGCACCCGAATCGTCGACCTCACGCGCCCAGTGGATGGCGCTCATCGCGGCACTGTTGGGCTGGATGTTCGACGGGGCCGAGATGGGCGTCTTCTCGATGGTCGGCCGGGCCGCCGTGCAAGATATGCTCGGCATCGCCGGTACCCCGAGCAAAGCTCAGGAAGGTGAAATCGGCTTTTACTTCGGCGTGATCATCGCCGTGTTCCTGGTCGGCGCGGCCACCGGGGGCGTCGTCTTTGGCTGGCTCGGCGATCGCATCGGCCGCGTCCGCGCCATGAGCCTCAGCGTGCTCACCTACGCGGTCTTCACCGGCTTGTGTGGCGTCGCGCAGTCGCCGTTGCAGCTGGGCATCTTGCGGTTCATCGCCTCGCTGGGCATGGGGGGCGAATGGGCCCTGGGCGTCGCGCTCGTCATGGAAGTCTGGCCCAACCGCTCACGGTCCTTAATGGCTGGCCTGATCGGCGCGGCGGCTAACGCCGGCTACCTGCTCGTCGGCTTCGTTGGCATCGGCTTATCGTCCATCCTCAGCGAGTTCGAAGCGGTCCTCTCCAGCACGGGGCTCTCCGACTCGACCGTGCAAATGCTCGTCGCCCACAAGGGCTGGCGGCTCATGATGATCCTCGGCACCTTGCCCGCCGTGCTCACGTTCTTCTTCCGTATCTTCGTGCCCGAATCGAAAAAGTGGGAAGACGAACGAGGCAAGGGGGGCACCTCGAACTGGCTGCCGGTCGACCTGCTCGGAGTCGTCGTCGGCGCGGTCGGCCCGTTCATGATCGTCTACGTTTGGGCCAATCCGTTCTCCATGCCAGCTCGCGTGTTCGGCACGCTGCTGGGGCTGGCGATTGCGGTGATCGGCTACACCTATCCGGTCTTCCGCTTCCTGCAACGGACCGTCGCAGGCAAACAAGCTGCCGCGATGACTTCTCCCTGGCCGACCGTGCGACGCATGTTGCTCGGCGCGGGGCTGAGCGGCGTCGCGTTGCTTGGCACCTGGGGTTCGACCCAATGGGCCGCCACCTGGGCTGCTCAACTCACGAACAATCAGTTCCATGCCCGCGAGTGGACACAAATCGCGCTCGCTGTCGGGGCGATCATCGGCACCATTCTCGCCGCGATGGCTGGTGACTGGCTCGGACGTCGCATGGCGTACTGCCTGCTCTGCTTGGTCTCGCTCGTCTCGGCATTGATCTTTTTCCAATTCCACAACGAGTACGGCGCCTCGTTCCTGTTTTGGGCCTTCACGGCCGGCGCCTGCACCGCCTCGTTCTACGGCTGGCTGCCGCTCTATCTGCCCGAGCTGTTCGCCACGCGCGTCCGCGCCACGGGCCAGGGTTTCGCCTTCAACTTTGGTCGCATCATCGCCGCGATCGGCACGTTGCAGATGAGTGCGCTGCTGCCATTCTTCGCCGAGTCGACCACTTACGCGGGGATCACTGGCGGCTATCCGGTCGCGTGCAGTTACATTAGCGCCATCTATTTGTTTGGCGCGGTGCTGATTTGGTTCGCCCCCGAGACTCGCGGCCAGCCGCTGCCGGAGTAGTGGGTGATTAATTCGTATTTCGATCAATAATTCACGGCTTACCGCACCTTTCGGCAACTTGACCCTGCTTCGTCACGAGCCGTATAATCGCCGCTTCGCGCTGTTGCTCTTTGTCTCCTTAACACGCTTGCCACGAGCCGCAACTCCATGAAGATTCACGAGTTTCAAGCCAAACAGATCCTCCGTGACGCCGGAGTCGCCGTGCCGCGGTCGATCGTTGCCCGCTCCGCCGACGAGGCCGCCAAGGCCTACACCGAGTTGGGCGGAGCGATTGCCGTCGTTAAAGCCCAAATCCATGCCGGTGGCCGTGGCAAGGGGACGATCAAGACCAATCCCAATCAGCGCGGCGTGCAGCTCGTCAAAAGCGCTCAAGAAGCCGGCGAAGTCGCGGGCCGATTGCTCGGCCAGTCACTCGTCACGATCCAGACCGGTCCGGTGGGTCAAACCGTCCGTCAGGTGCTCGTCGAGGCGGGCTGCGAAATCGCCCGTGAGCTGTACCTGGGCATCGTCATCGATCGCAGCGCATCGGGCCCCGTGCTGATGGTGTCGAGCGAAGGGGGCATGGACATCGAAGAAGTGGCCGCCCACACGCCCGAAAAAATCTTCTACGAGAAATTCGATCCCGATGCCGGTTTGCAGAGCTATCAAGTTCGCAAGCTGTGCAAGAAGCTGAACATCACAGGCGCGAGCGTGGCCTCGGCCGAGAAGTTCATGAAGGGTCTGTGCCGTGTGTTCGTTCAGTGCGACTGCTCGATGGCCGAGATCAACCCGCTGGTCGTGACCAAGAGTGGCGAGTTGATTGCGCTCGACTGCAAGATGACGTTCGACGACAACGCGATGTTCCGCCACAAGGACCTGGCCGAATTCCGTGACAAGGCCGAGGAAGAGCCTTCGGAAATTCGCGCTGGCGAGGCGGGCCTCAGCTACGTCAAGCTCGACGGCACGATCGGCTGTCTGGTCAACGGCGCCGGCTTGGCGATGAGCACGCTCGACATCATTCAGTTGCACGGCGGACAGCCCGCCAACTTCCTCGACGTGGGCGGCGGCGCCAATGTGCAGCAAGTGACCGAAGCGTTCCGGATCATTCTCGACGACCAGAACGTGCGCGCGGTGCTCGTCAATATTTTTGGCGGCATCATGCGTTGCACGACGATCGCCACGGCCGTGGTCGAGGCGGCCAAGAGTGTCGAGTTCCGCGTGCCGCTCGTCGTGCGGCTCGAAGGGACCGAGGTCGAAGAAGGTCGCAAGATCATCGCCAACAGCGGCCTGAACGTGATCAGTGCCGAAGGACTTACCGACGCCGCCAAGAAAGTTGTTGCCGCCGCAAAATAGGAGGGACTAGAGGCTAGAGACTAGGGGCTAGTAAATCGCCCTTCATCTCTTGTCCTCATTCCCTAGCCTCTAGCCCCTAGTCTCTAGCCCCTGATTTTCCCCATGAGCATCCTGATCAACAAAGATACGCGGGTCATCTGCCAAGGCATTACCGGCAAGGTGGGCACGTTCCACACCAAGGGATGCAAAGAGTACGGCACGAAAATGGTCGGCGGCGTTACGCCCGGCCGAGGTGGTGAGAGTGTCGAGGGGTTACCCGTGTTCGACACGGTGCTGGAAGCGGTCGAGCAGACCGGTGCGAACGCGACGATGATTTTCGTCCCTCCTCCGGCCGCGGCCGATGCGATCCTCGAAGCGATCGATGCCGGCATCAAGGTCGTGATCGCGATCACCGAAGGGGTGCCGGTGCTCGACATGGTCCGCGTCTACAAGCGGGTCAAAGCCAGCAACTCGATCCTCGTGGGCCCCAACTGCCCCGGCGTCATCACGCCCGAGGAATGCAAGATCGGCATCATGCCCGGTTACATTCACAAGAAGGGTCCCGTCGGTGTGATGAGCCGTAGCGGCACGCTGACCTACGAAGCGGTGTGGCAACTCACGAGCCTCGGCCTCGGTCAGAGCACCTGCGTCGGCTTGGGAGGCGACCCGATCGTGGGCACGTCATTCATCGACGTCTTGCGTTGGTTCCAAGATGACCCCGCCACCGAAGCGATCATGATGATGGGCGAGATCGGCGGCTCGGCCGAAGAAGAGGCCGCGGCATTCGTCAAGCAATATGTCACCAAGCCGGTGGCGGCATTTATCGCCGGTCGGGCCGCGCCTCCGGGCAAGCGCATGGGTCACGCCGGAGCGATTATCTCGGGCGGTAAGGGAACGGCCACCGAGAAAATGGCCGCCCTGCAAGCCGCTGGCATCGAGGTCGCCGAGAGTCCCGCCGACATGGGCCAAGCGCTCAAACGGGCCATCGCCAAGAAAAAATAGTCGCCGCACCCCGCGCGGCTCGCCAACATCGTTTGCTCGTACCATCGAGGGTCTCATGTCGCAATTGCCCCCTCCGCTCAATCCGCCCGCCCGCGTGCTCATGGGTCCCGGCCCGAGCGAAATTCATCCGCGCGTCTTGCGGGCCCTGGGCGCCAATACCGTCGGACACTTGGACCCGTACTACCTCGCGCTCATGAACGACATGCAGCAGATGCTGCGCGAGTTGTTCCGCACGAAGAACCCGCTCACGATGGCGATTAGCGCCACCGGCTCGGCCGGCATGGAGAGCACGGTCGTCAACCTGATCGAGCCGGGCGACTCGATGATCGTCTGCGTCAACGGTGTCTTCGGCGAGCGAATGGTCGATGTCGCCACACGCGCCGGCGCCAAGGTGACCCGCGTCGATCGACCTTGGGGCGAGGTATTTTCGCCATCCGATCTGAAAGACGCGATCGCTCAGGCCAAGCCGAAGGTCGTGGGGATCGTGATGGCCGAGACCTCAACGGGCGCGTGGCAGCCGATCGAAGAGATCTCGAAGCTCGTGCATGACGCCGGCGCGTTGCTGCTCGTCGATGCCGTCACGGCGCTCGGTGGCATTCCGGTCGAAGTCGACGCTTGGCAGATCGATGCCATTTACTCGGGCTCGCAGAAGTGCCTCAGCTGTCCGCCCGGCTTGGCGCCTGTCTCGTTCTCCGATCGCGCGATGCAAGTCGTGCTCAATCGCAAGACCAAGGTGCAAAGCTGGTACCTCGACGTCTCGATGCTCGCCAAGTACTGGGGAAGCGAGCGCGTGTATCACCATACCGCGCCCATCAACATGACCTACGGCCTGTACGAGGCCCTGCGGTTGATCCACGAGGAAGGGCTGGAAAACTGCTTCACTCGACACATGCTCAATCACCGAGCGCTCAAGGCGGGCGTTACCGCACTCGGGCTGCGTTATGCCGCGGCCGAGGGACACCAGCTGCCGATGCTCAATGCCGTGCTCGTGCCCGACGGAGTCGACGACGCCGCCGTTCGCAAGGCATTGCTCGAGCGGTTCGGGATCGAGATCGGCGGCGGGCTCGGCGCGTTCAAGGGGAAAGCTTGGCGAATCGGCCTGATGGGTCACGGCTCGCGACCCAATAACGTGCTACTCGTGCTGGCCGCGATCGAGCAGTTGCTGGCCGAGCAAGGCTACAAATTTGAGCATGGCGCTGGCGTGGCCGCCGCGAATGCCGCGTATGCCCAAGCAGGCAAGTAAGGGCAACTCACTTCTCCCCGAGCGTTTAATGGCTCGGCGATTCTTGCTGCTTCTTTTGATTGAGTCCTTGTAAGCGGCGAGTCTCGCGGTGGGCCATGAGCAGCCACACCATGAGCGTCACGGCCGACAAAGCCATCGGCATGAGTGCCCACTCTTTGTCTTGGAAGAAATAGCACCAGCTAAGTACCAGCGTGGCAATGACGCTCGTGCTGATCACGTAAATGCGTCCATTACGCGAGCCGGCGGTCTTGGTGATCAAGTGCGTGGTCACGGCGTCGCGGGCATTGCGATTGGCGATGGCGCGCATCGCGCTCAGGTTGGCCGACAGCTCGGGAGGCAACGAGCGCGGGGTCATCTCGCGCGGGTCGAGCAACGGCTGCGGCGGCTCGGGTGCGGGCTCGGGCTCCGATTTCGATACAACCGGCTCCCTCACAGGAGTCGTATCAGGGCGCGTGGCTGGGGAACTCTTTTCGACCGCGTCGCTCTTGCGTCCACCGACTCGCTGGAGCAGCTGAGCCATGTACGCATTCATGTCTTCGTCTTCATCTTCGACCGGCTCGGGCGCGGGGCGCTGCCGCGAACCGGACACGCTCTCAGGCGAGGACTGTTGAACCGAGGAACTCGTACCAGGTTTAGCGGGCGTAGACTCCGTCGGATCTTCAGCATTCAGATCCGACAGCAACCCCATGCGGCGCATGACTTCCGCGGCGCTCTCACGTTCGTGCGAACGAATCAATTGTGATTCCGGCTCGGGTGAAGCCTGTGGGGTATCAACCTCCGGCTCGGTTGGAGCCTGTTCCATCTCGATGGCCGACGCCGGTTCCTCAGCGGGATGCGTTACCTCAATGGACTCGGACCTTAAAGCTTCGGCCTGGGCTAGTAGCTCGTTGCGAATGCGTTGCGCTCGCTCCTCGAACGACTCATTCGTGTCGACATGCGATGGCTCGTGTTGGGCATGATTGGCCAGCTGCTGGCGCAATTCCTCCTCTTGTCGAGCAAGCTCCGCGGCGGCAGCCGTGCGGCGTTCAGCTTCCTCGGCCACCTCGCGCTGCCAAGCCTCGTGTTCGCGCCTCCACTGAGCTTTCTCGGTGATGATTTGTTCCCGTTCGGCATCCATGGCTGCTTGCTGCTCGACGAGCGCCTGATGGGCCTGTTGCATTTCGGCCAAAATGGCCGCACGTTGGCTTTCGACCTCTGCCGAGAGCGCGGTCTGTGGCCTCTCGGTTGCCGAGTCTGTCGACGACTCTTGGTTGCATTCTGCCAAGCGGGCCTGCTCCTGCTCGATACGCTGCTGCAACAGCAATAGCTCTTCGCCGCGCTCGGCCAACTCGGCGACTCGACGATCGAGCTCATCGCGTTGGCGCGCGAGTTCGCTGCTCGTTTCTTCGTGACGCTGACGGGTCAGCGCCGAGTCATTGTGGAATTGCTCAAGCTGTTGGGCTAATGACTCCTGGGCCAACTCGACGTCAGCGCGTTGCGCCTCGATCGCGCCGAGGGCCGTCTGTCGTTGCTCGTCCCAGGCTTGCTGAGCCGAGGTCAGCGCGGCCTGCTGCTGTGCGAGTTCGGCCCAGGCCGCCGTGAGTTGGGCTTGCTGATCGGCCAAGAGCGTTTCCTGAATTGCGAGTGCCTCGCCGGAATCGGCCGCCACGGTCGCTTCCTGTGCTCGCAAGGCCAGCGTTGCCGCTTGGACGGCGAGTTGCTCGCGCTCGGCATCCAGCTGCACGCGGAGCGATTCCAACGCGCTGGTCCGCCCCAGCAAGTCGCTATGCTGCTGCTCGAACCGACGTTGTTGTTCATCGTGTCGTTGCGTCAGTTCAGCCTCGCGGGCCGCCGCCTCTGCTTGCCAGCGAGCTTGCTCAGCGGCATGGTCTTGTTCGATTTGTGCGCGCAGTTGCGTAACCGCCGTGCGTTCGGCGGCCAACGATTGCTGTTGCGCCTCGACCGCCGTGTGTCGCGCGGTCAAGGAGCGTTCAAGTTCATCAAGGGCGGACTGGCGCAGCTGCGAATCCGCCAGGAATTTCGCCTCGCGGGCTGCCAACGTTTGTTCGAGTTGACGCAATTCGTCGAGCTGCTGTTGCTGAACGTTCGACCAAGCCGCTTGTTGTGCGACGAGTTGGGTCCGCTCCTGTTCAAGGGCAATGATTTGCTGCTGGAGATCAGCCCGGGAGGCTTCCCACTCGGCACGCTGAGAGTCCCAATGCGTCTGTTGCTGGGCGGACTCGAGGCGTGATTGATCGAGAGCGATGCGCAGCTCGCACAGACTTCGTTCATGTTGTTGCGTCTGGAGTTGACTTTGCTGGGCCAACTCGGCGGCGGCAGCTTCGCGGCGGCGCAGGTCGACCAGCGCCGCGTCGAGCTGTTCGCGTTGGATAACCAGTTGACTGTGTCGCTCTTCCAGTTCTCGCACATCGTGTTCGTATTGACGACGACGCTGTTCGGATTCGGCGAGACGACGTTCTGCTTTGCGAAGTCGCCGAATGAGCCGCCGCAAGCGGTCGCGGCCGAGTTGATTCGCAAGCTGCCGACGCTGTTCGAGTGTATCGAATCGCTGCTGGTCTTCCGGGCGAATTCGCGGCCGAAGCGAATGGGGACCGGCCAGCACCTCGAACTCAACGTTACCAACCGTCAGTCGGTCGCCGCTGACGAGTTCGGCATCGTGGAAGGCCGCGTTATTGAGTCGGGTCGCCGCCGAAAGACGGCGAATGATGGTGCGTTGCTGACCGCGCAACACGACGCAGTGCCAAGGGGCGATCTGTTCGCCCTGCAATCGCAATGTACAGGAAGGGGCGGAACCGATCGTGCATTTCGCGTCGGTGAGTCGCACCAACTGGCCACGTTGGGCTCCGCTGCAAACGCGGAGCGTCAATTCCGGTTCCGTCGCACCCAGCAGGCTCGTCGGTGTCGCGGAGCTCTGGACAGACATCATTAGCGCATTCCTCGAAGAGGCCAATCACTTGTCGGGGACAACGAATCGATAAAATCCCCCCGGAAGCATGTAGCTTATGGACAACGAGTGGTCAAAAACGACCACTTAAGACGGGGTTAATTGGGCGCGGTGGGGCGTCGAAGTTCGTGACAAACGTCACAAGGCCATGCTATCAGGGGATCCTACAGCAGGTTTTCTTCTCGAATCGAGCGATTTTTGCCGCTAGCTGCGAATTCGGTTGGATAGACGTGCCGGTTCTGCCGATTATTTTTGCCGCAACGACAGTACAAAACACGGCTCGTCGATGAACCGGCAAAATGTCCGGTTTGTCTACACCCAGACATCGTGAAGGATCGTGGTCACGCCTGAAACTCTGAAAAGCTTGCTCCGCTCGGAGCTTGAGTTCAGTTACAGGCGGCGCCAAGCTCGCGCGATTCTGACGGTTTTGCCGATCAGGAAAACCGGCAGGCCGTTGCATGCGTACTATAGTTGCAATGCCGCATGATGCTCTCAACCGTTGAGATGCGTTGTAAAGGACGGCGGCGTAATAGGCACTCCACTAGGGAGTTCGGATTGGCGGCGACTGAAGGGGGGCACCCTCGGCGCGACCAAGATCGGACATCAGAACAGGTGATCGAACAATGGCACGCAAAGAAGCGATCTTGAACATGCGCGAGATTCTCGTGATGCGCCGCGATGCCCTGCGCCGTGTGTTGGCCGGCGATCTGAGCGCCTTGAAAGAACTACGCGAGCAAACCGCCGGCGATCTGGTCGACGTCGCGCTCGACTCGGCTCAAAACGAACTCAGTTCGCAATTGGCCGAAGTCGAAAGTCGCGAACTGGCCATGATCGAGAATGCCCTCGAAAAGATGCGCACCGGCCATTATGGCAAGTGCGAAGGTTGCGGCACGCGAATTCCGCTCGCCCGGCTCAACGCACTCCCCTACGCCACGACCTGCATCGATTGTCAACGCGAAAGCGAGCGTTACGGCGCGTCGAGTTCAGCCGATAACGATTGGGGGCGGTTGTCCGATTCTTCCGGCGACGCCGATCTGTCGATCAACGATCTTGAGATCGACGTGTCGTAATCGAGTCAATCGGCTTGACCAACGCCCGAAGCGCGTCAACAGTTGTCGAGTCCCTGCGCGACCGTTTCCGTTGGCAGAGTTATCTTTGCCCATGGAAACGGTCGTTGCGTTGGGTGTTTTCGCGCTGGAGAGAATCCCATGCTGAGCTTTGTTCCCCGCCCTTTCGCAAACAGGCGGTATGCCTGGATTCTCGCCAGCATCCTACTCTCGGGCCTGATCGTTTCGCGCGCGGCCGCCCAATCTCCCAGCGAATCGCCCAAGGGAAATCAACGCGAACAACTCTTTCAGCAGTTGTTCCGCGAGGTCGACGAGTTCCAACGTCACCACAGCCTGCTCAAGAAACTCTTTAAACTCGTTAGTCCCTCGGTCGTGCATCTCGACGCCGAGGTGGTCGAGTCCGGACGTAATGGCGGCAAGCGAACCGTGCAGGAAGCGGGCTCGGGCGTGATCATCGAGTTGCAGCAAAAAACCTATGTGGTCACCAATCGACATGTGATCAAAGACGCCAGCTTGGCCAATATCACTATCCGTTTCAGCGACGGCAACGCGGCCCATCCGACTCAGTTGTGGGCCGACCGAGACACCGATCTCGCCGTCTTGGCCGTGAGTGTTCCGAACCTCGTGGCGGCTCGACTTGGCGACAGCGAACAAGCCGAAATCGGCGATTTTGTCGCCGCGGTCGGTAGCCCCTTCGGACTCAGCCACAGCGTGACCTACGGCATCATCAGCGCCAAAGGCCGCCGCGATTTGGAACTCGGCGACGGCGGTGTTCGTTACCAGGACTTTATTCAAACCGACGCCGCCATCAACCCCGGAAATAGCGGCGGTCCACTCTTTAATCTTCGCGGCGAAGCGATCGGCATCAACACGGCCATCGCCAGCAACAGTGGAGGCAGCGAAGGAATCGGCTTCGCCATTCCGATCAACATGACGATGAAAATCGTGCGACAATTGGTCGATCGTGGCAACGTCGTCCGCGGCAAGCTTGGTGTCACGCTCGACTCGAAGTTCACCTACGACAAAGCACTCAACGCCGGCCTCACGCGGCTCGTCGGCGCTCGGGTCATCGGCGTGGGCAAGAACTCATCGGCCGAGCAAGCAGGCATCCGAGACGGTGATGTGATCGTCCGTTTTGACGGTCTCGAAGTCGAGAATGACACCCACTTGGTGAACATCGTCGCCACGACCCTCGTGGGGGCCGACATCGCGGCCGAGGTGTATCGCGACCGCAAGCCGCAACGCGTGACCGTGAAATTGATCGCGCCGTAGTTGTCTCAACGACTGAATGACTGGCAGGGAGAGAAGCTAACCACAGAAGCTCAGAGGAAGACGGAGGAGAAATTTCAATTATCTTTCCTCTACTCCTCTGCCCCTCTGCTTTTCCTCTCTGTGTCCTCTGTGCCTCTGTGGTTAGCTTCTCTCCGTCTCTCACGCTCTCCCTCATCACGCGGCCCGGCGCTGTTGCGATACGGTCGAGGTGTGTGCCGTCTCGCGCTCCGCTTGTTCGTGCGACATGATCTGATGACGCGCGTACAGCAGCAATGACATGAGCAACGCCACGTTGCCGAGCATCTCACAGCCCTCCTCGAGCATGACGCCCCGCTGATCTTTGGGCGTGATCCAGGCTAACTCGGCCAATACAGCGGTCCCGTACAACGCGGCCACGCTGAGCCATGAGACCACGGCGGCGAAGCAGGTCCGCATGCGCCACAATATTTGCAGTCCGACGACGGACAGCACGGCGAAGTAGCCCATCACCCACCAGATGGTCCCGTCGTGGATGAGTCGCTCGCCGGTGACGTGTGACATCAACTCTTTGAACGCCTCATGCACGCTCGAGCACTCGTCGATGCTCATCACGAGCCAGCAGACCGCGCCCACGAGCCAGAGCCGTCGGGCATGTGTCTCGCGCGAATGCAGGACATACACCAGCGTGCTGGCCAGCGCGGCGAAGAGAAGCGTCATCGTGCTGAACCACACGGCCAAGCTCCCTTCGCCATCAAGATCGAACGCGGCCACGCGGCCATCGGTCGTCTGCGGAGCCAACAATGGCATAAGCGCGTACAGAGCTTCGAGGCTGGCGACGATCACGATCGCCAGCAAACCACCCAGCACGTAGCTGCGTGGCCGGCGAGGGACCAGATCGATTAGTCGAATGTGCGGGCTCATGGCGATCAGTTTGCCGTAGGCAGTTCGATTCTCAGCGGGAGCGAATCATAGCCAGATTGGGCCCACGCAGAAAGATAGATTGACGCTAGCACGCTCTCCTCAGTACGATCCGGCCCGGTGCTTTATTGACGACTGCGCGGCGAATGATCCAGGGCGACCAACGGAAGCCCGGTCTTCTCCGGCTTTGCGTTGCTCGCCTAGGCCCATTAGCTGCGCATACTTCAATAGCTCAGGACCCATGCCGCAATGTTGCAGCGACGGACCACTCGACGCGGCTGGCTCAAAACAACGGCCGCAGTCGGCGCGTTGGGGGTGGTTGGTAGTGGCGGTTACGCGCTTACCCAGCGGCGAATTCGGCTCGGCCTGATCGGCGCTGGCGGACGGGGCACACAACTGGCGAATGTCTTACGTTGGACCCGCGCTCGACCGCTCTACGGCGATGTGGTCGCAATTTGCGACGTGCATGCGCATCGGGCTCGCCAACTTCGAGACGAGTATTGTCCACACGCCGAGGTGGTTGCTAGCTACTCGAAACTCTTGGAGCGGGACGATCTCGATGGGGTCGTCATTGCCACGCCCGACCACTGGCACACGGCAATGTCGCTCGCCGCGCTCGATGCTGGCAAGGCGGTGTACTGCGAGAAGCCGCTGACGTTGACCGTGGCCGAAGGACAGCAGTTAGTACGCGCCGTCGAGCAGCGACCGCACGTTTTTCAGGTCGGCACCCAACAGCGGAGCGGCTGGATGTTCCAGACCGCGTGTGCGCTCGTTCGCAACGGTCGGCTCGGCACGTTGCAGCGCATCAAGGTCTCGCTCCCGAACGGGTCGTTGCCCCCGGGCAGCTTTGCCGGGCCGTTCACCAACGAGCCGTCCCCCGCCGAGCTCGATTGGAACGCATGGCTCGGTCAGGCCCCCTGGGTCGAGTTCTGCAAGCAACGGTACAATCCGTTTCGCTGGTGGTTCGAGTACAGCGGCGGCTTCATGACCGACTGGGGCGCACATCACATCGACATCGCGCAGTGGGCAATGGGGGTCGAGCACAGCGGACCCACCCGGATCGAGGCCCAGGCCGAATTGCCTCAGATCCCCAACGGGTACAATACTCCGCAAGCGTTACAGGTGCGGCTGAGCTACGAGAACGGCGTGCAATTGGACGTCGTGCTCGACAGCAAAGTGAGCGGCATCGAGTTCATCGGCGATCGAGGAACGATCTTTGTCAATCGTCGCCGCATCACCGGCGAGCCGTTCGAGCGACTCGCGCACGATCCGCTCCCCGCGGACGACACCCGATTTGCCAACAGTGTGCGTGCTTGGGGCACGATGAATGATATTCACATGCTCGAATTTCTACACTGCATTGAGACCGGCGAACAACCTATCTCCGACGTGAAGAGCCAGCATCGCAGTGCAACGGTGTGCCACCTGGCCAATATCGCCATGCGGCTCGGTCGCAACTTGAGTTGGGATCCGCGGCAGGAACAGTTTATCGGCGACTCAGCAGCGAACGGCATGCTCAGCCGACCCCAGCGGGAAGCGTTCCGTTTCGCAACGAGTTGAGTAACTGTCCCAAGCCGACGGCTCTGCCGTCGACCGACCGGCGACAAGTCGCCGGCTTGGAAAAAGTCCCTTACTCAGGAATGGCCGCGAGCGAGCGCAGGATCACGTCCATCACCCCAACCGCGTCGACTTCCATCGCCACTTCCATGCGCATCCGCGGCTCGGGCACCGCACGGCGATCGAACACCGTCGCCCCCAGCGTCACGTCTCCCGACGCCTCGACGTCGCCTGGCAATGACTGCATAGTAAACAGCTCGGGGTGCAACAGCAGCGCCAGGCCAACGGCGGCGGGAAGCTGAATCGTCTCTTGACCCCAATGTTGCCGGTAGCCACGGAACATCTGCGGTAACAGTCGCCGCAGCAATCGCCCGACGCGCGTGTGCTCGAGCGGTAATTGATCGAAGTGATCGAGGGTCATCGACACCTGCTGGGTGACGTCGAGCGGGACGACCCGTTTGGTGGTGCGCGAGTGAAAAACGGTTTTGGCCGCGGCGGGGTCGCTATACATATTGAACTCGGCCGCCGCCGTCACATTGCCCGCCGCGCGGACCGTACCGCCGGTGATGACCAGCTCGCCAACCAATCCCACGAGCGCCGCATCGCGTAGAAAGACTTGGGCAATATTCGTCAGCGGGCCCAACGTCACGATCGTCACCTGTTCTGGCGCAGCGCGCAGCTCATCGAGCAGCACCTTCTCGCTCGAGTGACGATGATGCAGTTCGGCACAGGGGAACTCGATGCCAGCGAGTCCGTTCGAGCCATGCAGCCAGTGCATATCCGCGACCGGGGTGCGGACCGGTTCGATCGCGGCGCCCACGCGCGGCCAGCGAGGCGGATCCAGTTGCTCGATCAGCGCCTGAACGTTTTTCGTCGCCTGCTCGGCCCCGACCGTCCCGGCCACGGCCGTCACGGCGACCACTTCTAAATCGGGATGGAACAGAGCCATTGCCAGCGCAACGGCGTCATCGATCCCGGGATCTACATCCAAAATCACCTTGCGAGCCATGACGAACCATCCTTGACCAGAGTCACTCGGGCGGCGAACGCCTATCGTTGGATTGTAGAGCCAGTCGCGGGACCGAAACAAGCGGGATACCTGGCTTCCCGATGAACGGCATGGCCCGCCCCTGCGCTCGAATCGGCTCAAGAACCCCGGTTCTGATCCGATGCCATCGAGGGCAATTGCCCGATCAGGCTGGGCAGGGTCTAATGCGAGCCGCGGGTCACGGTATCGGTTCTGAGGCGCACGAGCGATCATGTCTGCATTGCGAGAAATCCCGGAAGTCGCAGCGCTAACAGCGCCGCGCGGGGTGATTCGCATTCCGCCCGAGACCGACGTGCCGCTGACATCGCGCGTGCGGCAACTCGTCGACACCCCCGAGTTCCGCCGACTGGCGCATGTCAGCCAGTTGGGACTCGTCTCGCTCGTGTACCCGGCCGCGAATCATTCACGTTTCGAGCACTCGCTGGGTGTTTACCGGCTGGCGCTGATGTTCCTGAATCAGCTCTCTTACGACGAACGTTTTACGCAGACGATTCGCGTGGCCGACGCCGAGCTGTTTCTCGTCGCGGCCTTGCTGCACGACCTGGGACACTGGCCGTTTTGTCATCCGATCGAGGATCTGCACCTTGCCAGCGTGCCGTCACACGAGCTGTTTGCGAACTCATTTCTACTCGAAGGAGAAATTGCCGACGCCTTGCGTGGCGACTGGGGCATTAACCCGCGCGACGTCGTGGCCCTGCTGAGCGAGAAGCCTCGCACGCCTCGAGCCAAAATCCTCGCCAGCTTGCTCTCCGGGCCGATCGACATCGATAAAATGGATTATCTGGCGCGCGACAGCTTGCATGCCGGCGTCCCGTACGGTCGCAATTTCGACCAGAGTCGGCTGCTCAGTAGTCTGTGCCTGAACCAGGCTGGCGACGCCCTGGCGATCACCGACAAGGGGAAGACCGCCGCCGAGATGATGGTCTTTGCCCGCTATGTCATGTTCAGCGAGGTGTACTGGCACCATACGGTCCGCGCCGCGACGGCCATGCTGCAACGGGCCTTTTACCTGCTTCACGAGTTGGTCGATCCCGATACCTTGTTCCGCCTGCACGACCAGCAGTTGGTCGACGAGTTGCGACACGTGGCCGATCGTTCGCCTGCCCGCGACTTGCTCGATGGCCTGTTCGGCTCGACGCGGCGGCTCTACAAGCGGGTCGCACAATACAGCATTTTCGAAGAGCGACCGCTGTACGATCGACTGGCGCGGCGACCGTATCCGTGGCTGGTCGCGTGTTGCGAGCGGCTCGCCCAACGGCTGAGTGCGTCGTTGGGTCGGATCGTTGCGCCGCACGAATTATTGCTCGACGCACCGCCGATCGAGCGTGAAGTTGAATTCAACGTCGAGGTTTATTTCAGCAAGACGGGCCAATATCGGCCACTGGTCGATGTCTCGCCTGTGGTGCGAACACTGGCCCAAGAACAATTCGACGATTACGTCAAGCGGGTGCGGTTGTTCGCGTCTCCAGCGCTGGCCGAGATGTTGCGGCAGCGACCCGACGTCAGCGAGCTGTTGGCCATCGCCATCGACCAGACCGGCTGAGTCCCCGACGGGAGCCTGATCTTTTTGCTTTATTCGGGCCTGTCGGGACGTTAAATTAGCGATCCCCGACGGATTCGGTTTCTCCAGTCAGTTCATCGCGAGAGAATGGTCACCATGAGCAGAGTTCGATTGTTTTCGGCCCGCGCTGTGATTGCAGCCGTGTTGCTGGTCGGCGGCACACTCGCCCAGGCCGACGTCAAGGTATCGCAACTTTTCACGCCGCACATGGTCTTGCAGCGCGAGATGGCGAACCCCGTCTGGGGCACCGCCGCGCCGGGCGAACAGGTGACCGTCTCGATCGCCGATCAGAAGCACTCAGCCACCGCCGGCGCCGACGGCAAGTGGCGCGTCAAGTTGAGCCCGCTCCAAGTGGGCGGCCCGCTCACGCTGACGATCAAGGGTAACAACACCATCACGATCGACGACGTACTGGTGGGCGAGGTGTGGGTCTGCGCCGGACAGTCGAACATGCAGTGGTCGGTCAAGCAGGCAAATGACCCTGACCTGGAAATCGCGACGGCGAATTACCCCAAGATCCGCCTCATCACGGTGCCACAGGTCGGCACCCAAGAGCCGCAAGACAATTTCAAAGGCGAGTGGTCCGTCTGCTCTCCAGAGACCGTCGGAGAATTCTCGGCCGTCGGATTTTTCTTCGGCCGACAACTCAATCAGATGTTGAATGTGCCCATCGGTTTGATCGACAACTCGTGGGGGGGCTCGGCCTGCGAAGCGTGGGTCAATCGCAGCGTACTCGCGGCCGACAAGCAGTATGCTCCACTGCTGGCTCGCTGGGCTGACACGGAAAAAACCTTCGATCTGGACAAGGCCAAGGCGGCATTTGAGCAGCAATTGGCCGACTGGAAGGCCAAGGCAGCCGAGGCGAAGCAGGCCGGCAAGCCGGCGCCGCTACCGCCACGCGGACCGAACAACCCGCTCGCAGGCAACGCTCGCCCGGGCAACCTGTACAACGGCGTACTTAAGCCGGTGTTGGGCTTCGGTATCCGCGGCGCGATTTGGTATCAGGGGGAGAGCAATGCCGGTCGAGCCTATCAGTATCGCCATTTGTTCCCGCTGATGATCCAATCATGGCGCGATGAGTGGGCGCAAGGTGACTTCCCGTTCTACTGGGTCCAACTGGCCGACTACCTCGCCGAGAAAGAAAAGCCCGAGGACAGCTCGTGGGCCGAACTGCGTGAAGCTCAGACGATGACCTTGTCGAAACTCAAGAACACGGGCGAAGCGGTGATCATCGATCTGGGCGAGGCGAACGACATCCATCCGCGCAACAAGCAGGATGTCGCCAAGCGCTTGGTGCGTTGGGCCCTGGCCAAGGATTACGGCGTGCAGGTGCCGTATCAGAGCCCGACCTATAAGTCGAGCGCGGTCAAGGACGGCAAGATCATTCTGTCCTTCGATCATGTCGGCAGCGGACTCAAGACGCACGATTACGGCAGCGTCCGCGGCTTTGCGATTGCCGGCGAAGACAAAGCCTTTGTCTGGGCCACGGCCACCATCCTGCCCAACAATCAGATCGAAGTCTCGAGTCCCGCGGTCAAGCAGCCCGTGGCCATCCGATACGGTTGGGCTGACAACCCCGTGTGCAATGTGCGTAGCCGCGATGGCCTGCCGCTGACACCGTTTCGGACCGACGATTGGCCGGGCATCACGGCCGACAAAGTGCAGTAACTCGAATCGCTATTTCAACGACTCAAGCCAAGGATCATACCATGATGAAAATCGGTCAAATACTCACGGGACTACTCATGTTTGCCGCCAACATAGCTGATGCCGCCGACGCGCCGGCTCGGGTCTTTGAGATGCGCGTTTACTATGCGGCCCCCGGCAAGCTCGACGAGTTGAACGCGCGGTTTCGCGATCACACACTCAAGCTGTTCGAGAAGCACGGCATTACGAACATCGCTTATTTCACACCGATCGAGAACCCCGAGAGTCAGTTGATCTACTGGCTTTCGTATCCGAGCCGCGAGGCGCGTGCCGCGTCGTGGAAGGCGTTCATGGCCGACCCCGATTGGCAGGCGGCGTACAAAAAGTCGGAAGTGAATGGCAAGCTGGTCGCGAAAGTTGAATCGCGATTCATGACCATGACCGATTACTCGAAAGATCCCAAGCCGGGCAGCGACGGCGAGCGGATCTTCGAGCTGCGCACTTACACGACCACTCCGGGCAACCTGGAGGGGCTCAATGCCCGGTTCCGCAATCACACCTGCAAGCTGTTCGAGAAGCACGGCATGACGAACCTCGTCTACTGGACACTGATGAGCGATCAGCCGGGGGCCGACAACACGCTCGTCTACCTGCTCGCCCATAAGAGCGTCGATGCCGCCAAAGCGTCGTTCGGCGCATTCCGCCAAGATCCCGACTGGCTCAAAGCTCGCGAGGCAAGCGAGCAGAAGGCCGGAGGCTCGCTGACCGTCAAAGACGGGGTCAAGTCGCAGTTCCTCAAGGCGGTCGATTACTCACCCATCAAGTAGTGTGATCTGTTTATGTCGTATTGGATTTTGACGATCCGTGCCTGGCGAGCAGCGCAGGTCTTTCTTGCGCTGCTCGTCATGGGTCCCCTCGTGTCTTCGGTCGCGGCCGACGAGACGTTTGTCGAATTGTTCGCCGCTGGCTCGCTGAGCGGCTGGGTTGAAGAGCAGCACGAGTTTTTCAAGGCCAAGCATCCCCATGCCAACACATGGTCGGTTAAGGACGGTGTCGTGCATTGCGATGGCTCGCTCGGCAACTGCGGTTTCTTGCGCTATGATCGCAAGCTGTGCGACTTTGTCCTACGGCTCGAATTTCGCATGGCCGGAAAATGCAACAGCGGCGTCGGCATTCGCGCCGCGGTACCGTACACAACGCTCAAGCCGAACACGCTGCCGTCGAACGTCGGGCTCGAGTTCCAAATCGCCGACGATCCCCAAGAGCCGATCAGTAAACAATCGAGCGGCGCTTTTTACGGCAGACACCCACCGCTGAATCGCGCCATTCTTCCCGGGGGCGAATGGAACGAGCTCGAGCTCGAATGCCGCGGGTCGAAAATTCGCGCGACGCTCAACGGTCACTTGGTGCAAGACGTCGATACGAGTGCGGTCGAGGCACTCCGCGATCGGCCGCCGTGTGGGTACCTGTCGTTGCAAAATCACGGCCACGACATCGACTTTCGCCGCGTGCGATTGAAGGTGATCGAGTCACGCTATTGATCCTCAGCTAAATTGCTAAACTAGGCCGAGTAACGCGAGGCCGGTATTTCCGGACTCCCGCTGGTCGTCCTGTAAAGTTCATGATCTGAACCTCAATCGCTGAGCGAACGAATGAATTCGAGCGTGAAAATGCCCGTGTCGTGACCATCGCTGAATTCGAGCGAGTAGGCGTAATTACCCATCGGTTTCATCCCCAGTAGCCGTAGGGGTTGCGCCTCGGCCGCGCTCAACACGGGAAGCATATTCATCGCCGGCGGAGGTTGCGAGCGTTTTTCTCGACAGGTGGCGCAGGGACACTCTTTACGTAGTCGATCGACGCGAATCGACTGCTCGACGCCGTCGCTCCAAGTGATTTGCAGCTCTTGATTGGCATTCAAGGCGAGCTTGGTGGGTTGCGCGTTCATCGACCGGACTCCTCGCGGATCACGCCGCGAATGATGCGACGTACTTTATCGGCCGATCGTTCGACGACCGCGACCACATCTTCGCCTTTGACCTCGCCGAGCGACTCGGGCGTGCAGACGTTGCTGACGATCGACAGCCCGAGCACCTGCATCGAGGCATGGACCGCGACGATCACTTCGTTGACGGTCGACATGCCCACCAGATCGCCGCCAACGAGCCGTAAGAAACGGTACTCGGCGCGAGGCTCGTAGTTGGGGCCACGAACGCCGACGTAGACACCACGATGCGCGACGAAGTTTTCGCGCCGCGCAATTGCCAAGGCACGCTGCACGAGTGAGTGCGTGTAGGGTTGCGACATGTCGGGAAAGCGTGGCCCCAGGCGATCGTCGTTCACTCCGACCAGGGGATTATCGAATGTCAGATTGATGTGATCATCAATGACGACGACATCCCCTTGAGCGATTTGCGGGTTGATGCCCCCTGAGGCGTTGGTGACGACGAGCCGTTGCGCGCCAAGGGCCCGCATCACGCGGATGGGAAAGGTGACTTGGCGAAGTGAATAGCCTTCGTAGGGATGAAAGCGCCCTTGCATGACGAGCACCGGCACCCCCTCGAGCAGCCCGCAAACGAGTTGACCCTTGTGTCCGATGACGGTCGAGACTGGAAAGTGCGGGATCGAACGGTAGGGCAACACGAGCGGCTGTTCGATGTCGCGAGCCACGCTGCCCAACCCACTACCGAGCACGATACCCCAGCGCGGCGTGTGAGGCCACCGCTGGGCAATCCATTGGGCGCTCTCGGCGATTTGCTCGAATAGGCCTTCCATTGGCGGCTCGACGAGGTTGCGAAGCTGAGTGAGTTGATCCCCCACAAATAATCGTTTCGGCGTGCCGACGCAAGCGGTGAAGACGATCGAGATGGCTCATTTTCTCTGCGAAAGCCATGTTGCCCCAAGGCTGAGTAGCCCTAGAATGATGAGTCGTTGATGTGGTGAGAGGATCGTTTGACTGGAGCGCCGAGAGCCATGAGTATGGATAACCCCCCGGATCATTCGTATGTGCCTGCACAAGTGGTCGAGCACGGCTCGCCGCCCCGCTCGAGCCGTTCCAGCGGGCGTTGGTTTCTGGTACTGCTCTTGGTCGTTGCAGCCGGCATGGTGGGGCTTTTGATTGGACTGGCCGGCTCGGTGGTCACGACCGCCGACACGCACCATGTCGAAGAGAAGTATCACTCGCTCGACAAGCATGCCCGCGACAAGATCGCGATCATCGCCGTCGAAGGGACGATCATGGAGGGGGATGGCTTCGTCAAGAAACAAATCGATCGGGTTCGAGACGACAAGCACGTCAAAGCTGTCGTGTTGCGGGTCAATTCGCCGGGCGGGACCGTGACCGGCAGCGACTTTATTTACCATCACCTCGTGAAGCTCCGCCAGGAACGCGAGATTCCGATCATCGTTAGTATGGGCTCGCTCGCAGCCAGCGGCGGCTACTATGTGGCCATGGCGGCTGGAGAGACCGACGACATTATCTTTGCCGAGCCGACTTGCTGGACCGGCTCGATCGGCGTGGTCATTCCACACTACGATCTCTCGAAGTTGGCCAACGAGCACGGCGTGTTCGAGGACTCGGTGAAGAGTCATCGCTTGAAAGCGATGGGGTCGCCGCTGTCGAAAATGACCGACGAGGAGCGGAAGATTTTTCAGGAACTCGTCGACGAGAGCTTCAAGAACTTCAAGCAGATCGTCAAGTCGGGGCGGCCCAAGCTGGACGACGACGAGGTGACTCAGATCGCCACGGGTCAGGTATTTACCGCCGCACAGGCGCAGGAGCACGGCTTGGTCGACAAGATCGGCTTCATTGAAGCGGCGATCGATCGGGCCTTGGAACTGGCCAAGCTCGACAAAGAGCACACGCGCGTCGTCAAGTATCATCAGCCGATGGGGCTGTTTAGCTCGTTGCTCGAGTCGCGCGCACCGCAGCGGAGTTTCGATCTGGCGGCGCTCTTAAATCTATCGACGCCACGCGCCTGGTATTTGTTCACTTGGCCGCTCGCGGCGCAGTAGCCTACGCCGGCGAGCTCGAGTGATTTACCACACACCCCAGGTGGGGCGCGTGGTGGGGACCAGTACGGCCCCGGCGCCGCTCGCCGACCATTGATTGGGATCGCGCGTGTTGCTTGTCCAACTCGGCGAATAGGTGCTGCTGAATGGCGTGACGTTGGCCGTCGGCCGTGCCAGGCTCACTCCGAACCACTCACGCGCCGCCATGCGATGCATCATCTGCTGCGTCTCAAATTCCGCCTTGCGACGCACGGCCAACTCGGGGCTGTAACGCTGCCGAAGCTCTTGATCGTAGAACCACATCTCGGGCGTGGGGGTGATGTTCGTCGGTACGGTGGTCGCACCGGGGGCACTCCGCACGGGTCGCGCCGCGGGTTGCTGGGCATGGACACTGACCGCCATCGAGGTGGCCAACAGAAAATTCAAGACGCGGCGCTGCATGACACGGCTCCGACACGAAAGATGTTTTGATGTGGTCGAGGCGGCTGGATCAGCGCCTCCTGCTGATCTCTTCGTCGAGTGACGGTCATGCGGATGAGAGAATCTGTACCGATTCTAAGGGCTCTGCCAGCCCTCGCTGCCATTGGCAGCAATGTCACTCGACCGGGGCCATCGCGCCGGCCGTATAGGATCGGCCCACGAGCGTGAAGCCCCAATTGACGAGCAGATCGGGGAGCGTTTGCGACTGCCAGACCGACGACGACCCACTCGGACGCAACGACACTTCGATCGTCACGCGAGTCTCAGTGGGGCTTAGAGCCAGCGCGGGCGCCGAAATCGAGGCCGGCACACTGCCATTGATGACCACGTCGGACATGCCCGAGGTTTCGATCCGGACGTCCGCGTCGGTCGTCGAGCTATTGATGAGCATCTGATGCAAGGCGAGCGTGTTGTTGATCGCGGCCAGCACGGCGGTCGTGTCGCCGCCGCGGGCCGCGACCCGCACTCCCTCTTGGGCCGCCGTGGAGATCGTGTTTTCGATCTGCAACAACAACCCGAACTCGATGATCGCGAACAGCAGCGTGAGCAGCAGTGGAATGATGAACAGCAGCTGGATCGACTGCACGCCGCGTCGCGAGAGACGAACATGTTTTTCGGTCAAAGCAATCATTCAAGTCCCGGCTGGAACAGGTTTTTTCGATCCATGATGGGAGAACATTCCGTGTTTCAAAATCAGAATACTCGAAATGCGGTCATTGGGGTAAACTCAGTGTAGCAAATCATGTCTGTCTATCGACCACGAAATCATCGTCACGCGCGGCACGGCATCCAGGCGTTGGAGTTGCTGATCGTCGTGCCATTGCTGACGATCTTGTTGCTGGCCGTGGTCGAGTTTGGCTTGATCTATCTGAATTTACGGCATCTGGCGTTCGCCAGTCGAACCGGTACGAAGATCGCCGCCGAACAGGCCAGTTTCGATATCACGCTCATTAAAACCGAGGTGGATCGTCATCTGCGTTCGGCCGGTTTGTTGTCGAACTCACAGGTGGTCGTGCTCGAACACAACGTGGGGGGCACTTATACCCAAATATCGAGCAATCCGTCGATCACTTGCCCGTTGCCGACCATTGCCCTACCGGATGCGACCGTCGTGCCCGAGGGGTGTGTGCGTGTGACGGTCTGTGTGACGGTGAATGTGCTGACGCCGGATCTGCTGGCGACCTTTGGTTTATCGCTCGCGAGTCGTCAAGCGACGGAATCGACTCTTTTTGTGTACGAGGCGTTGTGAGCCAAGCGATGGCGGAGCAAGAGCGATCGTCGAGCGTTCGCCGCTTATCCCGGCGCGGACGGGTTGGTGCGCGCCGTGGCAGTGTGATTCTCTGGATGTTTTTTGCACTGCCGCTCATTCTGACCATGTTTTTCACCGTAACGACCGTGGGCAAGTTGTGGCTGGCGCGAGCCGAGTTGCAAAACCTGACCGATGCCGCCGCACTGGCTGGCGCGAAGATCTGGGGCGACGGCGCCAACGGTCCGTCGCAGCGCTCGCTCGCACACCAGGCGGCACAATTGGTCGCCGAATCGAACACCGTCGTCGGCACGGTGTTGACCGTCGATGGCAACAACAATACGGCCAACGTGAATAACAACAACGCCTGCCCGGGCACGATCGAGCTGGGAGCGCTATCGGGCGGTGTGTTTGCCGGCGGCACGGTCCCCGCCACGGTCGATCAGCGAGCCTGTCGAGTCGACATTTCAACCACGGTCACGGCGCCGTGGTTTGGGGCGGGCGGACTAATTGGCCCCTTTACGATTCGCTCAACGTCGATCGCCTACTATAGCAGTGCGACGATCGGCGCCGGCACGCCGCGACTGGTCAACATTACGGCTGCAAGTTGCCCGTAAAGCCGTCGATCGAGGTCTTCTCCAAGCCGAGGCCAAGTGACTTCATCGGCGAAGGCTGGTTCAGATTATTGAGCGACGAGCCCGGCTGATAATCTGTTACGACCGGCATCTGTGGCTTGCTGATGCTGGTGGTCTGGCCGCTCGCGTTCGGTTTGCCAATGATCTCCAATCGAAGCGGCGGAGTGGCGAGGTTGGGCGGCGTGACGTCCGGAGTTTGGTTGATCGACGGGGCCGCTTTGCCGACAGCCGGCGCGGGCGTGTCGCTCATGGGTTTTGGTTTGACCGAACTCGAGTTCACGCCGTCGGTCGCGAAGGCAACGCCACCGTTGGTCGACGCAGCAGTGGCGGGCAGGGTCGCATTCGGCCGCAGACGCTCGAAGCGGTCGCTTGCATAAGCCGTCGCTGCCGACTTGGGTTGCTTGCTCTTGGTCGTTACCGAGGTTGTCGGCATCGAGGGCAGCACGCTCGGTGGGGTGACGGTCATGGGGACAACATTTTTCGGTTGCACGTCGGGCGTCGCACTCGATCGATTATCGAGCGAACTCGGTGCGTTGGGGAGCTTTTGTGCCGCCTCTCGCAACGGATGTGGGGTAGTGATACCCGGGGTAACTGTCGATGTCGGGGGCTGCGATGCGCGGAGGGTGTTACCCTGCGGAGCGGCGTCGGTTGCAAAAGCCATCGGTGCTGTCGACGCGGGTGAAGAGGTCGACTGATCCGAGACAACAGCCATCGGTTGGTTGGCTGTGCTCGTGGCCTGGGTCGAGGTCGAATCGGCATCGCTGACCACCGCCATACCAGACGATTTTGGCTTCGTTATGCGGGCAGGCTGAGCGGCCGGAGTGATTCGTGACGCCGACGGAGGAGCGACCGTCGCGCTGGGCGCCACGCTCGGCTTGGTCGTCTCCGACGAAGCGGCTTTCGTACTTTTCGGAGCGAGCGCTTGCGAGGCAGACGGTAATTCACCTTGTTCACTCGCGCTCGGCGTAGGAGTCACGCGTGTCGAGGGCGTCTTCACGATCGGCTCTTCTTTCGAGGTCGGCACGATCGTTGGTTGTAATGGATTGAACGCGGGAGCAACGACCGCCGGGATCCGCTCGACCACCGGCAGGCGCTCGGTGGCTACCGTCGTCGGTTTTACCTTGTTTGGCTGGTTCAAAGCATTCGAGTCAAACAGTGTTGGTTTCATGGCCGTAGGCACCGGTTGCGCGCTGCTCGTGGGACTTGTCGGAGCGACGGCCGCAACGGTCGACTTGATCGACTTCTGCGTATAAGTTGTCGCCACGTTCGAGGTCGCTTCGCTCACGACAGGTCGCGGCTTGGCGGCAACGGTCGCCGATCGACTCACGGGAATCAGTCGCTTGGCAACGTCTAAATCGACCCGCGGAGTCACCGGAGTCGTGGTCGGCAGTGTCGAGGGCGCGAGCAGTGGATCGGGCTGAATACCTCCCAAAACGATTTTCGGCGCGGCCGAGTCATGGGTCGGCTTGGTCGACTCCAGTTTAGCCGCTTCGTTGGCCGCGGCGACGTCACGCGCTACGACCGGCGTAGCAAAGGGATTGTTGACGATGGTGCCCTTGGCCGAGATCGGCTCGGAAATCGACAGGGGACTCGGCGAAGCAGCAATTCGTTGGGCCGCGTGGGACGATGGAGCCTGCTTCGCTACGTTCGACGCCGGCAACTGCACTTGAGCCGTGTGATTTACAGGTTCAACGTTGAGAGATTCAGCTCGAGTTGCAGGGGGCAACGGAGCCGTCTCGATAGCTTTGTCCGACTCCGCTCGACGAGCGACCATCGTTTGGTCGGGTTCACGTTGTTCCCGAATCGGTCGAACCTCGAACAACTTGGCTTCGAGCGCGGCCATCGACGATTCGGTCGGTCGGTTCGAGGGTTGCTTGTTTGTGGCGATCCGCTTGCCAACGTCGCCGGTCTTGAATGGACTGAAACTCTTACCCCAGAGCGACGACGTCGGCTGGGCAAGGTCAGGTTTCTCCGGAGTTGTGGCCGGTACATCGGGCTTGAGAGTCAGCAACTCGTGTTTCGCTGGAGTCGCCGACTTCGCAGCATCCACAACTCCAACCGAGGGTTGTTCCGGATGCGTTTTTTCCGTCTTGGGTGCCATCGTTTTCGCAGCGAAATCATTCAACGATGCGGGCTTCGACTTGGCGAATATCCCGCTCGATGACCGCGTGCCCCCAGGGTTCGAGGTAACGGGTTTAGCCGTCACCGTTGGGGTTGAGACGTCAACTGGCTTCGCGGCAGCACGATGGACTTGGTCGCTCTGAGCCACTTGCGCCGCGGTATTCGACGGAGCCTTCATGACCAACGCAGGGAGATTTTCCGGCAACTTGGGAGTCGAAAACGTCGAGGCCACCGAATCGGCCGATGGACTTGGACTCTTTGGCGCGACCGGGTCCATCATCGATGCGGTGCCGGGGATGTTGCTCATCACCGCCACCAACGGGGATGACTTTTTCGTCGCGGCTTCCAATGTCCCGGGTGCCTTGGCTTGCGATTCTAGACGTGGTGCTGCGGCGGCTGGGGACGCTTCGGCAGCGACAACCGGTGTCGCCGAGACAACAACCGACGCCGGTTTCTGTCCATTGCCCGACAAGGACTTGGGCGGAGCCAGCGTCGGCACTTCTTGCTTTGCCGCGAGATTCGGCTGAAAGATCATATTCGACCAACGCGACGCTGGGTTCGAGCCACCTTGAGCAAGGGCTGGCGACTGAGTCGGCGAACCTGCCCCTTCGCTTGTCTCGGCCAACAACGCTGCAGGTGCGGCCGCACTCACGGTCGCGGTGACCGGCTCGACGGACTTGGCGCGAAGCGGCAAGTCAACGACCTCGGCTAACTCGGCTGGGTTGCCGACCGGTTTACTCTGCGGCGGCGTATGTGACGCCAGAGTCGAATCCTCCGCGCCACGGATCTTAGGCCCGTCGAACTTTCGATTGCGAGTGGCGCTCGCAACTTGCACGAGCCCCTCGGCCGCGGCTCGATTGTTCTTGTCGAGTGCGATGGCTTTAAGGTAGTGCTTTTGAGCTTGTTCGAGTTGATTTTGTTGCGAGAACACGTAGGCCATGTTGGTATGTACGTGTGCATCGTTGCCCGCGCGTTGGAAGGCGACCAGCGCCTTGTCAAATTTGCCCTGCTGACCGTAGGCCAAACCCAGGTTGTTAAGGGCGCTCTTGGACTCGGGTTCTTTTTCAAGCGCCCCGTTGAAGCAGGCAATGGCTTCATCGAAACGATCTTGCAAATAGTAGCAGTAGCCCAAGTCGTTGAGCAGTTCGGCGGTCACATCGCCGGCAGCCGACGCCATTTTGAAATACTCATCCGCGCGCTCGAAGTCGCCCCGTTTGGCGGCCATGACGGCGAGCCGATGCATCGCCGACTGGCGGCCTTCTTTGTTGCGACCTTTCACGAGCGCCTCGTAAATCGAGACGGCTTCCTTGGACTGGCCATGACGTTCGCACAACTGCGCGTAGGCCAGTTTGGCGTCGACTTTGCCGGATGTTTCGACCCAGCTGGGCATCAATGACTTGGGGCGCATGGTGGCACAACCCGTGAGTGCGGTCGAGGCCATCAGCAACCAAGCGGTCGATCGTCGAACGACGTTCTTCCAGAAGCGGTTGGGTCGATTGAGTTGATATTGATTCATGGTCGTGTTCATCGCTTATCCGGCTTAAGAAACACAAGTGCCGAAAGTCGAACGGGTTAAAATACGCCTCCGCCGCCTCCGCCGCCTCCGCCAAAACCACCGAATCCGCCGCGAAATGAGCCGCCACCTCCCCCACGACCCGATCCGATCTGATCGGCCTGCGCCGGGGTCAGACCCTGCGAATACGGCAAGGCGACAATCACCCGATTCTCGGGATCCGGCACCGCCAATGCCGTCAATGCCTTGATAACCACCTCGCGCCGGCGATTGTCGAGATCGGGGTTGCGATGGATCGGAAATTGATACTTGGTCTTCGGATCCGACGACGTGTTGCTGCGCTCGATGATCACGGGATAGTTCGCGCCCTCGATCATTCGTTGCGCAATCCGTTTCAGATGATCCTCGCCGTCGCCATTGAGCCGAATGCCGTTGAGCGTAAACTCATGCTGGTAGAGGACAAAGTTCGAGGCGTCGACATTCTCGCCTTGCACTTTCCAAAACTTGTCGTACTCACTTCCCAACGGCAAGGGGGGTTTGCGATGCGCCGCAATGCCACGCGGTTGACCTGAACGAAGTCCCCTGGGACAACAAATCGCGTTCCCGCAGCCGGCAGCCAAACCGCCCAACAGCAGCGCTGCTGAACCGGTCAGAATCAGCCGTCGAGAGTATTGTGGGTCGTGCATCATGAGTTTGTTCCACGTACTTCAGGTTTTCCGGCAGGTGAACGCGCGGTTATTGGGTAAAACCGTGATCGCCATCGACAAAGAACTTTTCACACTTCTGAAAGTGACCATTCGCCTTGCGCTGCTGTCGCAACTCACGCCAAGCCTGCGAATTGACCCCGGGGAACACCGTGCTGCGATGGTTCACGTCCGGAAAACCCTCGATCATGCCCATCAAATAAAACGCGCCAGGCCCTGGCTCGGTCACTTCCATGCCAGGCAGCAACGGCGGAAGTTGCTCGGCCTCGATGGGACGTGTCAACTCGGGGCTCACCAGCACCAGCAGCTCGGTCTCGTCACGCTGCACCTTGTTATGGCTAAACATCATGCTCAGAACCGGAATATCACCCAGCCCGGGGACGCGAACACTGGTACCGACCTGCTGATCTTGAATCAAACCGGCGATCGCCAACCATTGGCCGGCTCGCATGTCGACCGTGGTGCTGACGCTACGAGTATTCAGCCCTGGGATGCCGTTCACCCGGTTTTGGTTATTCAACGTGCTGAACGTGGGGACCACCTGCAGCCGGATCATGTCCTTATCGAGCAGCGTCGGCGTGAACAACAACTGCGTGCCGAAGCCCTGGAAAAATGTCGTGGCCGCTTGAACACCACCCACGCCCACCGCTGTCGGCACGGCGAACTGACCACCCGCTATGAAGCTGGCGGTCTGGCCATTCAGGGTGACCAGATTAGGCTCGGCCAAGATTTTTGTGCTGCCGTTACTCGCCGTGGCGCGTAAAAACAACGATATGTCTTGGTTGTCAAACAAGGCCGTGATATTGCCACCACTCCCCAGAATGCTCGACAACACGATGTTATTCTTGGCTACCGTAAAATCGACCCCCAACTCACGCAAAGCAGTGCGGGTCAATTCAGCCACGCGCACCTTGAGCAAAATCTGGTGCTCGCCGGGCACGGACAACATATTGATCAAACGCCCACCGGGCAGCCCCTGGTAGTCAGGCAACGTGGCTAAGGTCGGAGTCGCGCCCCCTAAATTGCTCGACGCAGCATCTCCCGACGCTCCCTGTCCGCGCAGAATCGACAAAATATGCTCATACTCTTCCGTGTCTCGCGCCTGACCGCGCAAGATCACCTTGTCGGCCACGGGAATCAGTTGAATTTGACTATTGGGAAACAACTCATTGAGCTTCACCTCGATGCGACGATACGCCTCGGCCAATTGTTCTTCGACCGCTTCGTCGGGACCAACGACCACCAAATATCGCAACACGTCTTCCGTATTCGGCGGATCACCGAACCAAAACGTCAGCACGGTCTCGCCTGGCTTTTCGCCACTAATCTCAAATTCTGTCGGCGACAACTGAGTTAAGCCTGCGATCGCGTCATTGAGAATCGATGTGCGACGCACTTCTTTCTTCATGCGAATCAGTTTCGAACGATGCGGCAATAACGTGATGCGAATTTCAGGGTCTGCCATCCCAGCGATAAACGCGCGCTCTTTCCCCAATGACTCGGCCGACGGCTTAATATCGTTACCGCGAACCGGAGCATTCAGCAGTGTCGTCGCGGCGACCGGTCTGATCGACGCAGGGGGGCTCGCTTCCGGAGGCGCCCCTTCGGCCACGAACCCGCCGGCCAACAACATTACGGTCGAAAGCATTCGGCTCGACATCGCTCTTGCATCCATGTTCGCTAATCCTTCACGCGATTGGGGCGCAGAATCCGTCCACCTTGGGCCAGAATATGCGGCTCTCTGTTCGTTTATTCGGCGCAATCCGGTTGATAGGATTAGGTAAAGTTTGCCGGTTGAGAGAAGGCAACCACTTATAGGGGTTACTTGAGTTAAAATAAGGGCTGTGGGTTGACCTTAGTGGCCGCCCGAGTGCTCGATCCAGCCAAACACAACCATATTGGGTGGTATGTACTTCTGCGGCCATTTTCTCTCCATCATCTCCGCCTACTGGGATTGGACATGGCTCCGCAGTACGATCAGAGATTCTCCGCGAACCCTACATTCCTGCCTTCGAGATGTTCTGTATGACGGTTACCAGTGACACGTTCGATCAACTCCAAAAGGACATGCGGCAGCAGGGGCCAGTCGCCGCACTCGATAGCCTGGCAAAGCAACTCTCGACAGACGGCAATTACCACGAGCTGTTCGATGTGCGGTTGATGCAGGCGCGCCATCGCCTGGGACTGCCGATCATCGTCACCAAGGGATTGGACGATCTCCCCGAGCCGCAACGCTCGCAGGTCGAGGCGGCATACCTCGACGCTTGCCGCGAGGTCGGCCACGAGTTGCTCAAAAAAGATGTCCGTCAAGCTTGGATGTATCTGCGACCGCTGGGCGACAAAAAAATCGTGGCCGACGCTCTCCGCAAGCTCGACACCGAAGAGGATTACGACACGATCATCGAACTCTCGATCTACGAAGGCATCGCCCCGCGGCTAGGGTTCGAGTTACTCATCGAGCGACAAGGAACATGCAACGCCATCTCCACGTTTGACGCCGAGATGAACCAGCGAAGCAAGGAAGATCGCCAAGCCGTCGCCGCTTTGCTCGTCGAACGCTTGCATCACGATTTGACGCTCAGTCTGCGAACCGACATTCAGCGTCAGGAAGGGAGCAACCCGGCCGAATGCACCATTGCCGAATTGTGTGCCGATCGCGACTGGCTTTTTGCCAATGACAACTACCATATCGATACGTCGCACCTGAGCTCGGTCATGCGTTTTGCGATCGTGGTTGACGATCCGGCCGTGTTGCGTAAGGCGATCGATCTGGCCGCCTACGGCTGCCACTTGAGCCCTCAGCTACAATACCCGGGCGACCCTCCGTTCGAGAATTTGTACCCGAGCAGCAGCTTGTTCTTTCACGCGCTGTTGGGAGAACAACTCGACAAGGCGCTACCGCACTTCGAGGCCATTGCGACACGCGAGGCGGAAGAGAACAACCCGGGCCCGGCTGAAATCTATGTCGGCCTGTTGGCCCGATTGGGACGCTGGGGCGAGGCGCTCGACGCTTCGGCCCGACTGATTCCGGCCGGCACTCAACGATCGGGCTTAGCTCCTTCGCTGCTGGAAATGGCCCACTTCGGCCAACAATACGACCGTATGCAGCGTGTGGCCCGCGAGCGTAGCGATATCGTCGGCTTTGCTGCCGCGTTGGTCGAGCAAGCTGCATCGGCCAAGCAAGCCTAAGAGTTGCCCATGTCCCGACCGTTGCTTATCACACTGCTGGCCTGTGTTTCGCTGGCTGGGAGTTACGCGGCGGTCGATTGGTGGTCGGCCTATCCGCTCGACACGCCGATGAATTTTGTCGGCCGCAACGCCTGCGCCAGTTGTCACGCTGAGCAGACCAAGCACTGGACCGGCTCGGATCATGACCTGGCGATGGATCTCGCCTCCTCCTCGACAGTCCTCGGCAACTTCGATAACCAGCCGTTCTCTCATTTCGGCGTCACCTCGACGATGAGCCGCGAGGGAGACACGTTCTACATCACGACCGATAACGCTCGAGGTGAATTGGAAAAGTTCCCCATCAAGTATGTCTTCGGTGTGCGCCCTTTGCAGCAGTACATGGTCGAGTTCCCCGACGGCCGCGTGCAGGTGCTTTCGATCGCCTGGGACACGCAGGGTAAGCGATGGTTCCACCTCTACCCGAACGAAAACATTCCCCACACAGACGAGCTGCACTGGACCCGGCCGGCACAGAATTGGAACTTTATGTGCGCCGACTGTCACTCGACCAACTTGCAGAAGAATTACGATCTGGCGACCAATACATTTCACACGACATGGTCCGAAATCGACGTGAGCTGCGAGGCCTGTCACGGGCCGGGCTCGTTGCACATCGATCTGGTCAAGTCCCGTTCGCTGTTTTGGGATCGCAACCACGGCTACGGCCTCGCGCCGCTCAAGAGCGCGAGCAACAAGCACGAGGTCGAGACCTGCGCCAAGTGCCATGCCCGGCGACGCATTGTTCACGCTAACTACCATCCTGGCCGAGAGTTTTTAGACTACTACGAACCCACGCTCCTCGACGGTCGCGAGTATCATGCCGATGGACAAATTCTCGATGAGGATTACGAGTACGGCTCGTTTTTGCAAAGCCGCATGCATCGCGAGAACGTGCGGTGCAGCGATTGCCACGACGCGCACTCGACCAAACTGAAATTGCCCGGCAATGCGTTGTGTTTGCGCTGCCACACACTCGCCAAAGGCAATTACGACTCGCCAGCTCACCATCATCACGCGCACGGCACGCAGGCAGCTCAGTGTGTTGAGTGCCACATGCCGGTGAAGAACTACATGGTCGTCGACCCACGGCGCGATCATAGCCTCCGCGTGCCGCGCCCCGACCTGAGCGTCAAACTTGGCACCCCCAATGCCTGCCAGGCGTGTCATGCCAAGGATGCAAAAACGCTGGCCAAGAAAGACGATCAGCCGCTCATTTACACCGACGAGCAATTGAGCCAAAAGGTCGTTGAGTGGTATCCGAATAAAAAACATCGGCAACCCCACTACGGCGAGGCCATCGCGGCCGCGCGCGATTTACGCCCCGAGGGTGAAGCCCTGCTGCGGCGTATTGTGCAGGGAGGGCAAGAGACCGATCGGGCAAAGGCCGTCGGGGGCTACGTCCGAGCGAGCGCCTTGTCGCTGCTGGGTAACTACCCCACCGACGCAGCCCGCGATCTGGTCATTGCGATGCTCGGCGACAAAGAGCCGCAGGTGCGAATTGCTGCCGTGCGGCGCATGGAGCTGCCGCGAGAATTTTCCGAGGGACAGGCTGCCAAGGTGCGCGATCGATTACTGCCGCTGCTCGACGACCCGGTGCGCGGCGTGCGTACCGAGGCTGCTCGCATCCTGGCTCGCGTCCCTTCGGCGCTCCTCGATCAAAAGCAACGCGCCAAGTTCGATGCAGTTATTGCCGAATGGGAAGCTGGTCAGCGCGAGAGCGATGATCGCGCTGATGCCCACATGGCGATCGGCATCGTGCGCGAGAACCTGGGACGCACGGCCGAGGCAATCAGCGAGTACCGCACGGCCCTGCGGCTGGACGAGCTCTCAATCCCGGCGCGGGTCAATCTGGCCATGCTCGAGCATCAACGGCAGAATTCGACCGAGGCCGAACGGTTGTATCGCGAGGTGATCAAGCTGCGGCCCGATTGGGACGAGGCGCACTATTCGCTCGGCTTGTTGCTGGCCGAGTCGCGAGTCCAAGACGCGATCGAGCCATTGCGACAGGCCACGACATTATCACCGCGCAATGCGCGCATGCAGTACAACTTGGGGATGGCCCTGCAACAGTCGGGGAAACTCCCCGAGGCCGAGGGGATCTTGCGCCGCGCCTGCGAACTCGACCTCGGCATGGTCGACGCCCGGCAGGCACTCACCTTGTTGTTGGCCGAGCAAAAACGCTGGGTCGAGGCGTTCGAAAGCGCGCAGCGGCTCGTGGCGCTGGATCCGTCGCAACAAAGGCTCTTGCAGCAAATCGGCGCGCAGCTACAACGGTCGAAGTCGACAGGCCCCGCTCCACCGTAAGATTCAAAGCCGGTCCTGTCCCGAGATCCGAACTGGGTTTTGCTGCGCAAAACACCAGCCACCCTGTCGCTCCACCCTAGGATTGGTACCGTGCCCTCCGTACCCCGCGCCCCACACCCCTCACCCCTCTCCTCACTGATCGTTATTCCCGCGCGGCTCCAGAGTACGCGGTTACCACGCAAGCTGCTCCTGCGCGAGACGGGCCAGACACTCATTCAGCACACGTTCGAGGCCGCTCGCCGCTCACGCAAGCCGCTCGGCATTGTCGTGGCGACCGATCATGAGCAGATTCTGCATGAGGTACGGCGTTTTGGTGGCACGGCTGAAATGACGAGCGTCGATTGCCAGAGCGGCACCGATCGCGTGGCCGAGGTGGCTCTTCGACGCGCCGACATCGACATCTTCGTCAACGTGCAAGGCGACGAGCCCGAACTTTCGGGCGAGACCATCGATCTGGCCGTGACTTTGCTCGAACAGAATCCAGACATCCAGATGGCAACGCTCGCCACGCCGATCCGCGAGCGATCGAAGCTCAACGACCCCGCCTGTGTTAAAGTCGTTTGCGATGCCCGGTCCCGGGCGCTGTATTTCAGTCGCAGCGTGATCCCCCATCCGCGCGAGTGGGACGACGCGCTGCTGACCGCCGAACCGCCCCGGTTCTTACAGCATCTCGGGCTCTACGCCTACCGCCGCGATTTTCTGTTGCAACTCGCCTCGTTACCCCCTTGCAATCTAGAACGGATCGAAAAGCTCGAACAACTGCGTGTACTGCATGCGGGGCACTCGATTATCGTGGGCATTGTGAACGAGCCGAGCATTGGCATCGATACGCCCGACGACTATCGGGCGTTTGTCGAGCGTTGGCAACGTGGCGAGGTGAAATAGCAATCTTTCAACAAGGGTGACGATCCGGCAGAGGAACGAACCACCGAGACGCAGAGGACACAGAGAGGGTAGAAGTTGCCGCAAAAAGATTCATGACCCAGCATTCTGTTGCCTCTCGTTCGCTTAACCCCCTCTGCTCTTCTCAATGTTACTTGTCTTTCTTCTCTGTGTTCTCTGTGTCTCGGTGGTTAACTTTTCTTCGAGACCTGAGATTACTCTCACGATCATTCGCCATGTTGGCTCGCGGCGCCGATCGTGCAGAGGGTGGTGATCCGCGCCTCGTCGTATGTCAACCATTCACGGAGCACTTCGCGCGTGTGCTCACCAATCCGCGGCGGAGCGGTGGGTCGGCGCGGAGCTTCGTCGCGCCAATGCACCGGGCTCCCCAGCAATCGATAACGTGTGCCGTCGGCGCCGACCACGTCGGTCACCATGTCGCGCGCGGCCACCGTCGGACCGCGCAGTGCTTCGTCAATACGTAGCACCGGCGAGTGCGGGATATCGGAGCGTGTGAGGATCGACTGCCAGTCCTGCGTCGAGCGGTTTGCCAGCTCAACTTGCAACAAGTCAATGAGTTCGCGGCGATGGGCGACCCGTTGCGGGTTGCTGAGGAAGCGCGGATCGCTGGCCCAGTCGTGCCGGTTGATCGCGGCGCAGAAGCGTTGCCATTGTCGATCGGCGCCCACGGCGAGGGCGATGTGGCCATCCGCGGTGGCGAACGCTTCATAGGGGACGATCTGCGGATGAGCATTGCCCCAGCGGCGCGGTGGTTGCCCGGTCACGAGCGTCGCCTGGGCTACGTTGACCAAACTGGCCAGCGTACAGTCGGCCAAGGCGAGGTCGAACGCCTTGCCTCCTTGTCCGCGCTCGCGTCCCACGAGCCCCGCGAGCACACTGGCGGCGGTGAACAGACCGGTGAGCACGTCGCTGATCGCGACACCAACTTTCATCGGCTCGCCATCGACAGCTCCGGTGATCGACATCAGGCCGCTGCCCGCCTGGATCATCAAATCGTAGCCGGGCAGATGAGCGCCGGGTCCGGTTCGGCCGAAGGCCGAGATCGACGCGCTCACCAAGCTTGGATTAAGTGTTGCGAGCCGTTCGGCCGTCAGGCCCAATCGAGTCAGCGAGTCGCTGAGAAAGTTTTCCACGAGCACGTCGGCGCGGCGGATCAATTCATCGAGCACGTCGCGGCACTCGGAGTGCATCAGGTCGAGTGCGAGCGAGCGCTTGCCTCGATTGCACGACAGATAGTAGGCGCTTTGCTCGGCATCGACGAACGGTGGTCCCCATTGGCGAGTGTCGTCCCCCAAGCCGGGTCGTTCGACTTTGACGACGTCCGCGCCCAGGTCGGCGAGCAACTGCGTACAGACGGGCCCGGCCAGGACGCGCGACAGATCAAGGACACGAATTCCGGCGAGAGGCAAATCGGCGGCACTCATGAAATCTCTCGCCTCTTAAGTATGAACAGGAGGCGTGATATCGAATCGCCGGTCGGCGAGCGCGGAGAAACTCGCCCGCAACTCATCGGTCTGCCGGGGGTCGTACTCGGCGCTGACGATCGCGGCTGCTTCACCTCCCTCGGCCAGGATGTTTCCCGTCGGCGCGACGACGAGGCTGTGCCCGGCATAGGCCTGACCGTGGTCGATCCCCGCGCTGTTGCAAGCTGCGAGCAAGGCGAGGTTCTCGGCGGCGCGCGCGCGGGTGAACAGCCGCCAGGCCTCGAGGCGCGCCAGGGGCCAGGCCGAGGTGACCAGAAACATGCTCGCGCCCTGATCGACGAGCAGGCGAAACAACTCAGGAAACCGCAGGTCATAACAGATGGCCAACCCCGCGCGTCCCCAGGGAGTGTCGACCACGACAGGCTTATTGCCCGGCGTGAGCAACTCCGGTTCGCGCGATTGATAGCCAAAAAGATGTGTTTTTCGATAATGGGCGACGAGCGTGCCGTGCTGGTCGAACAGCACCGAGGTGTTGTAGAGCCGCTCACCGACGCGCTCGGGAATACTGCCTGCGAGCAGCCACGCGCCCAACGCCCGGGCGCGGTCGGCCAGTTGTCGCATGAGCGGACCGTCGAGCGGCTCAGCCACGCTCGCATAGTGCTCGAAGCCAAAGTAACCGCAGGGCCACATCTCGCCCAGCAGCACGAGGTCGTGCCCTGCCGCTTGAGCAAGCAACTCCCAGGTCAGCTCCTGACACGCGGCCGGAGTCGACTCGTTGAATGCGACTTGAACGCAGGCGATGCGCATGAATTTCTTTACCAACTCAAGAAGATGCCGGCCGACCGCAGTGCCGCGACAAACGCGCGGGGCGTCGTATATTGTACCGCCTGCAAGCCGGCCGCGCGAGCGCCGAGCACGTTCCGCTCCAAATCGTCGACGAACAAAATATCGCCCGCTTCGACCCCGGCTTGCTCAGCCGCATACTGATAGATGGGCGCATCGGGCTTCATCAGCCGCAACTCGTAACTCATCACCAGCGGGTTGAATATGCCGGGAATGATTCCGAACCGGCCACTACAGAAGAACGCGCGATGCATGTCGCAGGTGTTCGAGATGATGCCGATGCGATAACGCTGCTGCTTGAGTTGACCAGCGATGCCGAACATGGGGAGGTTCGGGGTAAAGATGTCGCTCGAAGCGTTGATGATCGCGGCATCGTCGACTTGGCATGGCATTTCGCGTCGAAAAATCTCGCAAAACTCGGCCGCCGATACGAGCCCGGCATCGCAGCGATGGTTCAGATCGCTGGCGAAGACAAACTGCCATACGCGCTGAGGGTCGACCCCAGCCAAGGCGGCGAGTTGCCGCGCGGCGCGCTGGTGATCGAAGAACAACAGCACATTGCCAAGGTCGAAGAACACGACACGCGGGGGACGAGGCGATTGATCGGTCCGCTCACTCATGGTTACTTGATCTCACGAATCACGATGTCTTTGTACCACGCCTCGCTCGGTGGTCCGCCGTGAATTTGCACCGCGATCAGGCCCCGTTGTTCGAGCGTGTCGTCAGGCTCGGTGTAATCGACGGTCAATTGGCCGTTGATGGACAGTTGAATGCGTTTACCTTCGCACCGAATGACGTACTCGTTCCAATCATCACGACGCAACACCTTGTCGACGACCGCCTTGTCGGCCGCGGCGAGCACCTTGCGGCGCCGCGACTCATCGTACAGACTCCCCCACCAGCCATCGCCGAGATCAGCTTGATAACCGATCATCTCGAAGTGGTCAGGAATGCGACGGCTGCGGATTTGAATTCCGGCATTGGCTTTTTCGCCGAGCACTTTAAATTTCAGTCGCAGCTCGAAATCGGCAAACTCACGGTTGAAGGCGAGAAACTCGTTGTGCGGGATCTTCTCTTTGAGCGTGCCGCCGACGATGGCTCCGTCCTGGATGCGAAACGTCTTTTGAGTGTCCCCCTGCCAATGGCTAAAACTTTTACCGTCGAACAGTGTGATCGGCGGTCCTAACTCGCCGGCAGCGAGCGCCGTTGAAAAAGTCAGCAGTACAGCCAGCGCCAGCAGCGAGGGTCGCGACATGGTGTCGTCTCCGGGGGCAGTTTATCGAGGCGTGAAGGGGAGCCCTTTAGCATAATCATCGCCGCGGGGTTGCAAAGTCATAAACTGCCCTGCGGGCCCCGCTTCCACAGCGGATTTAGCCCAATTGCTTGCATCGACGCGCGTGGTCGGCGATCATCCAGGCATTGCCGTGGCTTTATCTTTGGAGACTTCTTATGCGCTCGTGCTTGTTCGTTTGGTTTGTGCTCATCACCTGCGGAATGATCCATGACGCCGCGGCGCAATGGAAGGCTGGGGCGGCCAAGGTGACCATTACACCTGAGCAACTCATGTGGATGAGCGGTTACGGAGGACGAGACCATACGGCCGAGGGGAAGCTGACCGAGCTCTGGGGCAAAGCCGTGGCGCTGCAAGACCCCCAGGGGGAGCGAGCCGTGCTCGTGACACTCGACCTCGTGGGCATCGATCGTTCCACCGCCGAGCACATCTGTGCCGCCGCCGCCGAGCGATTCAAATTGCGACGTGAGCAAATTGCGATCAACTGCTCGCACACGCATTGCGGTCCGGTCGTGGGACACAACCTGGGCGCGATGTACTCGTTCGACGCCGTCGAGCGGCAACGCGTCGACATCTATACGCGGCAATTAGAGTCCAAGCTCGTCGATCTGATTGGGGCCGCGTTGCAAAAGCTTGCCCCGGCGCGGATTGAATACTCCGAAGGGACGTGCGATTTTGCCGTGAACCGTCGCGCCAACAAAGAAGCCGACGTGCCGCAACTACGCGCCGCGGGACAGCTCAAAGGCCCTGTCGATCATCGCGTTCCCGTGTTGGCCGTTAAGAATGCCCAAGGCGAGTTGTTGGCAGTCACGTTCGGCTACGCCTGCCACGCGACGGTGTTGAGCTTTTATCAGTGGTGTGCGGATTACCCCGGCTATGCCATGGACGCAGTCGAGCGTAAACATCCGGGCGCGATTGCGTTGTTCTGGGCAGGCTGCGGCGCCGATCAGAATCCGATCCCGCGGCGCCAAGTTGAACTCGCTCAGCAATACGGCGAACGGCTGGCGAAGTCAGTCGAAGCCGTGCTCGAGGGGAAGCTTAACGAGGTGCAGGGGAAACTGTCGACACGCTATGCAGAAATCCCGCTCGGCTTCGATACACTTCCGACGCGTGACGAGCTGGTGAGCCAATCGCAAGACAAAAATAAATTCATTGTTCTGCGGGCCAAGAGCCTACTGGCAAAGATCGATGGGGGGACTCCATTGAGCCCGACGTATCCGTATCCGGTACAGGTGTGGCACGTTGGGAATGAGCTTCGTTGGGTCGTGCTCGGAGGAGAAGTGGTGGTAGACTTTTCGTTACGGTTGGCGAAAGAGTTGGGGCCCCGCCCGACCTGGATCGCCGGCTACTCGAACGACGTGATGGCCTACATACCTTCGTTGCGTGTGTTGAAGGAAGGGGGCTACGAAGGGGCTTCTGCGATGATCTATTACGGCTTGCCCACGAGCTGGAACAGCACGGTTGAAGAGTCGATCGTGGCCAAGGTGCATGAACTGGCGAAGTAAGCGAACAGCGATTAACACGCCAACCATTCCCTCGCACGAAGGCAGCGCCTGCAGCGCGAGTTCCTGCCATTGATGAGGGGGGGGCGGATCAAGTCGAGTGCGAGGGCTCTGAATCGAATTCAGCTTCGATCGCAAAGCGGATCAGCGCCACTAGGTTGGTGACACCCAGTTTTTTCATCATGCGCGTGCGTCGACCTTCGACCGCGGTGCGAGTGATGCCGATTTCGGTGGCAATCTCGCGGTTGTTCAAACCGCGCAACAGGAGACGCAACAGCTCTCGATCGGCTTCGTTCAGCAGAGCGAGACGACTTTGCCTTTCTAGTAATTGTGCATGGGCGGCTCGACGCTTGGCGTCTTGTGTCAGCCCTCGCTGAACGGCTTCCCAGAGGTCATGTTCGCTGAAGCTTCGCTTGGGCAAGTAGTCAGTCAACCCTTGTCGCATCAAACCGATGACGGATGAGATATCGGTTTCGCCGGAGATACAAATCAACGGCGGAGTTAGCGGTGCCGAAGCTAATTTTACCGGCAACGGGACCCCGTCGACGGTGGGTGTGCCGTCGAATATGACGCAGCCCGCTCTGGTAACATCGAAGTCCTCGCAGAACTCGGTCGCATTCGAATACGCCCGAACGTTTAGGCCCATGGCTTCGAGCGACGATTTAAGCGTTGCTCGATTTTCTGGGTCGTTATCGATGACAGAGATTGTTGGAGCGGCAGTCACGGGGAATTATTCGCCTATTTGCCAGGCGCGAGAAAAACAGGACGTGTCATCCAACCGAACATGACAGCGGAGCGTGCGAGTGCACTCAATTTCTCGCGATCACAGCCATTTGATGACTCGATATCGAACTATTCTACCAAGCAATGAATAGCATATCGAATTCCGGAGGCGTGCAAGACCACGCCGGGCTATCGGAGTGCCACACCCATGAGTTGTATCGATGTGGTTATTTATCGACTTGAATGCCAGCATCGAGCGCGAACCGAACCAGTTCGGGCAATGAGTTGACGTCGAGCTTCTGCATCACGCGCGCACGACGGTCTTCGATAGCCCGTTGACTTACCCCGAGTAACGAGGCAATGCGCTTGTTGGGATGGCCTGCCAGCACGAGATCGAGAACATCGCGCTCGGGTCGGCTCAGCAGGTTGAGCTGATCTTCGAGCGACCGGCGTTTGAGATAGCCTTGGCGAAATTCTTTATCCGAGGCAATGGCGCGCTGCACGCTGTCGCTCAATTCGGACTCGGCGAACGTTTTTTGCAGAAAATCGATGGCGCCCTGTTTCATCGCGCGCAGGGCGGTAGGCACTTCGGCGTGGCCGGTGAGGATGATGATCGGCGGACAGAGGGGAAACGCGGCGAGTTTCTCTTGCAAGGCGAGTCCGCCGAGCTGGGGCATGCGGACATCGAGAATGATACAACCCGGCCTTGTCTCGTCGAAGCATTTTAAAAACTCTTCTCCGGAAGCATAAGCTTCTGGTTTTAAGCCAATCGAAAGGATGAGCACGGCCAGTGAGTCACGGAAGGCTGGATCGTCATCGACGATAAAGACAGTAGGTTCGCTGGTCATAGGATATGCCCCGTAGTGGCGATCGGTAAGTAGAATCGAAAAGTTGACCCGGCGTCCGAGGTCTGGACCTCCATTCGCCCCTCGTGGTCTTCAATAATTGAGCGACTAATCGACAACCCCAACCCCACACCGTTGGATTTGGTAGTGAAGTAGGCGGAAAACAATTGTTCGACATGCTCGGGTTTGATGCCTGGCCCCGTGTCGCTCACTTCGACTTGAATGGTGCGCTCATCATAGCAGGTACGTATGGAGAGCAGTTTTTTGGGCACCGAGGAATCTTGCATCGCCTCGATGGCATTGCGCACTAAGTTGAGCAGCACCTGTTCGATTTGAACGGCATCGGCAACGATCGTTGGCAGCGATTCGTCGAGCGTCAACTCAAGGCGGACCGGTTCGTAGTTGGCGCTGGCCGCTTGCATCACCGGAACCGATAGAGAGACGACGCGTTCGATGAGCCGATTGGCATTGACCATGGTTCGCGCGCCACCGTCTTTTTTCATAAATGCGCTAAGCCGTTTGACGATCTCAAGGGCACGCGTTGTTTGGGAGACGGTCTTTTCCATCAACGCGATCAGTTGCTGCGGCGGAAGTCCTTGATTGGATTGAGCAAAGCGAATGCAGGCTCGGGCGTAATTGGCGGCTGCGGCTAAGGGTTGATTGAGTTCATGGGCAAGTTCGGAAAACATTTGTCCAACCGTGCTGAGTCGCGCGACATGGGCGAGGTCGTTGAGGTATTTCCGCGCTCGATCCTCGGCCGTTCTTCGGGCGGTAATGTCGACAATCGCGCTGAGCACAAACGATTCGTCGCTGGTCTTGATCGGGTTGAGACCAATCTCGACGGGAAATTCAGTGCCGTCACTCCGGCGGCCGTAGAGGTCGCGTCCCGCGCCCATCAGTCGCACAACCGGTGATCCAAAATATCGTTCGCGACTCGCCGGATGACCGGACTTATAACGATCGGGCACGAGTATTTCCACGCTCTGACCGATCAGTGCTTCGCGTTGGTAACCGAACATTTTTTCGGTTTGCGCATTCACGGAGACGATCTTGCCCGACATGTTGACCAACACAATCGCGTTGATCGACAACTCGGCCATGACTCGCAAACCGTCATCGGTGCGGCGTTGATCGGTGATGTCGCGCGTGATGATCGTGTAGCCGCGGAGTTTGCCCTCGTCGTTTCGCAGCGGAGCGATCACCAGCGAGGCCCAGAACTCACCGCCATCTTTACGTACGCGCGGAGCTTCAAACGCCATGCGTCCGGATTTAGCCGCTTCGCACAGATCTTGTCGCGCCTTGTTGGCAAGCGTGTCAACGGCTCGATCGAGGCAAGCGACATGGCTGCCAATGATTTCCGAGTCGCGATAGCCGTAAAGTTGCTCTGCACCGGCGCTCCAGCTAACGACCCGTCCGTGCGCGTCCAAGACGGCGATGGCAAAATCATCGAGTTGATCGATGAACAGCTGCAATAACTGGTCGCGTTTGCGAAGCGCTTCATTGGAGTTCGGTTTGATCTTGTTGGTTGAACGCGACGACAGCTCGCTCGGTTTGCTTTGCTGCAAGTCGCTCGATTGGCTTAGATCAGCCATTGGCTTGACCTCGAAGCAGAAAGGAACTCCGGCGAGCATCACCCAACCTGAGATCGTCAGGCTTGCGTGAGCCGCCATGGTTCATTCACTGCGCAGTCCACAATAAATATTCGGTTGAATCGAATGCTGATCATGACCTCTATAGAACTCGACGCAATGTTGCTCGTGGGAGCACTTCGCGCAAACCAGCCCGCGCCAACAATGCATTTGCCACGATGCGATGTCGCACCCAGTTTCACCCCTAGTGACGATGGTCCGATTGCTCCCAATCTCGAACGAGACACGGCGAATGAGTAAATGATGAGAACACAAAGCAAGAGATGCGTGGTAATCCACGTTCGGGTGGCGAGTTCCCACGAAAAACAACCCCTGCCCAGATTGCCCATCTTATGGTTTCTCGTCCTCAAAGTCACGCTCGTGGCAACCAGCAACTTTAGGGCACGTCTTCTGACTCCGAACGAATCCGTAGCTACGGGAAACCTATTCATGACCACGGTTCAAAAAACTCCGGCCTCGAATCAACGTCAGGTCGATGCGACCGGCACGATTCAGGTCGTCAGCTTTCGGCTGGCCAACGAAGAGTACGGTATCGAGATCACCAAAGTTCAAGAGATCATTCTTGTCGGTGAGATTACCCGAGTCCCACAGACCGCCGCGTACATCAAGGGACTCATCAACCTGCGCAGCATGGTCATCCCGATCGTCGATCTGCGATTGCGATTTGGCATGCCCGAAGAGTCGTACACCGACGAAACGCGGATCATGGTGATGAACGTGGCCGGCAAAACGATTGGCATTGTCGTGGATGCCGTTAGCGAAGTCTTACGAATCTCGAAGGAGCAAGTTGCTCCTCCGCCGCCGACCGTCAGCGGACTCGGCCGCGATTATCTGACCGGACTAGCCAAGCTGGAAAAGCGGTTGCTGATCCTGCTCGATGTCGACCGGTTGCTGTCCGATCCGAGTGCCGCGATCGAGCTCGAGCCGGCTGAAGCTGTGGCCGTCTAACCATTTTTTTCCGACATGCGTCTCTTTCATAAAAACAATTTCAATCAAGGCTGAACGAACATGAGTACTGTCCTGAAAGTAAAAAAGAGCACTCCCAAGACGAATCCGAATAGTGCATTGGCTCTGCAAGCCAAGTTGGATGAGTCGAATGCGAACACCCAAGCCCTGGTCAAGTTAATGGAGGCGCTCTCCACGGCGCAATCAGCCGACGAGGCCACCAACGTGGCACTCGAGACGGTCAAAGCAGAATTCGGCTGGGCCTACGGATCGTTCTGGAAAGTGAACGAACGAGACCGCGTCTTACGTTTCGCCTCCGAGTCAGGATCAGTCAATCCTGATTTTCGTCGCGTGACCATGGAAGCTAGTTTCCGCGAAGGGGAAGGGCTCAGCGGCCGTGCCTGGCGGCAGCGCGATTTGGTGTTCTGCGAAGACATTGGCCAAATGACCGATTGTTGTCGCGCTCCGGTCGCACAACGAGCCGGGGTCAAGTCGGGCGTTTGCTTCCCGGTGATGGTCGATGGTTCCGTGATCGGGACAATGGACTTCTTTGCCTTGGAAACGTTGCAACCGTCGGTCGAACGACTCGATGTGCTACGGACCGTGGGACGCCTGGTATCGAAGGCGATTCAAGACGCGCGCCGCGCCACGGCCGCGCTCGAAAAAGCCGCCATCGTCGAGAATGTGCCCGTTAACGTGATGCTGGCGAACAACGAAGGCATCATCACCTATATGAATCCGGCCTCAGAAAAGACGCTCCGGACGATCGAAAACCAGCTGCCGATCAAAGTCGACACGATCGTTGGCAAGAGCTACGACATCTTCCACAAGAATGCGGCTCATCAACGTCGTTTACTGGCTGACCCGAAAAACTTGCCCCATAAGGCCGAGATCAAGGTCGGCACTGATACGCTCTCTCTGGCCGCCTCGGCGGTTTACGATTCGGCCGGAAAATACGCGGGCCCGATGGTGATTTGGGAGGTGATTACCGAGAAACTGCTCGCCGAACAGCGCGAACAGGATTTACGTCAGCGCGAACGTGAGAACCAAGAAGCTTTGCGTCACAAAGTTGATCAGATTCTGAGTGTGGTCAATGCGGGCGCCGAAGGAGACTTGACTGCAGAGTTGACCGTGACCGGTGAGGACGCGGTGGGTGAATTGGCCAACGGCCTGCGGCGCATGATGGGGGATCTGCGTGACATTATCACGCAAGTTATCGACGGCGCCTCGCAGTTCACCGAAGGTGCTCGCGTCGTCTCGGAAAGTTCGCAAACCTTGGCGCAGGGCGCGCAAACGCAAAGTGCCTCGGTCGAGCAAATGAGCGCGACGATCGAAGAGCTGACTCGCAGCATTGAAGCGGTTAAAGACAACGCCGCAGGCGCAAGCGACGTCGCCCAGCAGACCAGCACGCTGGCAACCGATGGCGGCGCGGCGGTTCGCAAGTCGGTCGACGCAATGGAACGGATCAAAGCCTCGTCGACGCAAATCAGCGAAATCATTCAAGTGATTTCGGAGATTGCCAGCCAGACCAACTTGCTGGCACTGAATGCCGCAATTGAAGCAGCCCGCGCCGGCGAGCATGGTCTAGGATTCGCCGTAGTGGCCGACGAAGTGCGTAAACTCGCGGAACGCTCGAGTGAAGCCGCGAAAGAAATATCGACCTTGATTAAAGAGTCGACCCAACGCGTGGGTGAAGGGGCTACGCTGAGCGCACAGACCGGCGAAGCGCTCAATCGGATCATCGATAGTGCCCAGGCGACCGCGAAGAAGATTACTGAGATCGCCTCGGCTGCTGTCGAGCAAGCACAAAGCGCGGTAGAAGTCTCCAAAGCGATCCAACAAATCTCGCAAGTCACTGAGCAGGCGGCTGCAGGAAGCGAGGAAATGGCCTCCAGCAGCGAGCAGCTTGGCGCTCAGGCCTCATCGCTACGCGATCTGGTCGCGCGGTTCCGCGTAGCTAAGTAACTGGTCACCTCACAACCAATGACCTGGTCCGCCGCCAGTGTGGCGGCGGACCAGGGGGGAAACACATGATGCCCACGACCATTCTGAGTTCCGATGTGACACCCCGCCAGCTCGATCAGTTTGCAAAACTGATTTACCAGCGGATCGGGGTCTCCATCTCGCCGCAAAAAATCACCTTGCTTTCTAACCGCTTGCGCCGCCGACTGCGTCAGAACGGCATGACCTGCTACAGCAAGTACTACGAGTATCTGTGCAAAGCCGCTCCGAACGATCCTGAATGGGAAGGGTTCTTGCAAGAGGTTACAACCCACGAGACCTACCTGTTTCGCGATCAACACCACTGGGATTGGCTCCGCGAGACGTATGTTCCCGAACTCCTCGCGCAGGCCCGCGGCTCTTCGCGACCAACGAAAGTGCGTGTCTGGTCGGCCGCGTGCAGCACGGGTGATGAAGCAACGACCATCGCCTGCTGTCTGGCTGATCGCTTGAGTCCGGCAAATATTTGGAAAATCGACATCCTTGGAACCGACATCGGAGCCGGCGCTGTTGAGCAAGCCCGAGGTTTAACGTTCGGCGAACGGGCAATGCGCCTCGTTCCCGATTCATATAAACGTCGCTTCTTTTCGGCCACGGCGCCGAACGGCAGTTGGGTTGCCAAGCCGGCGATCCAAGACACGCTACGCTTCGATGTTCATAACCTGCTCGAGCCGCTCAACGAACCGCCCTTCGACCTAATCGTGCTGAAAAATGTGCTGATTTACTTCGATGCGCAGTCCAAGCAAAAAGTGCTCGTCAACGTGCGTCGCATGTTGCGACCAGGCGGCGCCATCATCACAGGTCCGGCCGACGGGGCATCCGAGTATCTCACAAACTTTCGCTCGTCCCAAGGCTGGCTGCATCGTCCCATGAACTCAGCCTCAACGACCTAACCAACAAGTTGCAACCATGAACATGGCGACGAATGACGCCTGCGATCCGTTGACCGATGGTCTCATGGGAGACTTTCTTGACGAGTCCACCGATCTGATGCGGCGGCTCAACGAGGGGCTCTTGCAATTGGACCTCGACGTTAAGAGCGGCAGCAACTCGGCCTCGACCAACGAGGAACTGCTTAACGATATTTTTCGCGCGGCCCATAGCCTCAAGGGGCTCTCAGGCATGCTGGGGCTGCAAAACATCAATGCCCTGACCCATAAAGTCGAGAATGTGTTCGACGCCGTTCGCAGTGGACGAATGTCCGTGGTCGGCAGCGTCGTCGATGTTTCCTTTCAGGCGATCGATCGCCTGGATGCGATGATCGAGCTACTGAAATCGGGTGAAAACGGAGACGTCGCCTATACGGACGTCATCGACCGTATTGAAGTTGTGTTGCGTGGCGAGCCGCAGTCCGAAATCGTCACGGATCCGATGCGGCTCGTCCCGCCCACGCAGATGGCCGACGTGTTAGCTGATATTCAAGACGATGTCGATATTCCAGCCAAGTATTTGGGTATCTTCATCGACGAGTGCGAACTCACGCTCGACGCCTTATCTGACACGCTATTGCAAGAAATCCAACCGTCACAGGTCGAGTCATTGCTGGTCGGTTGCCATCGGATCAAAGGTTCTGCAGCGTCGATCGGACTCCGACGCGTGGCCCGCTTGGCGCACCTGATGGAAGACCACTTGCAGGAGTTGCGCCGCATCGCGGCTGTTCCCACGGGCGAGATGGTCGATGCGCTATTCAAGTCGGTCGATGCCATTCGTGCCTATGTCAACGGACTACGGACAGGCCGACCCGACACGAACAGCTTGGGCGACGCCTGTCGTTGGATGGTCCGCATTAGTCCCACGAACGATTCGAGCCCTGCGAACTCGGCAAGCAGTCCTACGTCACCCCCGCCATCGACGAACGATTGGCAGCGGGCCGTTCGCGCAGCGATCCCGCCAGACGTTTCAGGGTATCTCGGGCATGTCGTGTTCGATGAGAATCTGGCGCTGGTGGAACTCAAGGCGCGACTGTTGCTAGAGAAGATTCAACGCTTCGGAAACCTGTTTTATGCCTCGCCGGCCGAAGATGAACTGGATTCGATTCACGAGCTGACCAGCTTGAGCTTTGGGTTAGCGACCCAGGCCGAGCTGACCGCCTTGCGCCAAGAACTCAACGTGACGGGTGTCCTTACGATCGACTGGGTGCCGTTTCAGCCGCACACCGCAATCGACGGCATCGCTGCGGTCCGCGACCCCGCGCCAGACGCCGATCTCGACCTGGTTGCGGACGAGGTTACCGCGCCGACGGGTGATGGTGCGGCTGCATCTTCGTCGCGCTCAACGACGAGTTCGCCTGCCTCAAGCGACCCCAAAAGCAAACCCACCGAAACGCTGCGCGTCGATATCGAGCGACTGGATCAGCTCATGAGCCTGGCCGGTCAATTGGTCATCACCAAGGCGCGTTTCAGTCAAATCGGTCAAAAACTCAAACGATTGTTCTCCGACAAGTTAATTTCCAACTGTCTCGCCGATGCGATTAAGCAAACCGAACGACTCTCAAATGAGTTGCATGACACGGGGCGTGATCGTTTGCCGGAACGAGAATCCTTGTTCGCGAAAACTCAACAGATCCACGGCGATCTGAATCTCGTGCAACGCGACTTGGTGCGGTTTGGCGAGGTGCGCGGAATGATAAACGATCTGTCCGAAGCGATTCATCAGCTGGATCGAGTATCGGACGGAATTCAGTCTTCGGTCATGGACACGCGGATGGTTCCGATCGGTCCGTTGTTCTCGCGCTTCAAACGTGTCGTGCGCGATCTGGGACGGTCGAGCGGCAAAGAAATCAACTTAGCCATCCACGGCGAACACACCGAACTCGACAAGCGGATGATCGACGAGTTGGGCGACCCCCTGATACATCTGATTCGCAACTCGGCCGATCATGGTATCGAAGCGCCCGAGGGACGCGCAGCAGCCGGAAAATCACGGCACGGCACCATCACGCTCAATGCCTTCCATCGCGGGAATCGGATCGTTATTCAAGTGACCGACGATGGCCGGGGGCTCGACGCCGCGAGAATCCGCGCCAAGGCGGTTGCCAAAGGTTGGATGAATGAGCTCGAAGCCGAAAAAATGACCGACGCCCAGGTCTATCAATTGATCTGGCGCCCCGGATTCAGCACGGCCGAACGCGTGACCGAGGTGTCCGGTCGCGGGATGGGCATGGATATCGTCGGCTCAAAGATCGAGCAACTCAACGGTCTGGTCGAACTATCATCCAAGCCGGGGCTTGGGACGACGTTTGAAATCAAGCTACCACTCACGATGGCGATCTTGCCGAGTTTGCTGATGGTGATCGGCGCGGATGTTTTTGCCGTGCCGGTCGAGTCCGTGATCGAGATTGTCCGCGTGGCCGAGCATGGCGTGACGACTGTCTATGGCCGACCAACGACGCGCGTCCGCGGTCGGGTCATCTCTCTCGTGCGATTGAGCGACCTGTTTGGCGACACCATCGCCGCAACGGATCGCGATCCTGCGAACCTGACGGTCGTCATCGTTGGCAGCGAGGGGCGCGAGATCGGTATCGTGGTCAACGACTTGCTAGGCGAGCAAGACGTGGTGATCAAATCGCTCACTGAGAATTTCCAAAATATCGATGGCATTGCCGGAGCAAGCATCCTCGGAGATGGTCGCGTTTCGTTGATTCTAGACGTGACCGCATTATTGCAGATGGCATGCAGCGAGCCACGTGGCACCGGTGCCGGATCGTGAATTCCTTTTCTACCCAAGAGACGTTGTCATGTTGAATACGAACGAGATCACACCGATTCCGATTTGCTGGGAAACGGTATTCGGACCAGCCATCCAAGCCGCCTCGCAGGCGATGGGAGTTTGGACCCACGGTCGGGTCACGTTGTCGCTGGACGAAGTCTGCGAGATGCCGCTCGGTGACATCGAAAGCGTAATCCCTGGCGTCAACGAGACTTCGACCATCGTGATCCTGGGAGTGGCCGGCGAGGTCGGCGGACAAATGCTGCTCTCGATCGACGACCATGCGGCCATGAAACTCACGTCCCTGCTGCTCAATCGCGAGCCCAGGGCGCTCGAAGCGTGGGGCGAGATCGAGCGATCCGCCCTAATGGAAACCGGCAACATCCTGAGTTCGGCATTTTTGAGTGAGATGACCAACCTTACGGGAGTCCGTCTGTTTCCCACGCCGCCAATGATTTTGCATGACTACATCGCGGGGGTGCTCGAACAGGCGGTCATGATGCAGGCGATCGAGTCGGACAACGTGCTGTTGGCGCGGACTTGCTTTCGTCATTTAGACGAGCGCGTCAATTGGAACATGGTATTTGTGCCGTCGGTTGAACTTTTACATCTGCTGCGCATTGTGGCGGGTGCCATGAACGCTGTTGAAACATAAGACCATACAAAGAGCCGAAGGTTTGCACTGCTATGACTGTCACCGTTTACGTATCGTCCCCCAAGTCGGAGCGTCGCACGACGGCCTCACTCGAGGCTGCCGTTGCCGAGGCTTCAGTGGGCATGGGTCAAATCGCGATATTATCTCCCGCGGGCATTGGCCGCGCCGTGCTAGGGTCCTGCGTGGGTCTGGTGCTCTACGAACCTCAGCAATGTTTCGCCGCCATGGCGCACATCGTGTTGCCCAACTCCGAAGGACGCAGGGGAACACCCGGTAAATTTGCCGATTCAGCGCTTCAGGAGATGATTGAATCGTTACGTCGACATGGCGTGTCGCCGACGAAACTCGTCGCAAAGTTGGCGGGTGGAGCGAACATGTTCGACTCGAAAGGCCCATTCCAGATCGGCCAGCAAAACGTGGACGCGATCTGCAATCATCTTGCAAAAGGCCGAATTCCTTTGCTCGGCTCTCACGTGGGGGGCACACGCGGTCGCCGCACAACGTTTGATTGTCGCGCGGGCAAACTTTTGGTGGAAGTGCTAGGGGCGGATCCGATCACGTTGTAGATCTCGCACGACAGAACACGGTTTGAGTCATTCACTTGGTGAGAATTGGTCATGGCACACACATTACTGGTAACCGACGACTCGATGATCATTCGCGAGTTGATCAAGGACACCGCCGCCGAGTGCGGCTGGACCGTTGTGGCGGAAGCCGCCAACGGGCAAGAGGCGATTGACAAATATCGCGCGTTGCGGCCAACCGCCGTGACACTCGATCTGGTCATGCCGGATTACGACGGGTTACACGCCCTCAAGGGGATTCGAGCCTTCGATCCCAATGCCCGTGTGCTGGTCGTAAGTGCGATCAATCAGACGAACGTGCTGAAGGAAGCGATTCAATGTGGCGCTGCCGATTTTATCGTCAAGCCGTTTGAAAAGAATCAGATCGTCTCGGCCCTGAACGCTTTGGTTAGTTTCGCGGAAGTCTAGTACGAGCAGCTAACAATGAGAATTCGCGTGTTCCAAACGTGGGGGGAAAGACGATGAAAAAGCCAATTCGAGTCTTGGTGGTCGACGACTCGCCGATGATTCGCGAGTTGATTCAGGACGCGCTCGCCACACACGCCGATATCACGGTGGTCGGCAGCGCCGTTGACGGTTTCGAGGCCCTGCGCGTGCTGGACGAGTTGCGGCCCGACGTGATTACGCTCGACGTGCAAATGCCGCGCCTGAACGGACTCGATACGCTCGATCGGATCTTGGCCTGTCGACCAACGCCCGTGGTCATGGTGAGCGCCCTATCGCAACGCGCCGCGGATGTCACGCTGCAAGCGCTGGATCGCGGGGCGATGGATTACGTTGCCAAACCCGATGGACTCGCCGAAATGAAACGCACCTTCGGCGAAGAACTTCCACAAAAGATTCGGAATATGGCCGGGGCCGACGTTCGCCGCGTGCTGCAGATTCGCAAAACTCGACAACTGCGAACGACGGTGAGTCGACAAGGCGCGACATCAACCGCGCCGTTGCCCGCCGATCGCTTCATGGGTTGTATTGTCATGGGCATCTCGACCGGCGGACCACCCGCCCTTACGCAGATATTTAGTTCACTCGCGCCCCCCCTGCCGCCCATCGTGATCGTGCAACACATGCCGGCGATGTTCACAGGTCCGTTTGCGAATCGTTTGAATTCGCTCTCAGCGATCGGGGTTAAAGAGGCTGTGACTGGGGACGTTTTGCGACCCAACACGGCGCTCTTGGCTCCGGGAGGTAAACACCTGTCGCTGCGCCGCACACCCACGGGAATTCAAGCGGTCATCTGTGATGGCGAACCCGTGAGTGGTCATAAGCCTTCAGTCGACGTGATGATGAACAGCGCCGCACAACTCTTCGGCAAGCATTGCTTGGCGGTCATCATGACCGGCATGGGTCGCGACGGTTCAGACGGATGCGGAGCCATCCGAGCAGCCGGCGGATATGTGCTCGGCCAGGACGAAGCTTCTTCCGATGTCTATGGAATGAATAAGGTCGCGTTTGTCGAAGGGCACGTTGATTTGCAAGTGTCCCTCGCGAACCTGCCAGAATCGATTACCAACCAGGCACGTCGACGCTGCATCCGCGCCGTCGGCGTGACGAGCACTGTGAACAAGGACTCCGCACACATGGGGATTTTATCATGAGTTTCAAGGTACTGGTCGCGGATGACTCGGGAGTCATGCGCAAAATAGTGATCCGCGCGCTGGCTTCGGCCGGAGTGAACGACGTGGTCGAAGCCGCCGACGGCAACGAGGCCATTCAACATTTTCAGCAACAGCCATTCGACTTGGTGCTGACCGACTGGAACATGCCCGGCAAATCCGGCATCGACGTCCTCAAGGCCATTCGTGCCTCAGGCGCGACGCTGCCGGTGGTGCTCATTACCACCGAGGCCGAAAAGGGGCGCGTCATGGAGGCAATTCAAGCGGGCGTCTCGGAATACGTCGTCAAACCGTTCGACGCGGCGACCCTGCAAGCCAAGTTAAGCAAATTCATTCAGCTCTAAGCATCGCTCACACGCAATCTGTTGGCATCATGCAATACGCGCCGATTAACATCGAGTTCATCAATCCGTTCGTCGAATCGACAGCCGCCGTCTTTCAGACCATGCTGGGCGTGACCGTAAAACGTGGCGCGCTCTATCTGAAAGAAAGTTTTCAGCCGTCACAAGAAGTGACGGGCATCATCGGCCTGTCCGGAATTGCTCGGGGATCGGTGCTGCTCGGCTTGAGCCGACCGATCGCCATCAAGGCTACCAGCATGCTGCTGGGCGAGCCCTGCGAATCGCTCGATCATCATGTGATCGACGCCGTTGGCGAACTGACCAATATGATCACCGGAGCGGCCAAAGCCAAACTCGAACGATTGCAGATGAGCATCGGCTTGCCAACCGTCATTGTCGGACGCAATCACACGGTCGTGTTTCCGACCGGGGTGGCGCCGATCGGCATTCCATTCGAGACCGATATTGGTCCCATCTGTTTGGAAGTAAGCCTAGCTGAATCAACCGAGGCGGATCCGGTCAATAAATCCGCCGCCATCGTAACGACCTAACTGCCCCTGGAAGGATCAACGACATGACCATCTTGCCATGTGAATCGAGCGTCATCCTGGTCGAGGACGATCTCGCACAAGCCAGGCTTTACGACAAAGTTCTCCGCGATGCTTTTGGCTCGGAAATTACGTTGCGTGTCTTTTCCGATTCGAGCGAAGCGGCAGCCTATATCGATACGCATCTGGTCGACGTGCTGATTACCGACTTGCGCATGCCCAACGTCGACGGCTTGGAACTGATCCAACGCGCCAAGGACCGCTTTCGTGGCGTGCAGGTCCTGGTGATGACCGCCTTTTCCACGCCCGACAGCTTGCTGAAGTCGGTCGATCTTGGCGCGGCAGATTACCTGCTGAAGCCATTTCGCAATGAAGTGCTCATCGAACTCGTTACTCAGGCGCTCCAGCGACACGAACGCTGGCGGGCTTCGTTGTCACTCACGTTGCATCAACACGTCTGAGCAATTCTACCCGTCCCCGTGATCGGTCTCTGAATCATCCACCCCGTCGTTACTCAGGCTTCACCATGCACCTACAGAATCAACCGTTGCGAGTCTTGCATATCGATGACGACACGGATGCGACACGCTGGGTGGCGGCGCTGTTGAGGCCGCGCGGAATCGAAGTCACGGCGTTGCATGACCCATCGCAAGCACTCGAACGAATCACCCAAGAAAACTTTCGCGTGGTGATCCTGGATATCGACTTTCCGACAATGAATGGTCTCGATTTGTTGCAACAAATTAAACAGGCCGATGGCGGGACCGCCGTGATCATGCTTACCGGCGTGGTCACACTCAGTAACGTGCTGCGGTCGATGCGCAAGGGAGCGACCGCTTGCCTCTTCAAGCCACTCACGGACGCCGACACACTGATGAATTGCCTAAACGAGATCACCGGCAACTTCAATCGATGGTGGACCTCACTCAAGCAACTCTCGGAACTGCGTCGACATGACGGCGAGTTCTATGCGGAATTATCCAGCACCCTACAGCCAAACACGTTGGAGAATCACGCATGACTGTCGTCGTTCAGGATCCATTGGAACTGCTGCGAGATTTTGCAGACGAGGCGCTGGCCTCGCTGCGGACATTGCCCGCGCATCTCGAAGCGTATCGCACCGCGCCGTCTTCCGAGCCGATCAACGCGGTCTTTCGCGGCATCCACTCGCTGAAAGGGAATGCCGGGTTTTTTGGGCTCAATGTTATCAAATCGTTCGCCCACTCGGTCGAGAACACACTGGACGAGATTCGCACTCAGCAGGCCCCCATCAGCGAAGAACTAGAACGCTCGCTGATCGCGTCGTTCGATTATTTGGATGAGATGGTCTCAGCGGCCATCGCCGGTGAGATGAGCGATGAATTACCACCCGACGCTCAGCAATTGCTCGACACGATCGTGCGACAAGCCGGGATCGGCACCGGCGAATCCAGCCGTCCTGAGGACATGCAGCATGTGCTGCAATGCCTGCGTCAATTGCAAGTGCCAGGGCTTGAAACCCCCGTCGAGTGGCTAGAGACCGTTGCTGATTCCATGCTCGATGTCCTCGAAGCGTCGCTACGAGGCGCAAGCCAACCGGGCACAGCTGCCGATACCACCACGCCTGCCGAAGCGGGCATACTTACTCCAATCCAACTTGCCACGACGCAATGGAACTGCCCCGAGATCGACTTGGCTCAGCAGTTACAGGCCGTGCTGCACTTGTTCGTGGCATTCGAGAAACAAGAATATACGCCGGCCGTGGGCGAGGCGTTTATCGCCCAGGCGGAATCTTTGGCCGAACAGGCTCGCGTGTGTCATCGTCACAGCCTGGCAGAGGCCTTTGCAGCCGCGGCGAAAAATTTCCGCCTGTTGGCAGCGAGCCCCATTCCGCTCGATGACATGCTCATCTCGGTGGTCTGGGACAACTTATGCCCGGAACTTTCCAAGCTGATTGCGCCCCGCGCTGTCGAGCCAACTCCGTCGGCTGTTGTGCCGCCAGCAACCGCGATCGCCCCGACGACCAATGCCCCCGCTTCGGCCGCACCTGCCAAGGACTCGCACGGCCGACTGATCCGCGTCAAAGAAGAGCGTCTCGACGAATTCCTCAATCTCGTGGCCCGATTGTTTATCACGGGCGAGATGTTCAAAGACTTGCAGTCGCGTATGGCCGAGAGCCGTCAGCTCAAGCCGATGGTCGAAGAGTTTCGGGAAATCATTCGCAGCTTCTCCGAGCAAGCCTATGTGCTGCAAAAGGGTTTATTCTCGTTGCGACGCGTTCCGGCGGCGAATCTGTTTTCAAAATTTCCCGGCATGGCGCGCGGCTTGGCCCGTCAGTTGGGGAAAGAGGTCGACGTGCGGTTGGTTGGCGAAGAGATCGAAATCGACAAAGCGCTGATCGAAGACCTGGACGCTCCGTTGACCCACATCATCCGCAATGCGGTCGATCATGGCATCGATCCTCCGGACGATCGAGCGGCGCGCGGTGCCAGTCGTACCGGCCAGCTCACGATGACCGCCGAACTTACCCGTTCGCATGTACGCATCGTGGTCACCGACAATGGCCGCGGCATCGACGCGCGCAGAATACGTGCCAAGGCGCTTGAAAAAGGACTGTTTGTCGCTAGCGAACTCGAAGCAATGTCCGATGATGAGGCTGTCCAGCTCATTTTTCATCCCGGCTTTTCGACCGCGGAGAAACTCTCGGATGTGTCAGGGCGCGGCGTGGGTCTCGACGTGGTTCGGAACAGCGTTCGTAAACATCAGGGTGAAGTCTATGTCAGCTCGCAATTGAATGTCGGGACGACTTTTCGTCTCGACCTCCCCTTGCGCGAGGCGGTGCTCGTTATTGATGGCTTAATGATCTGTCATGACGGCCAAGAGTTTGTCATCCCCTTTGAGTTTATCCGCGAGATCACTCAACTCGAACCACATCAACTCGCGCCGTTTCATGGAGCCCAAGTAGCTACCATTCGCGGCACGGTGTACGATGCACGACGCTTGTCAGCGGTGCTCGCCGGCGCCGCCCATGATCGAGACGACAAGCGGGCTTTATCCGCCGTGGTGGTCGGCACGCAATTCGGGCATATGTGCCTGCTGGTCGATCAGGTCCTGGGAACGCGTAAAGTGGTTGTGAATGGGTTGAAAGACATCGTCTGTGCGACACCGTCGGTGGCGGGGGTCGCTCAGCTCGGCGGCGGTCGACTCGCGTTGGTACTTAGCATTCCTGAGATCGTGAATCGACTCATTGTCAGCCATGAAAACGAAACGCTGGCAAAATAATTGGCGATGGCTCCGCCGCGGATTTCCGATTAAAGTATGACCGTTGGGATGACATCGACCTTGGCAGATGGCGGAGTAACATGGCTTTACGGCTGACCTATTTTGGCGAATCGAAAGTGCCCGTCGAGATCGAGGGGCTCACGCCCGACTGGGCCTGTGATAAATCGCTCGCCGACATCGAGCGGTTCGAGATTTTCGATGGCAATCGAAAAATTCCGCTGGCCGAAATGTTTCGTATTTCTGGTGATGCCCGCGATCAACACTTTGACTTCGAAGGGGAACTCGGCGGCGTGCATTGGATCGGAGCGCACATGCGAAGCGGCTCCATCCATATCCACGGCTCAGCGGGCCGGCACATCGGCAGCGACCTGCGCGGCGGTCAAATCATCGTCGATGGCAACGCCCAAGGCTGGGTCGGAGCCGAAATGCACGCTGGCTTCATCCACATCCGTGGCGATGCCGGACATCTCGTCGGCGCCGCCTATCGCGGCTCGACCAAAGGCATGACGGGCGGCACCATTCTTGTCGACGGCAATGTCGGCAATGAAGTCGCCCTGACGATGCGACGCGGCTTGATCGCCGTCGGCGGTTCGGCCGGCGATTTGATCGGCTTCAATATGATTGCCGGCACCGTACTCGTGTTCGGCGAGTGTGGCATTCGCTGCGGAGCAGGCATGCGCCGCGGTACCATCGGTTTGCTGGGACCCAATCCGCCGCCGCTGTTGCCCACGTTTCGATTTGCGACCACGCTTCGGCCGCAAATCATCGACGTTCTGCTGCGGCATGTCCACGCCCGTGGTCTCAAGATCGACGCGAGTTTGCTCACCTCGGAGTACGACATCTACCACGGCGACCTGGTGTCGATTGGGCGAGGCGAAGTGCTCATGCGACACGCCGCCTAGCCACGCAGGCCGCGCGATTCGAGTTGCTGACGGATGCTCGGCTCCGCAAGCAACGCGCGAAATGCGACCAAAGCCGGGCGGTCGAGACGAGCCTTCGGCGCCACAAAATCATAGGCTTCGTCTTGATAGCGCAAAAAACTGAGGCCAGCCCCGCGAGCGACCGACTCGATCGTGACGCCCCAGTCGGCTCTGTGTTGACGAACGGCCACCGCAACAGCCGTATGGTTACTCGGTTGCACCGCGTAACCGCTCGGGCGCTGGTCACCCAACAGACGGTCGATCAAAATGCGGGTGCCGCTCCCCTGATTGCGATTGATCATCACACAGCTCGGGTCATGGGCCACGCGCGCGATAATCTCGCAAGGATCCGTGCCGGCAAAGCGGGTGTCTCCGGAGCGAAAAACGATCCCCTGCACGCGGCGATATCCGGCGATAAGATCCACCGAGGCGTCGAGAAACGGGTGATTGTATCGACCCGTGTGTGGGTCGAGCAGATGGATGCCAGCCAGATCGCATTGGCCTCGCTGGACCGCCGCGAGCCCAGCCGAGCTGCCAACATTGAGCACCTTCGACGAGAAGCCACGGCGTTGAAGTTGTGCGAGCAGATAGTCGAGCCCTATGCAATGACTACCGATGACGACCAAATCGGCAATGGCCAGCCCGCGGCCGATGAGCCGGACGTCGACCGACTGCCCCGCCTCAACGATCTCGGTGTGTCGGCCGATCGTGACAAAGCCATCGGCCCGGCTGAATGACGTGACGCTCCCCGAGCCTTTGCCGAGCGGAAATGCGATCAGCCCGTGCTCGGACTTAACCAGTCCGACGAGCAAATACTCGGTACGTCCGATCTCGGAATTGGTCTTCACGGCCAGGGTGGCGGCGACCGTCTCTTGCGGCTCAGGTGTTTGACCCGCGAGCAGTTGAATGATCGGCGCAACAAACTCATGAAAGGTAAAAATGGCCGATGTTGGAAAACCCGGTAGAATGACGACCGGCTTGCCAGCACTTGCCGCCAGACAGAGTGGTTTGCCAGGCTTGAGCGCCACGCCGTGCACAATGATTCCCGGATCATTAAGCTCGGCAACGACGCGATAGCAAAGGTCCCCTTTCCCTTTGCTGGTACCGCCGGAAAGCAGCACCATATCGGCATCGACAAGAGCCTGCCGCAGCACGCTGCGCAACGCCTGCATGTCGTCGCGCACGATTCCGCAGCACCGCGGCTCACCGCCGAGTTCGCGAACTGCATCGGCCAAGATCCGCGCGTTCGAGTCGTAGACCTTGGCTGCGTGCATCGGTTGCCCCGGCGCGATGATTTCGTTGCCGGTCGAAATGATCGCCACGCGTGGCCGACGCCAGGCCGTGACTCGTTCCTCGCCGAGAGCCGCCAGGACGCCGGTTTCACGACTGGTCAGTCGAGTGCCGGCTCGTAACACGGTCTCACCCGAGGCAATGTCGGTGCCTGCGAAAGCAATACCCGACCCCGGGTTGACTGCCCGGCGAATGAGCAGCGCGTCGCCGCGCCGTTCGGTGTGCTCGATCATGGCCACGGCGTCCGCCCCGCGTGGGAGCATCCCGCCCGTAGCGATGGCGACTGCCTCGCCTAATTGAACCGCGAAACATGGTGGAGTTCCTGCCTCGATGATTTCTGCCGAGGGGCGCAGCGTTTTCGGAGCAAGTTCGGTCGCGCCGAAGGTCTCCACCGCGCGAACTGCAAACCCGTCGACGTTTGCACGGTCGAACGAGGGCACGTCGACACGCGCACAAACGTCGTCGGCCAATATGCGTCCGAGCGCGTCGCTTAGCGCGATCAACTCAGCGCCGAGTGGCTGCAAATCAAGCGCTGCGCGAAAGCGCACCTCGGCCTCGTCTCGATTGGCCACGGAAAGAAATTGCTCTTGATCGGTCATAACTGGAACGTTACAGGGCGTTGGATCATCACAGGGCAGCGGCGTGCCCCCGTTTTAGTACCAGGAAAAGGCGCTAGGGTCACTTCTTCTTCGCATATTTATCGCGAATCTCTTGCGCTCGCCGGGCGTTGTAGCCGCCGATGGAATCGAGCGATCCTCCCTCGAACATCAAGGGTTTACGTGTGCGCTTGAGCGATTCCATTTGCGCCGTGACCTGTTTGATCATGGTGCGCTTTTCCTCGGGGGTTAAGTCCTCCACGGCCGGAATTCGCTTGATCGACAGTTCACAGATCTCAATCTGCAAGTCGACGAGCGGCTTGTGTGCGCGGGCTTTCCGCCATTCGATGAGATGATCGTAAACATCGTCGACTAAATGAATCGATCGCCCTTCCCGTTCTGAAGACAAGTCATACTGTCCGACGGGGCCATAGAGTCGCCACTGAACGATTGTTTCGCACCAATCGCCGACCGTGCCGTTGATCGTGTAATGATCGTCCCAAAAATAGGTGAGGGCATAGCGTTTGTCCGGGATGTGGTTCACCAACTCTTCCCACATCGCTTCGGAGGGGTCGTTGTAGATTTTCGAGAGTGTCTGGCGAACGCGTGTTTCATCATTCCAATCATAATCGGGAACAAAGATCGGCAGATGACTGATGTCAAGCTGGACGATCTTGGGTGCTGGATTGCGGCTGGCCAGCGCATCAATCAAGCGAGCACATGCTTGGCGTTGATCTTTGGGTTGTGGTGCGACGGTTTGCCCGAGAACGGTCGACTTGTGAATGGTGTTGTGCAACACAAAAACCCCGATCAGTAAGTAACTCAATGTTCGATATCGATTCAACACGGCAATCTCCTTAGATTTCATTTCCAGGGAATCGCTCGATTGCGTTCGCGAATTTTAAAATCGGTTGCTTTTCGATTGGAGAATTTCCGAACGGTCCCCCAGCTGGATCGCATTTGTTCCTGATACTCACGAAGGGTGCGCAGCTTCTTGTCGTAAAGGCCCATCACCAAACCATTGCCTTCGGCATCTTTGCCAAAATAGAACAGATTACTTCCTTCTTCACCTGGGTGCCGGCTTTGTTCTGCAGGGCTCGATCGATCCCAATATGGATTTTTGATCCATATTTGATCTCCCGGCTGGAGTTCGTCGAGGCGAAAGCCTTCTCCCTCCATCTTAGACTCCTCGTTGTAAAACGTTGTACTCCCGCTGCCCGCCACGTCGCCGGGGATCTCTTGACCCGCTAGTAGGCGATTGATTTTATCATGTTCGCTTGCCGGTGCAGAATCGATGACGGCTTTGATGAGTACCAACTTGGATAACTTATTGCAGAAAATCGTGTTCCCTTCGGATTTAAATAAGTCATTGATGGCATCGATCGGCTTGATGCCAGGACGGGTGATATATCGGTTTTTCTGATTCTCGACCCAATACGCTGGATTTCGATATCCTCCTGAATGTTTACTTCTTGGGACGGGAAAAGCGATCGTCTTGTGATAATTATTCGCCAGAACCTTGATTCTTAACTCTCGTTCGTGGTGACTGAGGCCCGCTTGATCGAGTTGCCGACGAGAACGATCTACATCCTCTTCGGACACGGAACGAGGCTTGAGCGAACGGGTCACTTGCGCCAGTATATGATCCGGAACTCTGGCGTAATTATCACTTTGCGCCGAAATCCCAGAATGACCTATCGATGGCATGGCAATGTTGCCTGCATTGCCCGTGTGTGGAACGACTGTCTGACCGGTTCCGATCAATCGTGAAGGATCGGCATTATTTTCATGATCGAGAGGATAGTGGATTCGTCCGCCGCTGGTGCCACCGTCAGTCGAGGCGAACCAACCGGCGTTGGGTGGTCCACCCAGGCGCGGATGTTGTGCCGGATCCCATTCCAACACACTACGGCCCGCGATCGCCGCGAGAAATTCACGCCGCTCACGCTGCACTGACTCGGGAACCGGGCCCGCCGGATCGTGTCCCAGCATCTCGCGTAGAAACAACCAATGCTCGGTCCGGTGCGGTTCCTCTGTAAAGAGACTGGGGCCGGTCGGAAAGCTCACTACAATCGGCGGACGATAAAGATCGCGTGAAGCCATGAATCGGAACCCTTTCGAAAAAATGCCTGTCGCCGCATGAATACCTGGGCAAGCTTTGGAAATAGCGGATCATGAATCGAGATAACGAATCGCGGCCAACGCCAAGGCCGTTGCTCGCCGCCGAGACGGTTCCCGACGACGAACAACGGCTCGCGTCAGGGCCTACTGCACCGAACGGATTGTCCAGAAATCGTTCGCTAAGTTGTTGTCGAGCAAATAGGAGTACGGCATCGTGAAATAGCCGTGCTGACCCCAGTCTCGGCCCCACGAATTGCGCACCATGAACCGCTGTTGCGCATCGTCATAACCGACGGCCAACACGGCATGTCCACCCAGGACCCGCTCGTAATAACTGGGCATCGAGACCATCCCGCTCCGCGCGACAACCGGCGATTCAAAGCCCTCGTACACGGTAAAGCCGAACACGAACGGGTAGCCCGAGGCGAGACAAGCCTTCATCTGCACCAGCGACTGCGCGAGTCGTTGGTAGGCAATGGCTTTGTGTTTGATGGCTTCCCGATAAGCCTCGGAAGAGGGGCGCACGGCGAATTGGCTGATGATGTAAGGCCAGAGACGCTCGGGCGGAGCACCTTGCTTGGCGACGCTTTTGATCCCCGTGCGTAGGTATGCCCCCGAGTCCTGCTGCACATAGTTGTCGCCCATCAGCATGCGCTCGTTGTAGTAGATGAACAAACGAGACGGCGTCGAAGGATTTTCGAGTCGCTGCTTGAGCTGGCCGAACTCGATGGCCGCGGCGATGGCATTTGCGGTGCAACTACCAAGCTGCCCTTGATCGTACAGCTCGGGTGGACATTGGGGTCGTAGATCGACTTGCGAGGGCAGTGGCCCGAGCCGATGCAGCGGCGCTGCATAAAGATGATCGCGCTGGTCGGGCAGATCCGGAATCCAACCGTAGCGGCGAATCTTTTGCACACCGCTCAGGGGTGTGCTCTCCGGCTCATCCGCTGTGCAACACGAGTTTGCGGACTGGACTGCGGACCCGCAGAGGTTGTCGAGCAGGGTTTGGACCGCTACGAGCACATCGGCCGCTTGCCTGGCGGCAGGGACAAAAGCGCCCACGGTTCGCAGTGTTGCCGCGATCTTGAGCACCGTGGGGCGCAATGCCCGCCACTTGTCGCATGGCGCTGCGGCGGAGGTTGCGGCCTGCTCGAGTGCGGCCGACAACTCGTGAAAGACCGCCTCATGTTCAGACGAATGACTCATCATCGACTCCCTTGGTTAGCTGGATGCACTCGAAGATCGAGTTGGCATCGCGGCTCCGCGGCGTCCGTTGACAATGGCTGAAGGCGCGTGGGGGCGGAGCAATGATCACCACGGACGTTGACCCAAGCACCGGCGTAGCTTCGATCCGTGGCCGGCCACTCGATACCGTCGCTCGCATGGCGCTACGGGGGCGATTCGGTCACGCCGCTGGCACAAATCGCCATAGAATGGCGCGCCCCGTCCCGTTGCCGTAAAAGCGAATCACGCGGAGCCGTTGATGACGATTCAAGCGATTGATCGCATCATGCAAGCGACGTTGTGGGTCGAGGTCGGGTCGCGGAGGCAACGGATCGTCGATCCGCTCAGGCCAGCCCTCCTCTTCAAACGCGGCGAGAATCCGCTCTTGATTCTGGGCGGGAAGCCGAAACTGTTTGATGGTTTGCCCTTGGTACTCGAGGACCCGCGCCGCGGCGTTCCAACTCGGAGTACTCGACATGCTCGACTCGGTTGGCGCGAAAATCGAGTGGCTGGCGTCGCTCGGTCTCGACACGCTCAACCACTCGGATGTGAATTGCACCCCCTTCGAGGTGAGCACAAAGCAGGTCCGATCCTCGAAGACAACAGGTCCTTGCGGCTCGAAGACACGATGCTGTGTGCAACAGCTCTGTGTCACTTCACGTGCCAGCGCGAGATACCCTTGGCACGTGAGCCAGCGGAGATCGTTATCCGAGGCCCCCAAGGATTGCAGCGTTCGTCTGTCGAGGGCGAAGTCCCAACGGTCACGACCCAACTCACAAGCGTAGCGCTCCGCTTCTAACAGAGCAGTCAACGCGCCGCGCAACCGATCTGAAATGTCCATCCGCCACCCCCACTCGCTCGAAAGGCTCCTTGAGGGGGATTTTGATGCGGGGCGCGGCCACAATCAACGGCCAATATCGACATCCCCACATGCTTTGCGACGCAATGCGCATCGCGAGCCAGCAAGGGTTATTGATCCTCAGGTCATGAACTTCATAGGCCGAGCAACGCGAGGTCGGGACACACCGGGCTTCCGGTGGTCGCCCTGTGGCTCAATAGCCGCGCAGACCTCGATAATAACCTGAACCTCAATAACCGCCCGAGAGCGGCACGCCCCGAATGAGCCCTTCGCAGACCAAGTTCTGGTCGACGAAGCTTTGAAACCGGCTCACGATCATCGCCCCTCGGCGAACTTTCTCGACCTGCAGTACCGTGACCAATCGCTGGCCGGGCACGACTCGTTCGCGAAAGCGCACGCCATCGACACCGCCGAAGCCCATGAGCTTCGCTCCCAGCAAGTCATGCTTGCCGGAAAAATAGCTGCACACCTGGGCTGCCGATTCGAGAATCAGCACGCCCGGCAACAACGGATAGTTGGGCATATGCCCACGAATCCAAAACGAGTCGGCCAATTGGTCTTGGTAACCGACGCAGATTTGCCGCTCGCGATCGTCGAAGCAAATCGCCGTGAGTTGCTCGAACTCATAGCGTTGCGGGTTGTAACGACGGATTTCCTCCGTGTCAGCAACCACATTTCGCAGGTCGTACTCGTCAAAATCGAGAATCAAGTCTTGGGCCGACATACAAGCCATCCCGGGGATGTTCTGCTCGCAGCAAGCAAACCGTTCAAAAGGTTTAATCAAAGCGCTAGGGCCGAGAGCTAACGCGATGCGCGATCGGGATCAGAAACCGTGCCAAACATCGATCGACCAGCCGCGCGAGCGAGTGAACCGCTGCGTGACAGCCCGAGAGACTAGGTCTTGACGCGCCAGCGCTTAAGGCGACGGGCCTTGGCGTTGGCCGGACGTTGACCGTGATTGGCTTTCTTCAGTTGACGATGGGGCTTGGCCATGAGATTCACTCCCAATGCACGCGTTCTATCGGTGGGTTATTCGAGCCTTATAAACTAGCAGGCCCGGTCCGCGTAGAAAAGGGCGCAAAACGAACCCCCGCTTCAGGGGTCACCCTCGACGTGCTATTTTCTCGACCATTCCACGCTCCGATTTGCTTTTCTAGCTTGCGCCAATTAACTTTAGGGCTGCATATTTAGCGATTCTGGGAGCTTGGTCCGATGCGATTTTGGTTCTTCGCCTGTTTGGCGCTCGCGGCCGGCTCGACGAACGCCGCTCCCTTTCATGGCTGGGCCGACATGCGGGTCATTCAGCAGGACGGTGCCCCGGAACGAATCATCTCGGCCGATTTGGGAGGCGACGGACGCGACGAGTTGATCGTCGTCAACGCGCGGCAGACCCGATTGGATATCTATCGCTGGGTGCCCAAGACGGAACGCAAGTCGGCCGCTCCAGCCGATCCGAATCGCCCCAACGAGTTGCCGCTGGCCCCCGACTGGGTACGAGGCGAGCTCGCGCTCGATGAGGTGCCCGTCGATGTCGTGGCGCACGATCTCGACGGCGACAAGCGACCCGAGCTGCTCGTGCTCACCAGTCCGTCGCACAAAGTGGTCGCGTATCAGAAACAGCCGGGCGTGAGCAGCGACTCGGCCACGGCTTGGAAACGTTATCTGAGTTGGGATCT
>CAYLYE010000005.1:0-14791 GCA_964387325.1 uncultured Planctomycetaceae bacterium
CGGCTGCTTGGGCAAAACCAACGACAACGGCACCGAGATCGTCGATCGTCCGGTTCACGTCGGAGACATGTGGCACACGTATCTGCGAGCGGTCGGGCTCGATTCGAGCGCGACGCATAGCACGGGGAACAAGATACCGATTGCGCCGCCTGAGCGTGCCGCGGTGAAAGAACTACTGGCGTAGTCGCGACTTTTCCCCGATTTATTGAGCATGGTTAGCAGGAAGGTCAGGCGATGAGCGAATCGATCGAGAAGAAAACCGAGTCCGCGGCAACGGCTGCTCCGCCCGCCAAGCCAGATCCGAAAACGATCCGTCTCGTGCGCGAGTTAAAACACACGCGCGGCGTGTTGAGTTGCCGCTTCGCTCGGGATGGCCGGCGCATCTTTGCCGGGGCGCAAGACGAGTTTGTGCATGTCTGGGACTTGGGTGATTTGCCGCGGGTCGATCCGGCGTTGCTCGCCAAGGGAGCGAAGACCAAGTCGAAAGAGCCGCCTCCGCCCGCGGGTCCCGAGGTGCCGAAGGTGGATCTGGCGGGGCACGAGAGTTGGATTCAAGCCATGACGTTGTCGACCGATGGCGAGACGCTCGTCACCGGAGACTACGTCGGTCGCGTGGCCATCTGGTCGACACGTGCCGACAGCAAACAGCCTCGGCTGACGATCGAAGCCCATCAAGGCTCGGTGCGTGCCGTGGCGTTGAGTGCCGACGGCAAACGGATGGCCTCGGCCGGAAATGATGGCTTGCTCCGACTTTGGTCGACCGCCGATGGCAAGCCGTTGCAGCAGTTTGCCGAGCATGGCTGCCACGTCTATCACACCGCGTTTCATCCTGATGGCCAGAGCATTATTTCGGCCGACCTCAAAGGGGTGATCCGTCATTGGGACCTCGCCACGGGCAAGCTTGTACGAAAATTGGATGCGGGTCCGCTTTGGACCTACAGCGAAAAATACACGGTCGACGTCGGCGGCGTACGCGGCATGTCCTTTAACGCCGACGGTACGCAACTCGCCTGTGGTGGCGCGGTCGGAGATCGCGGCATCGCCCATAGTGGCAATCCACGCGTGCTTTTGTTCGACTGGGCCAGCGGCAAGCTGCTCAAAACATTTCGTCCCGACAAAGACGTGATCGCCACGGTCTGGGGCGTGCGGTTTCATCCGGACGGTTACTTGATCGCGTCGGGCGGGAGTCGCACCGGTGGCTTTATGTGGTTCTGGCGTGACGATGCCGAGACTGAATTTCATGCCCTGCCGTTTACCACGCGCGGCCCGGGGTTCGATCTCGATCTTGATGCGGATCGCAAGACGCTGGCTGTTGCCCATTACGACGGCGCGGTTCGCCTCTACGAGATGACCGTTAGTTAGTCGAGCGAGCTTAGATGCGCTCTCGGGTAAGATAGGTGTGCAGCTTAGCGAAGCTTCTATCCCCTCGTGTGGCTTAAGCCAGCAGCTTTGTCGCGACCTTTCCGGCCACGTCGGTTAGCCGATAGTTGCGACCTTGGAACTTGAACGTCAGTTTCTCGTGGTCCAGGCCTAAGAGGTGTAGGATCGTGGCGTGGAAGTCGTTGACGTGCATCGGATCGCGAACGGCGTTGAAGCCGAACTCGTCGGTCTCGCCATAGGTGGTGCCCCCTTTCACGCCGCCGCCGGCGAGCATGACGCAGTAGGCGTCTTTGTGATGATCGCGGCCTGGTTGGGCGTTTGGCTTATCGTCGTTTGATTTTCCCTGCGCCATGGGTGTGCGGCCGAACTCGCCCCCCCAGACAACCAGCGTGTCGTCCAGCATGCCCCGTTGCCGCAGGTCGGCGATCAGCGCGGCCATTGCTTGGTCGACGTCTTTCACCTTCCGCGAAATGTTCGCCGCGACGCTGCCATGATGATCCCAATCGGCATCGTACAACTGCACGAAGCGGACACCACGCTCGACGAGCCGCCGCGCGAGCAGGCAGTTATTGGCGAACGACGCCTTGCCGCTGGTCGTGCCGTAAAGCTCTTGGATGTGCTTCGGTTCGTCACTGAAGTCCATCAGCTCGGGCACCGAAGTCTGCATCCGGAACGCCAACTCGTACTGTGCGATTCGCGTGGCGATTTCCGGGTCGCTGACGTCGGCCAGTTGTACGCGATTCAGTTTTGCTAGTGCGTCGATCATCCGTGACCGGTCATCGCCGGTGATGCCCGCGGGATTCGACAGGAACAACACCGGGTCGCCGCTCGTGCGGAACTCGATCCCTTGGTAGACGGTCGGCAAGAAACCCGAGCCCCACAGGCTCGAACCGGCTCCGGCGACCTTGCCCGTGATCATCACGACGAAGCCGGGCAGGTTGGCGTTCTCGCTGCCCAAGCCGTAGGTGGCCCACGAGCCGACGCTGGGGCGCCCGAAGCGGCCGAAACCGGTTTGCATGAACAACTGTGCCGGGCCGTGATTAAATTCTTCCGTGTGGAGCGTCTTCACGATGCATAGTTCGTCGGCGACTTTGGGCAGATGTTGCCAGAGTTCTGATAGCGGGAGTCCCGACTTGCCGGCCGGTTTGAATGGGAAGCGATTTCCCATCAGCTTTAATTCGCCCTGGATGAATGCAAATCGCTTCCCTTCGATAAAACTTTTCGGTATCGGCTCGCCATCGCGGGCCGTGAGTTCCGGCTTGGGTTCGAACAACTCCAGTTGCGACGGTGCGCCGACCATGTGCAGATAGATGACGTTCTTGGCTCGGGGTGCGAAGTGCGTCGACTTGGGGGCGAGCGGCCCGGTGGGCAGCGGTGCGTTCTCGGCGCGGGCATCGGTCGACCAGAGTGCGGCCAACGCCGCTCCGCCGATCCCACCTCCGGCACGCTGAAATAACTCGCGCCGCGTGATCGAATGTCGAACTTCATCGAGCGGATGCATCGTTATCAACCTTTCGTGATCGCCTCGTCCAGATTCATCAGCAGGTTCGCCACATGAAACAACGCGGCCAGCGCGGCAGCGTCGCCCTCTGGAGTTTCTAATTTTGCAGCGGTCAGCACTTTGCGAGCCTTGGCGATGTCGGCTCGATACACCTTCAACTCCGTGTGATAAATCTCGACCAAGAGTTGCTTTTCGACATCCTTTGGTGCGCGCGAGAGCAGCAGGCGAAAGCCGTGCTCGATCTGGTCCGCGATGTCCGACGACTTGGACTCGGTTGCCATGCGGCGAGCCAGCGCTCCGGCGGCCTCGACGAAGACCGGATCGTTCAGCAGGGTCAACGCTTGCAGGGGTGTGTTCGTTCGCGGTCGTGCGACGACACACGACGAGCGATCCGGCGCATCGAACGCCACGAAGCTGGGATACGGCCCACTGCGTCGCCAAATCGTGTACAGCCCGCGACGATAGCGGTCTTCGCCGCTCGACGTATAGTAATTGTTGTCCACTTCGCCCGTCACGCGCCAGATACCCTCGGGCTGGGGCGGATAAACGGGCGGACCACCTTGCTTCAAACTCAACAAGCCAGCGGCGGCCAGCGCGTTGTCGCGAATCGTCTCGGCCGGAAGCCGGAATCGCGCTCCCCGGGCGTAGAGCAGATTATACGGATCTCGTTTGATCAGCGTGTCGTTCAACTTGGACGATTGCCGATAAGCACCGCTAAGCACGATCGTTTTAAGGAGCCGCTTCATCGACCAATCGTGTGTGGCAAGTTCCACGGCGAGCCAATCGAGCAACTCGGGGTGTGTGGGCGGTTCGCATTGAGTGCCGAAGTCTTCTTGTGACGCCACGAGGCCTCGACCAAACAACTCGGCCCACCAACGGTTCACGGCGACGCGAGCCAGCAGCGGATTGCTTTCGTCAGCCAGCCAATCGGCGAGCCCCAAACGATTCGGCGGCGCGTTTTTGGCCAACGCATGGAGCGACGCGGGGGTGCCCGGCTGCACTTGAGCGCCGAGATCGAGGAAGTTCCCTCGTTTCATCACGGAGGTCATTCGCGGTTGCTGAAGTTCGATCATCACCAAGGTCGTCGGCGGCTTGATCGCGTCGAGTTCCTTTTTGGTTTTCGACATCGCATCGCGCAGCTGTTGCACCTCGGTATCGAGACTGAGGCAGTACTCGCGCAGCGTTTTGGCTTCGTCCTTCGAGCGTTTATTGGCCGATTTCGCCAGCGCCGCCAGCACTTCGCTGGGAACCGTCGAGTCGTCCTGCTTGCCCGTCAGCGCCGACAAGCGGACTCGGCCGATCGTTCGCGCGCCACCAAAGTTCTGATGCAGTTGGAAGGTGAGGACCGTGCCGTCTTCATAGTCGATTGGCTTTCGCGCGCGGAACGTGATCCAGTGCGGTTTGTGAAACTCGGGATTGATCGCCCAGCCGCCGGCGTCGGTTTTGCCGTCGATCGCTTGGGCGCTATCAAAACCCGATTGCGTAAAGTCGGCCGAGGCGCCGAGCAATCCGACCTCGATCGCATCGGCATCTTTGCCCTCGGGCGCGGCTCGTACTGTGAATTCGTTCAGCACGAAGTTGGGCCGTTCGGCGTCGCCACGGCCGGGCCCTTTGCCGGGTAACGAATCGTCGGTCAGCGCCTCGAGTTTGAAGCCGGTGATATGGCGGAGCTTCGTTCGGACCGTGATCGTATAGAGGTCTTTCTCCGGCCGATCCTCGGTGAGCAAGACCGAGTCGTCGGGCAGCGTGACGGGCGTGGCGCCGCCGCGCGACTCGAAATGGGTCAGCTCGAGTACGTGCGACTCGGGGGTGCCGCTCGGCTTCGATCGAACCCGCGCGGCGAGTTCGTTTTCCATATTACGGGCCTTTTCGGTCCGCTCGGCCATGCGTGCTTCGAGCACGGCAAGCTGCGTCTCCAGTTCGGTCTTCTTCGCCGTCGTGTCACTTGCCATCGGCAACGGCAACGAAGGACCGGTGAACTGCCGCGACGATCCGTTGGGCGTGATCTCGACGGCCGTGTTGTTGAAATACGCCAGCAGCTGATAGTACTCGACCTGCGTGAAGGGGTCATACTTGTGGTTATGGCATTGGGCGCAACCGATCGTCGAGCCGAGGAAGACCGTCCCCATCGTGTTCACGCGATCGGTCACCGCCAATACGCGATTCTCCTCGGGATCGGTCCCCGCCTCGACGTTCACGGTCGTACAGCGATTGAAGCCGGTGGCGATCTGGTTGTCGAGCGTCGCGTGGGGGAACAGATCGCCGGCGATTTGTTGCCGCACGAACTCCGTGTAGGGCAGGTCACGATTGAAAGCGTTCACCACCCAATCGCGATAGGCCCACATCGTGCGGAAACCATCGCGTTGGAAACCGTTCGAATCGGCATAGCGCGCCAAGTCGAGCCAGTGTCGCGCCCAACGTTCGCCAAACTGCGGCGAGTCGAGCAGCGTATCGATAAGTTTCTCATAAGCTTGCTGACGATGGCGCGCGTTGACGAACGCCTCGACCTCGGCCGGCTTCGGTGGTAGGCCCGTCAGATCCAGGTACACGCGCCGACACAGCACCGCGGGGTCGGCCTCGACCGATGGTGACAGCTTCTCTTTTTCGAGTCGCGCCAGCACAAAGCGATCGATCGGGTTCTTGACGAACGTTTCGTTTTGTACCGCAGGGGGTGTGGGCCGCTGAGGCGCAACATACGCCCAATGCTTTTTCGTCTCGACATCGGCGGGCCACGCGGCTCCCGATGCAATCCAACGTCGCAACGCCGTCACCTGAGTCGATGTCAGCGGGTCCCCTTCGGGCGGCATCCGATCGCTTTCGTCCTCGCTCGTTACGCGCTGCAGCAACGAACTTTCGTCGGGTTTTCCCGCCAAGAGCGCGGGCGTTCCGGAGTCCGTCGCTCCAAAGGCAAACTGCTTGCGGTCGAGTCGCAAGCCCCCGCGGCTTTTCTCGCTACCGTGACACTTCAGGCAGCGGGCGCTAAAGATCGGTCGAATATCCCGCTCAAAGTCGATCGGCTCGGCTGCCGAGACCGCGACAGTGGAGCCGAACAGCAATGCGACGAAAAAAAGTCCCAACACGATCGAACGAGACATGGCGTGGCACCGTAAACGGAGGTGGGAGGAAATCGACAGCGATACCTTGAACCAGAATCTCTCGAACGGACTCCTCTCGGCAACACTCCAGTAATCAACGGTTGTCATATTAACATGGCGGATTAGACCCTGCCAGTTTGCAGGCCGCTGCTCCTGCAGACCTGCCAAGTCAGATTGAGGGTGGGCCGGGCAACTTGTGGTCCGCGGTGGCGGATCCACAAGCGGTCATCGAAGTTTCACCAAGCCATGCCCCTTGTCGCCACCGCGAAGCGCAACCACGAGCGACGAGGGCCAGCCAAGTGGCAATGCAATCACGTAAATTCGCGGAACAACGGCTTGACGAAATTGTGAAGATATCGTAATGTTATAATATTCAAATACATGAATATTAATCGCGAGAGGCTGGTGTTAAGTGCCACACCGTGCATTGGTAACGAAGGAACTGGCCGATTTTTTGGGAGTGCTGTCGCATCCGCACCGCATCCGAATCATTGAGGAATTGCGGGCTGGCGAGCATGACGTGAACGCGCTGCAAGAAGCCCTGGGCATCAGTCACTCTGGAGTGTCGCAACACTTGATGGTGCTGCGAGCCAACCGGCTCGTTTCCGAACGGCGAGAAGGACGCCGTGTTTTCTACCAGCTTCGCCAATCTGAAATCGCAAGTTGGTTGTTGGACGCGACCCGGTTTCTTGAGAAAGGAACCACCGAGGCGGACGAACTCCGGAAGGCCATCGGCAAGACCCGTAAACAGTGGGCCGGGCATTGAGATGCCACGCCTCGGTTTATTGTCCTCGGATCATCGTCCCGTTCACTGCATGACCTGAACCTTAATCGCCGCAACCTCACCCATTGGGAGTCAACGCAGGGCTATGCAAAAACTCATTCAAGGCATTCAACACCTGTTTGGACTCTCGGATTGACCCGAACATGCTGATCCGGCTGACCGGCTCCCAGCCGGGTGACCTGTAGATCTTTTGCAGCGTCTTCCAGCGTGTTTCCTTTCTCGTTCAAAACTCGAAGCCACGTATTTAAAAACCGAACGGCGAGGAGAGCCCGTCCCAGCTGACTTTGCAGACTTCGCAAAATCGGGACAGTCCTCGTCGGTTTTTGGATCGGCATTAAAATCGCAGAGATGACATGACTGACGAACACGCAGCGATGGCATCGGGCGAGGAGCAGACGGATGCTTCCGTGGACTTTACCGGAATCTCCGGTGCCGCGATTATTCTCGCGGAGTTGCTTTTGGATGCTGGGCAGGCCGTTGATCGTGGAAGGCTTCGTCGCGTCGTCCGGGAAGCGGTGGATGCATTTCCAGGCGATCCATCGTCGCTTTGGTGGCGATGGATCAGCGAGGCCGGGGCCAGTCTGGGTTTAAAGTGCAAGGTTGTGGATTGCAAGCCGGTCGAGTTTATGGATCTGGCAAGCAGCGGGGCGAGGCTTGTTCTCTATGTGCCGGGACCCGATCCATGGCGAGCCGTGACGAGTGTACGCGGTCGCAAATTCCGTTTGACCCGCGCCGTTCCCGAGCATTGCTCTCGATGGGAAAACGCGTCGTGTCTGCATGCGTTTACGGGCAATCCCGGTTCTCAAGACATCCTGCGCTGTGTGATCGTTGAGCGTTCCATGGCCTATGGCAACGCCGACGGTGACCATGCCGAGCCGATGTCACCGCTGGCACGGTTGTGGGTACTGCTGCGGCCGGAGCGATCGGACATTGTCATCCTCATGGTGTTTTCCTTTGTTGTCGGTCTATTGACTTTGGTCACACCGATCGCGTTCCAATCGATGGTCGATACTGTGGCGTTTGGGCGTTTTGTGCAGCCACTCGTTGTGCTAACACTGCTGGTGATGACTTTCATGTCGTTCTCCACCGCGATTCAAGCACTGGAGTCCTACGTTGTGGAAATCATTCAATGCCGGTTGTTTGCCCGCGTGACAGCCGACTTGGCCTATCGGCTGCCGCGAGTTCGCGCCGAGAGCCAGGATGGAAAGTACATGCCCGAGTTGGTTAACCGCTTCTTTGACATTGTTACGGTGCAAAAAGTCTCGGCCAAGTTACTGTTGGACGGGCTGACGCTGGCGCTCAACACGGTCATTGGCATGGTCGTGCTGGCCCTTTACCATCCCTGGTTGTTGGGGTTCGACGTGGTTTTGCTGGTGATGCTGGCGTTCATTGTTTTCATTCTCGGACGAGGCACCGTGGCGACCAGTATCAAGGAATCGAAGTACAAATATGCGACCGCGGCATGGCTGCAAGACCTAGCTCGATGCGTGGTCACATTCAAATGCGACGGCGGAGCTGAGTACGCTTTAGAGCGGGCTGACCATGTCGTCACCGAATACCTCTCGGCTCGCAAAATGCATTTTCGCGTGCTCATGCGACAAGTATTATTTGCATTGACGATCCAGGCGGTGGCCAGTGTCGTCTTATTGGGAATTGGCGGCTGGTTGGTGATGATGGGCCAGTTGACGCTTGGACAGCTTGTCGCGGCAGAACTCATCGTGACCGTCATCGTCGCTTCTTTCGCCAAGCTGGGTGGATACCTTGAGAGCTACTACGATCTGCTGGCGTCGGTCGACAAGCTGGGTGTTTTGTTAGATCTGCCCATCGAGCAACAAGAAGGGTTGCTGTACCGATTTCCATCGCGGCCAGCATCTTTGACGGCACGTGGCGCAAGCTACTCGCTACCTGGGGGAGCTTGCGTCTTGGAGTCGATCAGCCTGGAGATTGGTTCCGGCGAACGCGTGGCTTTAGTGGGGTCGGGTACGAGTGTGCTGTTGGACCTGATTTTCGGATTGCGTAGTCCGAAGCCCGGCCATCTGTTGTTGGACGGAATTAACCCTCGTGACCTGCGTCCAGACTTTTTACGCCGTCGTGTGGCGCTCGTCCGCGACATCGAAGTGTTTCAGGGCAGTGTGGCCGAGAACGTGCATCTTGCCCGCCCCGAGGTTGCGCTCATCCATGTGCGCGATGCCTTGGAGCAAGTTGGTTTGTTGGAAAGGGTGCTGCAACTTCCGGAAGGAATTGAAACGGATCTGACCAGCGGCGGCGATCCGCTCACAGAAAACGAGTTGAGGCGTTTGATGATAGCGCGTGCCATCGTCAGTCGGCCGGGCCTGCTGCTTGTTGATGTCGTTTTGGACCACTTTTCCGATGAGGAAGCGGTTGAATTGATGGGCACACTTTGCGATTCAAGCCAGCCCTGGACGCTAATGGTCGTGACGGGTCGCGCGGGATTACAGCAACGATGTTCACGTGTGATTGAATTACAGCCCGAGGAGTTGCTCCGCGACGAGTCCTCGGACGCGGAGCAACAGGAAGGGGATAAATGAGTGACTACAACGGTAACAGCCCCAGCACGGCAAAGATGATCACTCGGCGATCTCGCACGATGCTCTTGCCGGTCGCCTATAATGAGGCGCTGATGCCGTCATTGAGGTTGGCGCGCACGTCACGTTTTGCCCGGTGGATCGCCCAGGTGCTGTTCGCACTATTGCTGGTCGCGATCATGCTGCTCATGTTCGCCCCCTGGCAACAGTCGATTACCGGCAGCGGGAATGTGGTGGCATACGCGCCGGGGGGGCGACAACAGACGATCGAAGCGACCATCAAGGGACGAGTCGTCCGTTGGGGCGAAGGTATCTTTGAAAACGCCCGTGTTGAAAAAGGACAGATGATCGCCGAAATCCAGGATCTCGATCCGTCGCTGCTGGGGAGGTTGCACGAGCAGCTGGCCTCCACCCGAGCGCAATTGGAAGCGGCTCACCAAAGCGTTGCGGCCCATCATCGCAACCTCGAGTCCACACAGACCATTGTCGAGTCGCTGGCAGCTCAGGTCACGGCTTATACCGAGGTAAAACTGCAATTGATCTCGTCGGCGGATGCCTTCATCGAGAATGCGCAGCAGAAGGTCATCGCCGAGGAACAACACTTGATCGAGCAACTCGTCGCCTTCGCACAGGTCACGGCGGACTACCAACGCCAGAAGCAACTATATGAAGAGAAAATCGCTTCGCAATTCAAGTTTCAGGAGGCCGAACGGAAATACAAGGAGGGGGAAGCCAAGATTGCCAAGCACCAAGCCTATGTGCAGGCTGCCAAAGACGAGGTAACCGGGAAACAGCGAGATCGAGATGCCAAAGCCCAGAAAGCTCAGGTGGATATTGATTACGCCAAGGCCATGTTCAGCAAGTCCAAAGGGGATGTGGCCAAAGCCGAAGCCGACGTGGCCAAGGCCGAATCTGAATTAAATAAAGCTGAGAAAGAACTCGCAGAGATGCAGGTCAAGGTGTCTCGGCAAGAGAGCCAGATCGTCACGGCCCCTTTCGATGGCTTCATCGTGCAGATCACGCCGAACCAAGGCGGACAGATGATCAAGGAAGGCGACATGCTCTGTGTGATTGTTCCCGATACCACCGATCGTGCTGTACAACTCTGGCTCAACGGCAACGATGCGCCGTTGGTCGAACCGGGTCGGCATGTGCGCCTGCAATTCGAGGGTTGGCCTGCTGTCCAGTTAGCTGGCTGGCCGTCTGTGGCGGTCGGTACGTTTGGCGGGAAGGCCATCTCCGTCGATTCGATCGATAATGGCAAAGGGCAATACCGCATCCTTGTACAACCAGACGAACGCGACCCAAACTGGCCCGGGGCGGTGTGGCCGGAAGGGAGGTTCTTGCGCCAAGGGGTGCAGGCCCACGGCTGGGTCTTGCTGGACCGTGTTCCCTTGTGGTTTGAAGTGTGGCGGCGCATGAACGCTTTTCCGCCGGTCACGTCATTCGAGAAGGACAAATCCAAAGACAAACCCAGCAAACCGCCGAAAGTGGGTAAGACACTTTAAGCCTAACCCATATTCTGCTCAGGCGAGCCAAAATGACTGTAGCGATTGTAGGGAAGATGACGATAACTGCGACCGCGTCGATAGGCTCGGCCGTTGGCACACGCGCAGTAATCGTGGAGGTCGTTGGATAAACTGAGGAAGGGCTTGGACTTGCGTTTGTTGATTGCCATCCTGATGCTGCTGTGGCTCTCCGCTGGCTGCGCGAGCGTGGAATCGCCTCGTCATATCGGTCAATCGACCCAACGGCCATCCATTAGCCCGGATTCGCTCCCGACGACTGGCCAGCTTGTCGCGCCGCTTGCACAGGATTTCGTCTCGGGCATGGAGAGAGCCGAACCGAGTCACGGTGGAGTACAGACAGCCGCCCATGTAACCGTGCCAGAGGTAGCGGCTGAAGAGCTTCCGGCTCTTCAGCGCAGCGAACTATTGGTATTGCAGTTGGAACAGGTCGTGGAGTCCGTGCAGCGCGCTTATCCGCTATTGGAAGCGGCACTTTTGAACCGCGACACAGCGTTCGGTGAACATCTGGCAGCCCACGGCGCGTTCGACTTGAAATTGAAAATAACCTCCGAGAACGGTCCACTCGGCTTCTACAAGACGTATCGCCAGAGTATCGGGGTTGAGCAACCAACATTCGCTGGCGGTTCGCTGTTCGGAGGTTATCGCGTTGGCCGTGGGAATTTTCAGCCGTGGTACGGAGAGAGACAGACGAACGACGGTGGCGAGTTTCGAGCTGGCGTTGCCGTTCCGCTGGCTCGTAACGTGAACATCGACGCCCGGCGCGCGCAGTTGTGGCGCACCAGCTTAGACCGCCAATTGGCCGAACCGGAGATCAGGCTGCAACTGATCGACTTCGTGCGGGTGGCATCTTACTCCTACTGGGACTGGGTCGCCGCCGGCCGTCGTCACCAGATTGCCACGTCGTTGTTGAAAATTGCCAAAGACCGTAACGAAGCCATTCGTCGCAAAGTCGAGACGGGCGATACCGAACCGCCCGTGCTGCAGGACAATCGCCGCTTGATCGTTTCACGCGAAGCCAAGTTGATCGAGACCTGGCGCAAGCGGCAGCAGGCAGCCATTAAGCTGTCCCTGTTCTATCGCAATGATCGCGGTGAACCCCTGGTGCCCGCCGATGACCAACTTGCGGATTTCCCCGCCGCGCAGATGATCCATGAAGACTCTCTTACAACAGACATTGAAATAGCACTCGAAAACCGACCCGAGTTGCTCGCACTGAGCCTCGTGAGTGAGCAATTACAAATCGATCTCGCCGAGGCTCGTAACGATCTTCTGCCGGATGTGCAGGCCGTTGTGCTAGGGTCGCAAGACGTAGGGGCCCCAGCCAGCAGTAAAAAGGATAAGTCGCCCTATGAACTCGAGGCGGGGGTGTTTCTTGATGTGCCCGTGCAGCGTCGCAAGGCTCACGGAAAAATGATGGCGGTCGATGGAAAACTCGGACAACTGGCGGCCAAGCGGCGAATGACTGCCGATAAAATTGTCACCGATGTACGGGCCGTCCATGCCGCCCTCATTGCGGCCTACAGGCAAATCGATCGCGCGCATGAATCCGCTGAGTTAGCGGATCGTCTCGCCGAGATCGAACGCCGAAAATTTGAGTTGGGAGAAAGCGACCTGCTCTCGGTCAATCTCCGGGAACAGCAAGCGGCCGAGGCGCAAAGTACCGAAGTAGACGCGATGTTCGAGTATTTTACCGCTCGTGCTGATTATCGAGCCACGTTAGCGCGCGATTAAGGTTGGTTGAAGCGGTGGCTGGCGCAATGCAAATCAATCCTCACTCGTCGGTGTCCCAGGCGTTGAGCTGCTGCATCACGTCGCTCCAGGCGAGCGGCACACTCGGGATCGGCGTCGTGTCGTGGCCGGTGTGGTCGAGCTCGTCGGGCGTGGCGAGCACCTCGCTGACTTCCTGTTCGAGTGTCACGATCCATTGCGGCACGTCGAGCCCCGAGCCGGTCGGATGTTCGGCGAACTCGCCAATCTCCTGCTCGAGTAAGTTAAAGGCGAATGACGGCTGCCCGTGTCGCGCCTCGTCGATCGCGGGTCGCACCAGAGCGCGCATCCGGTCGACGGCGAGTGGCCGGACAAACCGTTCAGCGAGCAGATCGCCAATCGTCGGCAGTCGCATGCCGTACTGACGACACAGGTCCTGGTACTTCTTTAAATGCCAGTCGGCCACGTCGTTCGTGCGTTGGGCGACCGCGCGGCGCCACAGCTCGGCCGCCGCCATGCGTCCGCTGCGCACCAACTCATCGTGCGCCACGCCGACCGGCTTGATCGTCCAAGCGAACCGCTGATAGCTGGCCTTGAGACGCAAGAAATCGAGCAGCGTGTAGAGCGCCTCGCCCCGATCGCTTTGCGTGGTCGTGGTGTTAAAGTCTTTATATTCGGCGTAGTTCTCGGCCACGGATTCAATGATGAGCGTCAACTGCTCGACGACCTGCGCGCGATTCAGGGGGCCGTCCAGATCATCGAGCAGCTTCTGCAAGCCGGGGCTCAGTTCGGCCTCGTCGGCGAGCGAACGGAGGTAGCTGTCGAGACCTTGATGCAAAATGGCGCGGAGGTTGCCAAGGTTGAGCCAGCGCGGGGTGAACAGTTCCGTGCCATAGCCTTGGATCAGATCGACGAGCGGCTGCCAGCGTTGCTTGTCGGAGACTTTCTCCAGGGCCGACAAGCGGAGCGACCGGCTATGTTTGAGCCAGAGCTTGAGCGCCCCTTCGGTCACGAGTTGAATGGCCTCGATCAACTGCTGATCGGAGACATTCGACTCTTGCGCGCGACTGCTGGCCGCGTCGACGAGCGAGTGAATGATCGCCTGATACCCGAGCTCGAAGAGCCGGTCGAATTCGGTGACAACCCCTTCCCCCTGGGGCCGATGCTGCTCCATTTCCTGTGACGTGAAGATGAGCTGCCGGGTCTCGTCGAGCAAGCCGAGGCGCGGTAGGCCACGCATCAACACGGCCAGCAATTGCTGCACCGTGTGCGCGGCAACAATCTGTCGCGGGTCGCCGTTCTTGCTCAGCGGCACGTACAGCACCGGCTGGCTGAGCAGCTCTTGACGCAAGTTCGGGAACAACGTGTGTGCCGTCAGGGCGTCGCCGCGCAGCAAGGCGCGGAGCAATTGCGTCGAGAGCTGATCCCAGGCGGGCAGGTCGGCCTCTTGCTCGCGGCTCTCGATACTGGCGAGCATGTGACGCGCCGACTCGGTCATCTCGACGCAGGTGAGCACGACGCGACCCATGAGCGATTCTTTGATGCGGCGGCGGCGATCGTATTCGACGAGCGCCTCGTGCGAGCCGCGCGGGTCGGCAATCCGGTAACTCTCGATCGCGGCGAGCAATTCGAGCAAGCCGCGATGCAGCGTGCGGGCCTGATCGATCCAGTGCTTGATGGCCTCGACGCGACCCACGGGCTGCCCCGCGCCGAGGATGCCGCGACCGATGGTCCGCACGGCCGCAAGTTGCCATAGTCGGCCGAGCGTGACGAGATACTGAAGACGTCGCGCGATCCGCTGCGCTTCGGCATCGAGTTGGTCCTCGGTCATTTCCGGGCCCGACTCGAGCGTCTCCCCCTCGAAGCCGTCGGCCGTGCTGTCGCGATACACGACCTCTTCATACGCCGCGCGGTAGCGATCGGCTTCGTCGCCGGTCTCTTCGTCCTCGGCCCCTTCGTCAAACTCGTTGCCTGCCGGGTGATCGGCGCGCGGCCGGCGCGATCTCTGTTCCCACTCGAAGTGCGGAGCCTCGCCATAGGCCTCGGCGTTGGCCTCGAAGTAGTCGAAGAGCTTGCGGGTGAGATTCCAACGTTCGTCGCTGTCGATCGCCGGAGGCGCGTCTCCGGCGGTCTCGACGTGCTCGTGCAGCAACCGCATCCAGCGCATCGCCAATTGATGAAACGAGTACGCGCCCTCGGCCAGCGGCATGGCCTCGCGCAGATCAGCGTGCTGACGCTCGAGGCGAAGA
>CAYLYE010000005.1:14801-67185 GCA_964387325.1 uncultured Planctomycetaceae bacterium
TGGCCTCGTTCTGGCCGAGCCATTGGGTGAGCAACGCGCGCGAGGCAATGAAGTCGCGCTTCTGCAACAGGGCGTCGACGACCAGCGCGTACGACTTGGGTGAGTTGAAGCGCGTGACATGCTCGCGCCAAAAGCCCAGGTCACCGGCCGCCTCGCCGGCCAGATGCCAGGCGCTCAGCGCCGTGGCCACATGCCGGGCGGAGTCGGCCGCCTCACGACCGGAGAAGCCGTCGAGGCCGTGGACCTCGGTGCTGGCAAAGATGTCCCACCACCGCGCACGCATGAGCATGTTGTTGTTCAGCCGCTGCTCGACCTCGCGCTGGCCGCACGCGGCCGCCTCGCCCTGAGTGCGAGCGTACAGTCGAAAGATCTGTCGCACGAGATGGATCAGCACGTCGACCCGGTGGTCGCGGGCACTATTCTCGACTGCGGCGAACAAGCTGAACTGCCCTTGAAAGCCGAGCATATTCCAGGGGTCGACCAGCGCGCCGCACTGGATCGCCCGTTCGAGCAAGTCTTCGATTTGCGATAAGCACTCGAGCGACCAGTTGAGCTGCCCTCGGTCGAGCGCGTGGTGACCCGAGGTGAGCAGGCTGTTGATCTCGCAGAGCATGCGCGCTGAGGCGACGGGGACGATCTCGGCTTGGCGGTGGCTCGCCTCGGGAAAACCCATCCGCGCGAACAGTTGCGCGAGATGCACGTGTTGCAATTGCGAGGCCCGGAGCTTGGCGAGTCGATTGTTCAGGTGCTGCCGCGCTCCGCCGAAGGGTTGCCGTAGCGCGGCAGCCTCGTCGCGCAGCCGATCGGCATGCGCGCCGGTCACGCGCGCGAGCAGTCGCTCGTAAAACGCGTCACGAAATTTCGCGATCTTGGGCATCAGTTTGCTGAAGGTAACCGACGAGTCGTGGGTGTCAGGCCCACGGCCTCCCATCGCCGCCGCCATCAACATCGTGCCCGCCAACACCGCCGCCGCTTCGAACATCCGCTCGCGTTCCGGAATCTCGCTGGGCTCGCGGGTCCGCTGCCAGATCGCTTCGAGCGTCACGCCTTGCGAGACGAACCGCCGGTAACGTCCTTGCTGATCGAGATGGTGGGGGTCCCATTGCCCGAAGAGAAAATTCGGCCGCTTGTTGACCGGATGATCGAAGTCATACGCCCGGGGGTCCAGGCTCCACTCGTCGAGCAGTTCGACGTCGAACCAGGCTTGATCGAGGATTTCGGGATCGGCTCCGCGGAGGATGTCGACCGCCAGTGAGATCAGTTCGTGATACTTGCCGGTGGCGACGCCCACATCGCGCAGATACAACGGGATCGGCGCGACCCACTCGTTCTTATAGGGCTCGATGCGTTGCGGGGTGCGGAGCATGGCCACGGGCCGATAGCCGGTAAAATCATTGATCGCGTCGAGCGTACCGTCGAGCAGTCGTTGCGATTCGTTCCAAGGAGGTCCGAGTCGCAGCAAGGCTTCGCACGCTTTGGACAAAAACCACGGGCGGAACAAGGCGTCGTCGCTTTGGTGATGCAGCAAGTCGCGATGAAATTGGCGATAAAAGGTGGGCAAGCGACCAAAGGCCAACTCGACGACGGTGGCGGCTTGCTCGGTCTCGCGAAAGGCGTCTTTACTCGACGCAAGCTCTTGCAGTTTCTGCTGTAGCAGCGAGCGAATGACTTCCCAGGGAGGGTGTTCCTCGGCCGGGAACCCCTCGGCGTAGCGGTAGAGATCGTTCAGGTTTCGGCGGAAGCGCACGTCGGGCGCCCCGGCGGAAAAGTTGAGGTAACCCAACATCTCTTCCAGCCGTAAGTCGTTGTCCTGATCCCGACTACGTCGTTCCATCGGACTTTATCTCGGCGAGCGCTTGTGTCTGGCTCTTAGACCGACCCGGTAGGCGGCAGCGTTTTTTGGCTGCGTTGGGCCATCGCGGAGACTATCATAAAATTTCACCTCGTCGATGGCCAAGGGGGCTCCCCCCAACTCGGTTTGCAGATGATTTTTGGCTTCCGTTGGCGGCGACGCAGGGCGCAACGATCCCCATTCCTCGTTGGACAGAGGTTCTTCGATGCTCGGCTCTACTCGGCAAATCGTTCTGGCGCTTGGGTTGCTGGCTTGTTCGTCGGTCGGCTGGGCTCAAGGAGTGGGCACCGGCATGATCGGCATCGAGAGCGCGCGGCGCGTGGGGCTCGAGCGACCGTGGATGTCGCGCGTGCAGCTCGACACGACCCGCGCCAAGCTCGAACATCTCGTGCTCAATCACAACATGCTCGTGGCGCAGACCTCGCAAGGAACGATCCAGGCGATCGATGCTGAATCGGGCGCCACGCTCTGGACAACGCAGTTGCCGCGCCCCGATCACATCACCTCGGCCCCGGCGATCGGTGACTCGATCGTCGCGGTGACCAATGGCTCGAAACTCTATTTTCTCGACCGCAAGACCGGAGCGGAAAAGCACGCGCTACGCTTGCGTGGCGCGCCGGGCGCAGGGGCCGTCGTGGGTAAGGATCGTGCGTTTGTGCCGATGTTCTCCGGCGCGCTCGAAGGCTATCATCTGGCCCAACTGAGCGAGATCGATCATGAGCCGATGGTCTATTACGCGGCCGGAGCCGCCGGATCGGCCCCCGTCGTCAGTGACAATCGCATCTATTGGGGAACGCTCAAAGGCTATGTCTTTGGCGACGATCAGAAGAGCACCGGTCGACGCTTTCGTTTCGATACCGGTGGACCCATCTATGGCTCGGTTGCTCATCGTGCGATTCCCAAGAAAGATGGCTGGCTCTATGCCGGCTCGCATGACGGATCAGTCTACGCGCTCAACGATCGTCGTGGTGTGCTGATTTGGCGCTATAACGTCGGTTCGCCGATTGTCGAATCGGTCGTGGCGATTGGCGATGCCGTGTATGCCCCCGCCGACGCAGGCGGTTTGACCAAGCTCGAGGCCGACACGGGCCGCGCCCTCTGGTGGGCACCGAGCGTCAAACGGTTTGTCGCGGCCAGCCAGGCCCGGGTCTACGCCTTTGACACGATCCATCGCTTGTTGATTCTCGACGCGGCGACCGGCGGCTTGTTGGGCACGCTTTCCAGCGAACTCTGCCAAGTCTCACTCGTCAACGACCGCACAGATCGTCTCTACCTGGCGACACCGCAGGGACTCGTGCAATGCCTGCGCGAGATCGAGTTGACCAAACCACTCGATCACAAAGCCCCACCGCCGGAGAAGCCCGCCGCTCCGCCGCCGTCAGACACTCCCGCCGGCGAAGCGCCCGCGACGATGTAATCGCCCGAGCAGGAAACACAGAGGAGGGTTGGAACCACAGATGAACACCGATGAACACGGATTGGAAAGGATGAAGGATGAAACGCTGTCGTGTGAACTGTCCGTTTGTGGACCACTCCTCCACCCATTTCCCATCTGTGTTCATCGGTGTTCATCTGTGGTTCCCGTTCGTTCTCCGATTCTCCTCGTGACCACGGGCCCGTTTTACGAGCCGCCGCAAAGTTGCTAGACTCCGGTTCTGCAATCTCTCGAACCGTTTTACTAGTAGCGCGGACTTCACGATCTCATGTCTCGTATTCGCATCGCCCGAGCTCTCATCAGCGTTAGTGACAAGTCGGGACTGGCCGAGTTGGCCGCCGGGCTTGTCGCTCAAGGGGTTGAACTCATCAGCTCCGGAGGGACGCACAAGTTCCTTGAATCCAAAGGCTTCAAGGTCCGCGAGGTGTCGGCCTACACCGGCTTTCCCGAGATGATGGACGGCCGGGTCAAAACGCTGCACCCGAAAATTCATGGCGGCATCCTCGCTCGCCGCAATGTCGAGGAAGATTTGCACCTCGCCCAGCAGCATGGCATCGAGTTGATCGACCTCGTGGTGGTCAATCTCTACCCCTTCGAGCAGACGGTCGCCAAGCCCGGCGTGGCCGACGCCGAGGTGATCGAGAACATCGACATCGGTGGTCCGTCGTTGGTACGCGGCGCGGCCAAGAACCATGCCTTCGTGGCGATCGTCACCTGTCCGAGCCAATATCCGGCCGTGCTCGCCGAGTTACAGCAAGGAGGCACGACCTACGAACTGCGTCGCCGGTTGGCCGGCGAGGCCTACGCTCATACTGCCCGCTACGACTCGGCGATCGCCAACTATTTTGAGCGGCCCGCGGCCGACGGTCCGTTTCCATCGCAGCTGCGCGTGACCCTCTCGCGGCAAGAGGTTTTACGTTACGGCGAGAATCCGCATCAGGCGGCGGCCGTGTACTCGGCGCCGGGCGCGTTGAGCGACAGTCTCGTGTCGGCCCGTAAACTGCATGGCAAAGAGCTCTCGTACAACAACTTGCTCGACCTGGATAGCGCGCTGGCGATTGTCCGTGGCATCGGGTCTCCGGCGGCCGCCGTGATCAAGCACAACAATCCTTGCGGCGCGGCGTGTGCTGAGCGTCTTTCGGTCGCCGCCCGCAACGCGCTCGATGGCGATCCCGTGAGTGCATTTGGCTCGATCATCGCCTTCAATCACGCGGTCGATGCCGCGACGGCCGAGGTGCTCAGCGAGCCGGGCCGATTCATCGAGGCGATCGTGGCCCCGTCGTTCGATCCAGCCGCGGTCGAAATTCTGACCACCAAGCCGAAGTGGAAAGCCAACGTCCGGTTGCTCGAGGTCGGCTCGCTTCACGACGCCGTGGCGTCGTTTGAATTGCGGCAACTCGCTGGCGGCATGCTGATGCAGTCGGCCGACACGCTCGCCGATCCGGAGAGTGAATGGCGCGTCGTGACTGAAACCCAACCGACGAGTGAACAGTGGGCCGACTTGCGTTTCGCCTGGCAGTTGGTGCGGTTCGTGAAGAGCAATGCCATCGTGCTTGCCAAAGACAACGCGCTGGTGGGGGTCGGTGCCGGACAAATGAGCCGCGTCGACTCGACCCAGATTGCGATTAGCAAGGCGGCCGCGCGGGCCCAGGGCTCGGCGCTGGGCTCCGACGCCTTTTTTCCCTTTCCCGACTCGATCCAACTGGCGGCCCAAGCGGGCGTCGCGGCCATCATTCAGCCAGGCGGATCGAAGCAGGACGAAGCGGTGATCGCGGCGTGCAATGAACGTAAGCTGCCGATGATCTTCACCGGTCGGCGTCATTTCAAACACTAAACTCGCTGGCGACGCGAATAACGATGTCGACCATTCTTGAACGCATCGTGGCCACCAAGCGGGGCGAGATCGCCGCGGCGCGCGAGCGTTGCAGCGAGCGCGAACTCGAACTGCGCGTCGCGCAAGCTCCCGCCGTGCGAGATTTCTTCGCCGCGCTCGCCGCCCCAGGGGGCATCAAACTGATCGCCGAAGTAAAGAAGGCCAGCCCCTCGAAGGGGATCATCCGCGCTGACTTCCACCCGGTCGAGATCGCCGAGACCTACTCGACGCACGGGGCCACGTGCCTGAGCGTGCTCACCGACGAACCGTTTTTTCAAGGCTCGCTCGAATATCTGCGGCTGATTCGCGCCGCCGTGGCGACACCGCTCTTGCGCAAGGATTTTATTCTCGACGCCTATCAACTGCTTGAAGCCCGTGCGGCCGGGGCCGACGCCGTGCTGCTGATCGCCGAGTGCCTCGACGATTGTCAGTTGCGGTCACTCCACAATCGGGCATTGGAACTTCAACTTACGCCGCTTGTCGAACTGTACGAGCCCAGCAATTTGCCGCGCGTACTCGACGCCGGCGCGACGCTCGTGGGCATCAACAATCGCAATCTGCACACGTTCGAGGTCGATCTGCACCACACGCTGCGGCTGCTCGAAGCGATTCCCGACGAGTGTCTCGTCGTCGCCGAGAGTGGCATCCACTCGCGTGATGATGTGAAGTTGCTCGAGTCGGCCGGAGTCGACGCGATGCTGGTGGGCGAAAGCCTGATGCGGCAAGCCGATATCGGCGCGGCCGTCGATCGACTCCTGGGACGCTGAGGCTCGAATGCATTTGCCGCCGCTCGATCCTGCCTTGCCGAGAGTCGAGTCGCCGCTGGTCGGTCTGAGCGCGGTCGAGTTGGCCCGACGATTTCGCGACGGACTCAACTCGGCCGAGGAAATTGTCGCGGCGCATATCGTTCGCATCGAGGCCGTTGACCCTCGGTTGAACGCCGTGGTCGTGCGCTGTTTTGAACATGCCCGAGCCACGGCTCGGGGACAAGATGAGCGTCGGCGACGTGGCGAGTCGCTCGGTCCGCTAGCAGGCGTGCCGATGACGATCAAGGAATGCTTTGATGTCGCCGCTCTGCCAACCACGATGGGCTTAAACTCGTGGCGCGACCGTATCGCCAAGGTCGATTCGCCGCTGGTCGCGCGGTTGCGAGCCGCAGGGGCCATCATCCTCGGCAAGACCAACGTGCCGCAGCTCATGCTCATGCACGAGACCGACAATCCGCTCTACGGTCGCACGCGGCATCCGTTGAGCGCGAACCGCTCGCCTGGCGGCAGCAGCGGTGGCGAGGCCGCGATCATTGCCGCGCTCGGCTCACCCTTGGGGCTGGGAAGCGATCTTGGCGGGAGCATCCGACAGCCGGCACATGCCTGCGGCATCGCGGGACTCAAGCCCACGGCACAACGTCTCTCGACGCTCGGTTGTCCCTCGGCGTTCGACGGCCTCGAAGCGATGAGCGTGCAGCCGGGCCCGTTGGCCCGCTCGGTCGCCGATCTGGCGCTGGCCATGCAGGTGCTTGCGGCCCCAGGGCTCGAACAGCTCGACCCGCAGGTGCCACCGGTTCCTTGGCCTGATATGGATCAAGTTGATGTCACGAAGTTGCGGGTGGGCTACTGGAGCGACGACGGCGTGTTTCGCGCCAGCCCCGCGGTTCGCCGCGCGGTCGACGAGGCCGCGGCCGCCTTGCAAAATGCGGGCGTGACCGTCGAGCCTTTTACGCCACCGCAACTCAAGCCTGCGGTGCGACTGTACTTTCGCATCATCAGTGCCGACGGTGGACGCAATGCGCGCCGTCTGCTGGCCGACGGACCTCGCAACCCCACGGTTGCTCGACTGGTGCGATTAGGGGCCATGCCTGGCTGGATCCGTCCGCTGCTCGGTAGGCTGCTGAACCTGATCGGACAGCGTGGCCTGGCGGCGATGATTCGCTCGACCGGCTTGAGCACAACCGACGATTTCTGGCGACTGACCCGTGAGTGCCGCGCGTACATTCGCACGTTGCAGCACGCGCTCGACGAACATCGTTACGATGCGCTGCTCTGTCCGCCGCACGCCTTGGTCGCGCTCACGCATGGTAGTTTCGACTACTTGGCGAGTGCGGCCAGTTATGTGATGCTGCCCAACCTGCTCGGTTTTCCGGCCGGGGTCGTGCCGTGGACCACGGTTCGCCGCGGCGAAGAGAGCGACCGACGCGCCAGTCACGATTGGGTCGAGCGCGCCGCGCTGGCTGTCGAGGCCGACAGCTCCGGTCTGCCGGTGGGGGTGCAGTTCGTGGCGCGGCCGTGGCGCGAAGATGTGGTGCTGCGGCTGATGGCGCTCGTCGAGGAGCGGCGCCCCGGGGCGTGACCTTGTCGCGTCACGACTCGGTCACTTCGGCAACCGGATGATGCACGTAGAGCGCGTCCTTGTCCACGATCGCCATGCCCGGACGTTCTGGCAACCGCATCGAGTACTTCACGCTCTTACTGTGCTCGGCCGTCTGTCGTTCGGGATTATAGACCGAGTTGAACTTCCAGAGCATGCGCACAAAGTTGGTCTGCCCCTGAGCGAGCAGCCGCGCGCTGAGTGCAAACGTCTTGCTCAGCGCCGAGAACCCGAGGTGTTTGCGATTGAGCACCTGCTGGGTGAGCACGAGTTCCTCGTAGAACTCACGCAGTGGCAAGGTCGTCGGCAAGACGGCATGTTGCACGTCGAACAGGCGATAGTCGCGCGTCGTGAATCGCCGCGACTCGGTCTGCCAGGTCTCGGTGCCTGGGTACGGCGTGTTGACCGTGACGTGAACAATCTCGGGGACCGACATGGCCCATTCGCGGAGGGTGGCGAACCGCTCGCGATCCCAAGACGTATCGGCGATAATGTTCACGGCGACGATGATGCCCAGCGAGCGGGCGGCTTCGAGGGCCTCGAAATTCTTACCGAGCGAGACTCGTTTGCGAAATTTTTTCAGCCCCTCGTCGTCGACCGCTTCGAGGCCGAGGAACATGTACTGCAACCCGAGCTTGCGCCAGCGACGGAACACGTCAAGGTTGCGGAGCAGCACGTCGCCTCGCGTTTCGAGGTAATACTGTTTGCGAATGTGGCGTCGTTCGAGTTCATCGGCGATGGCGTGACCGTGTTCGGGATGAATAAAAGCCACGTCGTCGACGATGAACACGCCCGGCTCGCCGATGCTGGCCATGTCTTCCGCGGCATGTTCGGCGCTTACCTTGCGATAGCTTCGTCCGTAGAAGGTCCAAGCACTGCAAAAGGTGCAGTCCCAGGGGCAACCGCGCGAGAACTCGATCGAGGCGCAGGGATCGAGCGAGCCGATGAAGTATTTTTTCCGCCGGGCGAGCAAGTCGCGCGCGGGACGCAGATCATCCAGCTGCTTGATGAATTGCGGCGGCGGACCGGCTCCGTCGAGTGTGACGACCCCGGGGAGCTTGTTGAGTTGCCGTCGATCACTCTGTGCGGCTTCGAGCAGCTGCGGCGTGACGGCTTCCCCTTCGCCCCGTACGACGCAGTCGATCGCTCCCTCGGCATGTTCTAAAATCTCGGCCGCCGTGAAACTGGCGCTGTGTCCACCGACAAAAATCAGGCACTCGGGCAACTGCTGTCGGATGGTCTTGGCCAGGTCGACCACCTCGGGAACGTTGGCCAGATAGTTGAGCGAGAAACCCACCGCATCGGGTTGCCAGGTGCGTACGAGGCGCGCCAGATCGTCGTGCCGCGCGGCTTGCAAATCGAGCAGTTGCACGTCATGCCCCGCGGCGCGTGTCGCCGCCGCCACCAGCTCTAACCCCAGGGGCTCAAGGCGCAGATAGATTTCCGAGTACATCAGGGCACTCGGATGCACGAACAACACTTTCACGCAAAACTCCCTTGTCGCGCCGTCGCGAATCATTCGTACCGTTATTTTCGTCGGTCGTGTGTCCCATCCTAGCAAAAGGTGACCTAGCCGAGACCGTCAATCGTTCGCATGCTAGCACGGAGGACAATTTGTCACGATTGTTCTGCGACCGGCGATCGCCTATCTTGAGTGTTGAAAGGTGGGGTCAACAAGGAGGTTATCGTTGTCGCGGGTCTCGCTCATATCCATCGTTATTCCCGCGTACAACGAGCAAGATGTGCTGCCCTTGCTATTTGCGCGACTTGAACGACTCATCCCTCAATTGCCCGCCGCGTGTGAGGTGCTCATCGTCAACGACGGGAGCCGTGATTTGACGGGCGAAGTGCTGGCCTTGGCGACGCAGCAATACGCTTGGCTCAAGGTGGCGCAACTCGCACGCAATTTCGGACACGAGACCGCCACGACCGTAGGGACCGACTTGGCCCGGGGCGACGCCGTGGTGGTCATGGACGCCGACCTGCAAGATCCGCCCGAGCTGATCCTCGACATGCTCGCCAAGTTCGAGGAAGGCTACGATGTTGTGTATGCTCAGCGCATCCGCCGCGAAGGCGAGTCGTGGATCAAACGTGTCACGGCCAACACGTTCTATCGGCTAATGCAAAAGCTCGTGCATCGTGAGATGCCTGAGAACGTCAGCGATTTCCGACTCATGAGCCGCCCCGTGGTCGACGCCTTCGTGCGCTTACGCGAGCAGCATCGGTTTGTGCGCGGATTGATCGCCTGGCTCGGATTCAAGCAAACGGCGATTCCATTCATACGCCCCGCGCGCGCCGCAGGGGTCACCAAATACTCGCTGCTCAAGCTCTGCGGAGTCGCCTGGGAAGCGATCACCTCGTTCTCATCACTCCCGTTGCGGCTGGCGTATGGGCTCTCGGCCGTCTGTGCCCTGCTGGGCGTATCACTGCTGGGCTATGTCGTCTGGCAGTGGTCGAGTGCTGCGGTGGAAGTGCCGCTCTGGAGCGGACTGCTCGCCTCGCAACTGCTGTTGAATGCCGTCGTGCTCGGGGTGTTGGGGCTGATCGGCGACTACGTGGGACGCATGTACGACGAACTCAAAGGCCGACCGTTGTACATCGTTCGCGAACTGCTCAATTTCCAAGCAGCGGATTTAATCGAGCGGCCACGCAGCGTGCTGCCCGAGAACATCACGAACGCGAGGACTCCCGCGCCGCACGTTCTCGATCGGCCCCGGGTCCACAAGTTCGGTTAAGACGACACCGTCCGCGTCATGCCGGCCGACTCGACGAGCGCTTGCTGTACGATCCGATCGTGATCGAGTGAGTAGTCGGGCTGTTTCTGCCCGCGCACGACCGCCGCGAACTCTCGCAGGTCGGCAATCTGTAATGTCGCGGCCGGAATGTCGAGCCGCTCCCAGCGGCCGCTCGCGGCGCTGTACACATCCAGCGGCTGTGTGGTCTGATTCGACAAGTGTCCGCTGCCAAGGTGCGGGATCACCGCGGCGCCGAGCGTTCCGTACAGCTCGATGCGGCGTTGATCGGGGACGATTTCCAGAGCCGGTACTTCGACGATACCGATTCCCCGTTCACACTCGAACCAAGCGACGCCGTTGTCGACGAACGAGCCGCTCACCGCGTGATGGTGCGCCAGCGCGCTCGATATGCGTCGCGGTGGACCCAAGAGCGCGACGAGAAAATCGATCAGGTGCCCAGCCATCTCGAAGTAGATACCCCCGGCGTAGTGTCCCAGCTCGGCCTCATTGCGCGCGTAGTCACGGAGGTCCTTGGGCAATCGTCCGCGAAACTCGTAGAGCTGGCCAAAGTCGCCTCGTTGCGCGCGGCTCATAAGCTCGCGCACCGCCGACATGTAGCGGAACAAATAGATCAACTGCACGTGCAAGCCTCGTTGCCGAGCGCTCGATGCGAGTCGCTCGAAGTCGGCCAGGTTGACCCCCGCGGGCTTTTCGAGCAGCACGCTATGGCCGGCCTCGACGGCCTGCTGCGCCAACGCGACGTTCTCGAATACACGCCCCTCGACCACGATGCCATCGAGCGGCTGCCGCAAAAGTTCTGCGGCGCTCGACACGATCGGCAGCGGACCGAGGATCGGCGCCCAATCGGTTTGCCGCTGCGCGACGACGGCCGTGTCGGCGTCATAACACGCAACGAGCTCGAATTCATCGCGATGCGTGGCGATCTGCCGCACGATGCCCGTAGCGTGAACATGCCACATTCCCAACATGCCCAGCCGTAGCGGCATGAGTGCGTCTCCTGAGATTACGAACGGGGCAATTCGAGGCCGTCGCGAAACACGCGTTGAACGCGATAATCGCGGTCGAGAATGACGATGTCGGCCCGCTTGCCGACCGTGAGGCTGCCGAGTGTCTGATCGACCCCGGCGATCCGGGCCGGTGTGAGGGTCGCCATCCGCACGACCTCGTGCAGCGGACAGCCGGTGAGGGTCAAATACGTACGGAGCATGTGATCCATCCCCTCGACGCTCGAGGCCAAGGCTTTGCCGTCGGGCATCATGCCGACCCCGTCGCGTTTGATGAGCGGCTCGCCACCATCGAGCGGGCCGATCAGGTACGCGCCGTCGGGCATGTCGAGCGCGCGATTCGCGTCGGTCACGAGCGCCACCTTGTCGGGTCCTTTGAGCTTGTGCGCCAACAGGAGCAAGCCCGCGTCGAGGTGCTTGCCGTCGGCAATGACTTCGGTGGTCAGTTCGTCGAAATAGAACGTGGCCTCGAGCACGCCACCGCGCATCGGAAACATCTGCGATTGCCGCAAGCGAGTTTTGTCGCTCATGGCACAGTAGAGGTGATCGATATGCCGCACGCCCCAGGCGACGGCCTGCGCCATCTGGTCGAACGTCGCCCAGGAGTGACCGACGTTGGTGCGAATGCCGCGACGAGTACAGGCGCGGACAAAGCCTTCGGCCCCGTCCAGTTCGGGAGCCACGGTGCAGGTGACGAGCGCGTCGGCATATTCGAGGTACTGTTCGTACTCGGCCGCGATGGGGTCGCGGATCTCGCCGCCCGGGTGGGCTCCGCGGGCCTCATAACGGAAGTACGGGCCATAGAAGTGAGCCCCCAAAACTCGCGCGCCGGCCTCGTCCGGCTGCTTCATGAATTGCCGCGTCAGCTCAAGGGCCCGCAAGATTTGATCGTGCCGGGCGACGGTCGTCGTTACGGCCAGACTCGTCGTGCCGTGACGCGCATGGGCCCGCAGCGCGGTGCTGAAGGCCTCGGACGTGCCGTCCATGAAGTCGGCGCCGCAGCCACCGTGGACGTGGACGTCAATAAAGCCTGGCACGATATAGCCGTCGCCGGCATCAATGGTCGTCGTAAGTTGATCCGAGGGGCTCCCCTCGCGTACCGAGGTAATATAACCGTCGGTCACATCGAGCGTGCCGGCGTCACAAACGCGGTTGCTCAACACGAGCCGACCGGTGAAGCGGAGTTGGGGTGTGTTCATGGCGCTGATCGTAAAGCGCCCCGCGACGACGAACAATCCCCGGCAACTCGAAATGTCGGCCATAGACAAGCCGTCGCTCCTCGTCGATCATGAAACGTGTGAATCGCCTAACTGAGGAGTCGAGCCTGTGTGGCAAGTCCTGTTGCAAAATTGGATTCGTGAGCAAGTGCAAACTCAATTGCACGAGGCGGTCAGCGCGCAGGCCGACGCCGCCGCGGCACCGGCTCCGCCGCCGATCGACGCCGACGTGGGGATCGTGTTCGCGCTGGGGATCGAGGCGGGCGGGCTGATCGACCGACTCGATGGCGTGCTGGCGATCGAGAGTCCACAGGGCGTCGTGCGACAAGGGGGCTGGAAGGGGCTGCAGGTCGTGCTCATCGAAGGGGGCGTCGGACGCGAGTGTGCCACGCGCGCTACGCAGCACCTGCTCGAAGGACACAAGCCCCGCTGGATCATCTCGGCCGGTTTCGCAGGCGCCTTGCGGCCCGGCTTGAAGCGCAACGACATCGTGTTGGCGACGGGGCTCGTCGAGCCCGGCGGCCAGCGCTGCTCGATCGATCTCAAGATGAGCGCCGACGAGGCGGCGAAGATGCCGGGACTGCACCTGGGGACGCTGGTGACCGTGGACAGCCTCGTCCGCACGTCCACCGAGAAGCGCGCACTCGGCGAGCAGCACGGAGCGCTGGCCGTCGACATGGAGACTTGGGCCGTGGCGCAGGTCTGCCGCGAACACAAGGTGCGGTTCCTCGCCGTGCGGGTGATTAGCGACACGGTCGAGGATGAACTGCCCGAGGATATCGAGCGGCTCGTGCGACAAAAGTCGCTCGGTCGACAGTTGGGCGCGGCCGCTGCCGCGCTGTGGCAACGACCTGCGAGTATCAAAGACATGTGGCAGCTCAAAGAGGCTGCGCTCGTGGCCAGCGATCGGCTTGCTAAGTTTGTGCTGGGGATGGTGAGTCAGCTGAAATAAACCCCTCCCCAAGCCGGCGACTCCGTCGCCGCATTTCGGCGGCGGAGCCGCCGGCTTGGGAAGAGGCATGAATCACCGCGCTCAGTTGAATGCGCGCAACACATCGGCCGCCTGATCGCAAAGCGTTTGCGCGTCGGCGATCGTGCGGGCCTCGGCGATGATGCGAACGATGGGTTCGGTGTTGCTCGCACGGACCAGCAGCCACTTTCCATCCCAATCGAGACGCAGTCCGTCGAGTGTGCTGAACTGTGCCGACTTAAAATGGCTGCGCAGGGCATCGAGCGCTGCTGTCAACCGTTCGGGGGCCAGTCGGACTTTCGTTTTGTGAATTTCGTAGCGCGGCAACTCGGCGACCCAGCGGCTGACGGTCGTCTCGCGCTCGGCGAGTGCGTCGAGAATGAGCGCCATGCTGATAAAGCTGTCGCGAACCAGTCCCACGCGCGGGTCGATCACGCCGCCGTTCCCTTCGCCGCCGAGCACCGCTTCGAGCGACTCCATGACCGCGGTGACATTGGCCTCGCCAACGGCCGACCGCTCGAACGGCACACCGTGTCGCTCGGCAATATCTTCAGTCATCCGGCTTGTCGAACAGTTGGTCACGACCGCGCCGCTCTGGTGTCGCAGCACGTGGTCAGCGCACAGGGCCAGTGTGTACTCTTCGCCGATGTATTGCCCACGCTCGTCGATCACGGCTAGTCGGTCGGCGTCGGGGTCCTGACAGAAGCCGACATCGGCGCTCTCGGCGGGGATTTGTGACAGAACCGAGGCGAGGTTCTCGGCCGTGGGTTCGGGCGGATGCTCAAACGCCCCGTCGGGGTAACCGCCAAGCACGATCACGTCGCAGCCGAGAGCTTCGAGCAGCGCCACGCCCAAGAGGCTGCCCGAGCCGTGGTTCGCGTCGAGCACGACTTTGAACTGGCGTGCTCGGATACGCTCGATGTTCACGGTGGGCAAAATGAGTTGCAGATGGGCGTCGGCCGCCGCGACGACGGTCGAGACGCGGCCGAGCTGTGGGTACTCGACCCACTCGGGCGAGCCGTGGCGGTAGCGGTCGATCACGCGCTGGCCAGCCTCGGCCGAGATGACGCGCCCCTCGGCGCTAAACAGTTTCAGGCCGTTGTACTCGGGCGGGTTGTGCGACGCGGAGACTTGAATTCCGCCGGCTGCGCCGAGGTGCCGCACCAACACACCTGTGGTCGGAGTGGCGGCCACGTCGGCGTCGAGCACGTTGCGTCCGACGGCTTGCAGCGCGGCGCGAATCGCATCGCACAGCATCCGGCCGCTGGCTCGACCGTCACGGGTGAGCACAATACTCCCCCGGGGTGCCAAAGCGGCAAAAGCACAGGCATAGCGGGCTGCCAACTCGGGCGTGAGCGATATGCCCAGGATGCCTCGCAAGCCGGAAACGCTGATAATCGGGTCGCTCATGAGCGGAGTTCGCCATCGAATCGAGGAAATCGGCCTGCGACCCCGCGCGGTCACGCAACCCCTCCCGAGACGACGCGGAAAGTCGTATAACTCTGGCTGTTCTACCGTCGAGCGGTGCAATCGAGCAAGCGCGATTCGCGGCGACGGGATGAGGTGCCCTTTCGCAACTTGATTACGTAGATAGCGCCATGAATATCACTGCCGCACTCGAAGCTGTCGAACAGGCTGTTGCCGAGAAGAAACTATCCGCCTCGGCACGGGTCAACTTGCAGGCTTGGCTTACCGAGCCACGGTTCGACGACTATGTGCCGCCGATCATCGAGCACATCGAGCAAAGTCGCTGGAAAGAACTCGACGACGTTTTTTGGACGGTGATTCCGTTCGGCACGGCAGGACGCCGCGGAAAAATGTATCCCTTCGGCTCGAATGCCATCAACGATCGGACGATCGGCGAGAGTGCCCAGGGGTTGGCCGACTATGTGAAGCAGCAGCAGCCCACGGGCCCCTGGAGCTGCGCGATCGCGTACGACACGCGGATCAACTCGCGGCACTTTGCCGAGTTGTGTGCGAGTATTCTGACCGCGAATGGCTTTAAGGTCTTTTTTCTCGACGGCTATCGCAGTACTCCCGAGCTGTCGTTTACCGTGCGGATGAAACAATGCATCACGGGCATTATGGTCACGGCCAGCCACAATCCGCCGAGCGACAATGCCGTGAAGGTGTATTGGTGTCACGGCGAGCAATTGTTGCCGCCGCATGACAAGGGGGTGATCGACGCGGTGGGCAAGGTGCAAGGGATCCAGAAGCTCCCCTTCGCCGAGGCCGTCTCGCAAGGCAAGGTCGTCATGTGCCAACAGGAAGTCGACGCGGCGTACAACCAAGCCGTGTTGGCTCAAAGCACGCCGGGGCCACGTGACATCAAGATCATATACTCGTCGATGCATGGTGTCGGCCGCTACAGTGTGATGCCCATCCTGGCCCAGGCCGGTTTTAAGGACGTCGAACTCTACGGTCCCACCGCCGAGCCAGATGGCCATTTTCCGAATGTCCCGGGGCATGTGTCGAATCCCGAGAACCCGCAGACCTTCGATGGCCCGATTGCCCGTGCCAAGGAGATCGGCGCCGACATTGTGATCTCGACGGATCCCGACACCGACCGGCTCGGTGTGGCCGCGCCGCTCAACAAGGGGGGCGAATGGCGGACCTTTACGGGCAACCAGATCGGCGTGATGCTCGCCGACTACGCGCTCGAACGACGCGGCGGCCGCGCAGGAGCCAAGCCAGGCGACTACGTCGTGAAAACCTTGGTCACGACCGACATGGTGCGGCGGATTGCCGACAGCTACGGCGTAAGGACCTGCGGCAACTTGCATGTTGGGTATAAGTACATTGCTCAAACGATCGATGCCGAGGGGCCCAACAGCTTTGTCTATGCTTGCGAAGAATCGCACGGCTATCTCGTGGGTCAGTACGCGCGAGACAAGGACGGCAACGTCGCGTGTCTGTTGATGGCCGAGTTGGCCGCCAAGGTCAAAGCGGCCGGGCAAACATTGCACGAGAAGCTCGACTCGCTCTACTGGCAGCATGGTTGCCATGTCGAACAGACGATCAACCGCATGTTGCCGGGTAGCCAGGGGATGGAACTGATGCGGCAACTCATGGCCACGCTACGAGCCACTCCGCCGCGGACACTGGGGGGACTCAAGGTCGTGCGGGTGCGCGACTATTTGAATCGGGTGCAGTACGCCCCCGGCGGAACACCGGAGCCGCTCGAGGCCCCCAAGGGGGATATGGTCATGTTCGATCTCGAAGCCGAGGGGAACTATGTCGCGGTTCGCCCCTCGGGCACCGAGCCGAAAGTGAAGTTCTACTGCTTCGCTTATGAGCCGGCCGAGCAATTGCACAATCTGGATGCGACCAAGCAGGCCTTGTCCGATCGGATCGCGGCCGTGGCGAAGGATTTGATGCAAGCGGGCGGGTAGTTCGTCCAGTCATGCCTCCTCGTTCGCCGCGCTCACGCAGCGGAGCGCGACGAACGGAAGAGCATCGCGGCGAACGATAACAACTCGGCTGGGCGAATTTTGCCCGGTTTGCCATACTGACGTGGCGTGATACACGGAGTTGGAGCAACGGAGTGCCAGCGGTCGATGCGCATTTTCTTTTCGGTCGGCGAGCCTAGCGGCGATTTGCATGGGGCGAATTTAATTCGCGAACTGACCGCCCTGCGCCCGGATATCGAGGCGGTCGGCTACGGTGGCCCGCGCATGGCCCAAGCCGGCTGCGTGTTGCACGAGGACCTGACGCAATGGGCCGTGATGTGGATCGCCCGCGTACTGCTCAACCTGCACGTGTTCCTGGGTCTGCTGAGCCGCGCGGATCGTTACTTCCGACATCACCGGCCCGATGCGGTCGTGCTGATCGATTACCCGGGCTTCAATTGGTGGATTGCCCGTCGCGCCAAGGCGCATGGCATCCCCGTGTTTTACTACTCACCGCCCCAGGTATGGGCCTGGGCTCGCTGGCGAGTCAACAAGATGCGGCGCTTCGTCGACCACGTGCTGTGCGGCTTGCCGTTCGAGGCCCAGTGGTACCGCGAACAAAACTGCCCGGCCGAGTTCATTGGGCATCCGTACTTCGATGAGTTGCGCGAGCGAACGCTCGACGCCGAGTTCATGACCGCCCAGCAGGCCAAGTCGCGTCGGCTGGTCACACTGCTGCCCGGGTCGCGGACGCAAGAGGTGACTCAAAACCTGCCCTCGATGCTCGCAGCCGCCCGGCTCATCCAGCAGCGCCTCGGCGACGTGCGGTTTGCCATCGCCGCTTTTAAGGAACATCAAGCCGAGTTCGCTCGCCAACAGGTTGCCGAGAGCGGTTTGGATATCGAGGTGCATCTGGGACGCACGGCGGAGTTGATCGAATTGGCCACGTGTTGTCTGGCGGTGTCGGGGAGCGTGTCGCTCGAATTGCTGTACCACCTGAAGCCCACGGTGATTGTGTATCGGACGACGAAGTTTGGCCTGTGGCTGCAACGTCAGTTGCGGAAAACACGCTACATTACGCTGGTGAATCTGTTGGCGAGAGACGACCCGTTCGTGCCGCGCGCGACGGACGAGGTCACTCGAGCGGCGGCCGGAAACAACGTGCTGTTTCCTGAGCATCTGACGGTCGCCGACCCCGCGGAGGCACTGGCCGAGCAACTCTCGCACTGGTTGACGGATGAGTCGGCTCGGCAACAGCGGGTGGCGCAACTCGACGAGTTGCGCGCTGAAGTGAGCCAGGGTGGGGCGTCTCGCGCCGCAGCCCAGCGCATCGTCGCGGTGGTCGAGAGGCGTCGGCCCAGCGTGCCACGGCCGCATTATGCTCCGTCGTTACGAGTCGAGAGCAGTTGCGGCGCCGACGTTGAGTACGAGCGACACTTGGCCGCGATTCGCCAGGGCGTGCTAGACTGACGCTCGAACGCTCTCGACCGTAGGACCCTTGAGGAATTTGTGCTGAGATGATCGCCGAACCGCCCCCCACCGATTACGACGTGAATTTCTCGCTCGGCGGAATTCGCGTCCGGGTGCATCCGTTTTTCTGGATCGTCAGCCTGCTGTTCTCGGCCAATACGGGCGCGAAGCCGGATGTGGTGCTCGTCTGGTTGCTGGCCTTGTTCGTGTCGATCGTGGTGCATGAGATGGGGCATGCCCTGGCGTTTCGTTACTACGGCAGCTCGTCACACATCGTGTTGCATGGTTTTGGCGGACTGGCGATCCCGCATGGGCAGACTTGGCGTGGGACATTGCCGAATGTGGTGATTGCGCTGGCGGGTCCTGGTGCTGGGTTTCTCCTGGCGACGTTCGTAATCGTCATGCTGCATGCCGCGAACATTAGTGCGAGCGTTCAGTTTGGCCCATCGTTCTTTCCGAGTTGGAGCGTCGGCTTGATTCAAAACAAGCATCTCTGGCTGCTTGTGAACGATATGCTCTACATCAATATCTATTGGGGGCTGGTAAACCTGTTGCCCGTGTATCCGCTCGACGGTGGTCAAGTGTCGCGGGCGTTGTTTCTTCGTTACAGCACGGGGAATGCCCTGCAACAGTCGCTCGGTTTGTCCGTCTTGGTTGGGGCGGCCATCGCCTTTTGGGCCCTCCAGCAGCAGAATATGTTCGTCGGCCTGATGTTTGGTTACCTTGCCGTAACTAGTTACCAGCAAATGCAAAGCGGCGGATGGGGACGATGGTAACCGGGGGCCCAACACGTCGGCTCGTGGTGTTGGGGGCCAGCAACGTGGCCCGCGGACTCAACCCCCTGGCGCGGCTGGCTCAGCAGGCCTGGAACGAGCCGCTGGACATGCTGATCGCGACGGGGCACGGTCGATCGTATGGGTTGCGGAGTCAGGTGCTCGTTCGTTCGCTGCCGGGCATGGTGACGTGTGGGCTATGGCGCGCCTTGGAAGAGCGACCACCGTTGCCAACGATGGCGCTGTTGACCGACATTGGGAACGACATCGCCTATCATGTCGGCGTCGATCAGATCGTCGAGTGGGTCGATGAATGCATTGCTCGGCTGTTAAGACAGAGAGCTGAGATTGTCTTGACAGGATTGCCGCTCGCTTCGTTGCGAGATTTGGACGCCGCGCGCTATTATTTTTTTCGCACGCTGTTGATGCCTCGCTGTCGCTTGAGTTTGCACGAGATGATTCACCGCGCCGAGCAGTTGAACACGGCACTCGAGCAACTCGCCGCGCGACATGCGATCACGTTCGCGCGGCCCGAGCCGAGTTGGTTTGGCGTCGATCCGATTCATATTCGTCTGCGCCATTGGTCGACGGCGTGGGGTGTGTATTTATCGCGATTTTCCGGAGTGAAATCGTCGATTATGCGTGCGGGTGTATCGCCGTTGGAATGGTTGCGATGGCGTTTCTTGGTGCCCGATGAACGACGGTTGTTTGGCTACACACAGCGTGGCGCGCAGCCGCAGTGGCGCGGCGCCGATGCGAGCGCGTTGTCATTGTATTGAAGCGTGGTCCAGATGATGTGGCGCGTTGTTAAGCAGAACCTCACGACGAAGAAAAGATAAAAAATTCAAATTTCAGTAAAATTCATGTTGCCAAGATTTCGATAATTCGTACAACTACACAGAAGAAAGCAGTCTATGTCTGTTTGGCTAAGACGTTGTGGCTGATCGCAACCTAGGGAAGTGGTCAGTACGACGAAGCGATAGGAAGTTGGTTTCTATGTTTCGGGTGCGATGACGTCGGGAGAGTTCAACACGGTTCACGGAAGCTCTGGTCAATACAGAATTTTTAGTGGATCAGTGGGACTCATTTTTCTCCGGACGAAGTTTCACCTAACTTTTTTGGAGGATGTGAACGTGGCCAAGAAGAAAGCTGCCAAGAAGGCTGCCAAGAAGGCTGCCAAGAAGAAGAAGTAACTTCTTCTTCGGCGCGTCGATTAATTGCCTCGTCGTGTGCCGAGTCGCAATGACTCTGGCCTAGACGATGGCTCTCGACGCCCCGCCCAATTTTGCTGGCAACAACGAGAAAGAGCCGTCCAACTCACGTGGGTTGGACGGCTCTAAGTTTTTAATGGGGCAGTGGTTAGCGAGACCCGTGGTGAACAAGCCTAGGTCGGCCACGCGCAAGACTGGGTGCCCCAAGCCGGGGCGGCTCTGCCGCCGTGGTACCAACGACCGACGTGCCGGTTCGGAGAATTATTGTCTCGACCTGCTCAGAATATCCGCTCGTGCGAGACAACGATCCGCGGCGCCAGAGACTCGCGCACTCGACTCACTCGGACGGCAAACAAATGCCGTCGATCATCGGTCTCGTAGCTATAGCGCAGGTACACGCTCGCATAGCGCCCGTTGATCACATCGCGAATTCCGTCGGCGACCAGTTGGGCCTCGCGCGCTGCGTCGCCGCTGGTGTGATCGCAAACCTGAAGATAGTTCATGCCGACACCGTGGCTTGAACTGCACATGCCATTTTCATTCGCAAAGTTGCGCCAAGCATCGTTGATGGCCAAAATCTCGCCGCGCTCGTCGAGCACCGCAACATGCGCTGCCAGCGCGTTGAGTCGTTCCCACATCGCGGGCCGCACGATCGGCGCGACAATCGGGGCACGCCAAGCCGTGGGCGAAGGGTAGCCATCGTAGCTGGGTGTGTAAGTGGCTTCACCACCGCCAAACCATGTATTGCCCAATGAGTCGGACATTGTCGACCTCGCTCGCTGCGTGATGTGAATCCAGATCAAAGCCAAGTACAACCTTGGTCTAACACGTGCGGCCCGAGCGACTCAAGAATTTCTGCCACGCGAAACCGTAGTTGCTAAAGTTTTCCGCGCCGGCTCGTAACGATTCTAGCGATCGCTTAAACCTGCCGGGCCGTTGTCGCACTCGATCGCCCTTGGGGGCGTCGAACGCAGATATCGGAACCCCAATCCCAGCAGGATCAAACCGCCGCCGGCAAAGGTCCAGACCGCCGGCAGCTCGCCCCAGGCCAACGCAACCCACAGCGGCACCAATAGCGGCTCGAGCAAGCCGATCGCCGCGGCCTCTTGGCTGGGGATCCGTTTAAGTCCCTGGGCAAACAGCCAATACGGAATTGCCAACTGCAACACGCCGAAGGCGATGAGCATGCCCCACTGGTTTCCCTCGGGCAACGGACAATGCGTGAGCACGTAGGGGGACAACAGCAGTGCAGAGGTCGATTGATTGATCACGATCAGCCAAGCGGCGTCGAAGGCGTGCAGTCGGCGGAGCGAAACGACCACCACGGCATAGAACGCGCCGCTGAGGGTCCCCAACCCGACGCCCAACAACGCCGAGGGGCTGACGACATAGATCGACTCGCACACCATGATCACGGCCGCGCCGGCGAGACCCGAGACGAGCGGGATCAAATTGCGGCGATCGAACGGCTCGTGGTAGAGCCACAAGCCGGAGAGGAACACCCAGAGCGGCGCGGTGTTTTGCAGCCAGATGGCGTTGGCCGCGGTGGTGTACGTCATGCTGGGCAGAAAGGTGCAGTTCATCAGCCAGAAGCTGAGCGCCATCGGAATCATCCGCACATCCCATTGCACGCGTCGGACGAGCGGCAGCAGGCAAGCGACCGCGAAGATGGCGCGCCAAAACGCGAGCGCTAAACCGCGCGAGTCGCTTGGCCAGTTCTCGAACGTGGGCGATTTGACAAAGAAGCCGTTGATGCTCCAGAAGAACGCCGCGGCAAGCACAAGCAATCGGCCGGTGTTCATGTCGAGGGTTTACCGGTCGAGGAGGGCTGACAGCGGCGGGCAGCTTATTTGCCGCGACGCGTTTTCTTGCCGCGCTTCCAATTCATAATCAATAGCACGATCGCAGCCAGAGCGGCGCCGCTCGCCAACCACCACACGACCGACACGCCTTCCAACTCCTCGTGAAAGATAGGCTTCACGACCAACGCCCACAAGAGCATCCACACGAACGACACGCCCACGCCGATCGCCGCGCGAATCGACCATGTCACGAACGCCTGATTGACCGCTTCTTCCTTCTGTTGACGTTCCTGCTCGATCTTCCGCTTGTATTCCAAGCTGTTTTCGTAGAGCAAGTCCATCTGTTGATGGCAGTGCGGACAGAGCGCCCGTTTGCCAAGGATATCGGAAGGCGTTTCGAGCACGTGACCGTTCGGGCAGGGGATGTGCACCAGCTCGGGAATCTCCGGCTCGACGGGTTCCGGTTCGGGCTCGGGCTCCGGTTCAGGCTCAATCTCTGGCTGCACAAACTCTTCTTGTGGCGGTGGCGCGGGAGGACCGCCCATGCCGCTCTGACCCATTCCCGGATTCATCATCGGTACGACGAACAGTGAACCGCACAACGGGCACTGACTCTGTCGCCCCATCTGCGACTCGTCCCCCTGCAACAAATGACCCTGTGGGCAATAGAACTGAAACGGCATGTTGAACTACTTTCGTCGAGATCTCGGTTTTTAAATGGTGGTCTGGTTTCAAACGTTTCCGCCGTCTCAACCATCGCTCACGTCGACACCGTCAAGTGGGGCTTCACGGCTCGCTGCCAACCGTAGTCGAAGAGTAACTGCCATTCGAGCCACTGAATTTCACGACCCAGCGCGGCGCATGGCGCGCCTTGAGTTACGATCGCGGCGCACAAATCCACGAACCGCGATGCGCTCCAGGTCGTCTGCTCGAGCAAGTAGCGTGCCACGTGCGGCAGTGGCTCGGTCTGCTCGGCCGCGATCGCCGCCGCCTGGGCTGCTGCGTTTAGCTCAGCTTCGATCGGATGCGCTCCGGCCTGGTGGAACCAATATTTGGCGTTGCTGTAGTCCCCTTCGCGACGGTGCATCATGCCGTGCCAGTAGCTCCCCTCTGACGTTTCGATTTGCTGGCTGATGTGATGTGCGCGATCGAGAAAATCGAAGTGCAGCCACAACGCGGCGCGACAGGTGTCGGCCCAAGTCGGATCGACCACCCGCTGTCCCGCGAGCCGAGAATCGTCGAGCAGTCGCGTGAGGGTCGTTTCGAGCGTGGCGGAGGCTCGACCGGGCCCCAACTCGGCGCGGCGCTCCCCAGCCAGCAGTGGGGCAAGGTCCGCGCCATATATTTGGGGATCGAAACGCATTGTCGACCGGGGTCGGGTTTCAGTTTAAATAGGGCAAGAATTCCATCGTAATCAACACCCGTCGCGAATCGCACCCCCTCAGTCTGGTTATGCTATAGTTCATTTGTAAAGCTCGATTTCCTCGGGTTCGGGTTATCATCGGTCAAGCCGGGCGGTCGAGCGGATCGATCGTGACTCGTATTTCAGGGGTAATTCGTCTCGGTGGCGGAATAATTGAACTTGGCCCGGCACTTTTTTTACGAGTCGAGCGGAAACTCTACCCGACCTTGTGACGCGCCGTTACACTGACAAATTCCCTGAATTTTTTTCCTGCGCAAGCTCTTTTGACCTGGGTAACCGACACCATCATGAGTTCTGATCCGAATTCGCCCGTTCCCGCTGACGTCCCTGCTGTCGATGTTCCGCTCACGGGCGAAGCAAACGAGTCGAAAGACAATCGCGTTCGCATTGGCACTCAACGAGCCGGCAGTGGTCCGGTGCGGGCCAAGGCCCAGTTCAAAGGGGGCGAAGAACGACCTGAGCCCAAGGCCAAGGTCGCCGTTCCGAATCGTCGCCAGCGAATGAGCGACGAGATGGAGTTGGAGCTCGTCGCCGCTTTTGGCGATGCGACGGTCGACGACCTGCTCGTCGACAAGGGAGACAAAGCCAATCGCGAGATCCCGCCCGAGTCAAAATGCCAGGGGCGTGTGGCGATGGTGCATAACGACGACGTGTTCGTCGAGCTGGGGGGGCGCAATCAAGGCGTGCTCTCGTTGCGGCAGTTCACGGATCCGCCCGAAATCGGCGCGATCGTCGAGGTGATTGTCGATCGCTACTTGCCTGAGGAGGCGATCTACCAAATCCGCTTGCCGCAAGGCGCCGTGCAAGTGGGCGACTGGTCCGAGATCAGCGACGGGATGTTCGTCGAGGTGCGCGTGACGGGGCACAACAAGGGAGGCCTCGAGTGCGAGGTCAGCAACCTGCGCGCGTTCATGCCGGCCGGACAAGTCTCGCCCTATCGCGTCGAGGACCTGTCGACCTTCGTGGGCCAGAAGCTCACCTGCTTGGTGACCGAGTGTAATCCCGATCGACGCAATCTGGTCGTGAGTCGTCGCGCGGTGGTCGAGTACGAACAGTCGCAAGCGCGCGAGAAGCTCTGGACCGAGCTGGAAGAAGGTCAAGTTCGCGAAGGGACCGTTCGCAGCCTGATGGATTTCGGCGCGTTCGTCGACCTGGGCGGCGTCGACGGCCTGATCCACATCAGTCAGATGAGTTGGAAGCGCATCAAGCATCCCAACGAGTTGCTCAAGGTGGGAGACAGCGTCAAGGTGTTGGTACGCAAGATCGATCGCGAGACCCGCAAGGTCGGCCTGACGCTGCGTGACTTGGCAGGCGACCCTTGGACCAACATTCAGGATAAGTACCCGGTCGGCAGCATTGCCCGCGGCAGTGTGACGCGCGTGATGGAGTTTGGCGCGTTTGTCGAGATTGAGCCGGGAGTCGAAGGGCTCGTTCACATCAGCGAACTCTCGCACGGTCGCGTGTTCCGCGTCACCGACTTTATCAAGGAAGGGGACACGGTCGAGGCCAAGGTCGTCTCGCTCGATCCCGATGAACGGCGCATTGGGCTGTCGATGAAGGCCCTACAGTCGCGGCCCGAGAAGAAAAAAGCCGACGACGAACCGGCCGAAGAAGAGACGGTCGAGCCGATCGTCCGCAAGCACACCGGTCCGCTCAAGGGGGGCGCGTCGTCGGGCAAGTCCGAAGGCGCTAAGTTCGGCCTGAAGTGGTAGCCCGCCAAGCCATTCGCTGCGGATGCTGACCTCCTAGCGACCGGCAGCAGAATCGGATGGATCGACAACGGTGGATATGCGAGAATGATCGCTTCGCCTTGAGGAGGCTATGCGATGAATACACTGTTACGCATGCTCGGTTCGCCGCGACGTTGTTGCGATGGGCTCACCCGCCGCGAGACCCTCGCCGCCGGTGCGCTCACCTGCCTGGGCTCGACGTTCAACCTCGAAACGTTGCTCGCCGCCGAGCAGTCCGGCCAACTCCGCCAGGGTAAAGCCAAGAACGTGATCGTGCTGTATCTGCTGGGCGGCGCCGCCACGCAAGATATGTACGATCTCAAGCCCTCGGCCCCCTCGGGCATCCGGAGCGAGTTCGCGCCCATCAGCACCTCGACCACCGGCATTCAGGTCTGCGAGCATCTCCCCAAGACCGCCCGCTGGATGCACCGCACGGCGCTCATTCGCTCGCTCAATCACAAGGCGGGCTGTCATAATTGCCTGCCGAGCTACTCGGGCTACGAGGTTTCGCCCCTCGACCAGCATCCGCGCGACACCGACCCGCCCAGCATGGGTTCGATCTGCGAGTACTTATTTAAGGATGCGCAGCAAAAAAGCCTAGGCGAGCAACGCGAAGCCGGCCAATACCGGGCTTCCGCTGGTCGCCCTGGTTCATTAACCGAGCAGTCGTCAATAAATACTAAGACCTCGGGCGAGGATCTGCCCGCCTATGTGTATATGCCCAACTGGTTGGGCTGGGGGCAGGCGTTTCGCCGCGCCGGGCCGTATGGCGGCTTCCTCGGCAAACGCTACGATGCCTTCACGACCGAGTGCAATCCAACCGTCGACGAAGGGGTCAAACCCGTTGCGGGCAAACCGGCCACCGTGCGCGGCGTGCCCCTGTTGCCTCACAGTGCCTTGCCCCCTGAGATCACGGTCGATCGACTGGACCGCCGCAAGAGTTTGCTGCGGCAGATCGACGAGGGCTACCGGCAACTGGATCAAAGCGGCGAACTCGCTCGCTACAACGATATTCAGCAGCGGGCGCTCGGCGTGCTGGGCGCCTCGAAGCTCGCCGACGCCTTTAATCTGGCCAAGGAGTCGGCCCAGTTGGTCGAGCGTTATGGCAACTCGCTCTTTGGTAACAGCGCCTTGGTAGCCCGACGGTTGGTCGAGCGCGGCGTGCGATTTGTGAACGTGACGTTTGACCTGTACCACACCGCTCCCGGCTTGCTCGACTACGACGCCTGGGACACGCATCGCAACAACTTCAGCATCCTGAAAGAGAACAAGCTGCCGGTGTTCGATCAGGTGTACTCGGCCTTGCTCGAGGACCTCGACGCGCGTGGCATGCTCGACGAGACACTCGTGGTTGTCACGAGCGAGATGGGCCGCACGCCGAAGGTGAACGGCAACGGCGGCCGCGACCATTGGACGTACTGCTACGGTAGCATGTTCGCCGGCGCTGGGGTGAAAGGGGGCGCGGTCGTTGGCGCATCGGATGACACCGCCGCGTATGTGAAAGATCGCCCCGTGAGCACGACCGAGTTGTGTGCCACGGTGTACGAGTTGCTTGGCATCAGTCCCGAGTTCCGTGTTCCCGACCGTTTCGGCCGCCCGCACCCGATCGGGATGGGCGCCGAGCCGATCCGCGAATTGCTGGCGTAGGTCATCAAGCTCGCCCCGGCAAGCTGCCTTTTGGAAAACACGAAAACGGGTCGCCAACGGTAGGAAATATCTCCACCCGATCCAGGATCGACTTAGGCTGGTTGGCAGACTTCGTTTCACTGTAGCGGAAGTGGCACTCAATCTTCTCGACCACCCCCTTCAAGGCTTCTGCCTTCCTGCGATGGTCGGCTCCTGCCATCGCCTTACTATTTGCCCCGAGGGCCGTCCGTAATCCGTCATTGTTCAGGCTACGGTCAATGTACCAAAACCAACCACCATGCCCAGCCCCTTTTGTGGTAGGGGTTTACGGCGGCGACTACAAAAATTATTTGACCTGTATTGTACAACCGTATAGTATTTGGAGATACACTTCGCCAACGGACTAAGCGAGGGGCAGTGTCGTGCCTTCAACTGACGTTCTAAGGATTATCTACTCATTGCTGCCAGGCTTCCTGGCAGCGTGGATTTTCTACGGCCTCACCGCTCATCCTCGCAAGGATATGTTCGAGCGGATCGTTCAGGCACTCATCTTCACAGCACTGGTGAACGTGATTGTCTATCCAATCAAGTTGATTCTGATCTCGATCCACCGGCACACTGGATTCTCCATTGATTGTTGGACCGACGAAACTCAGTTGCTTTGGTCCGTCGTCGTGGCGATTCCGATGGGTTTGTTGTTCGCAGGTTGGGCAAACAACAACACTGTTCATCGTTGGGTTGGTAATAGAAAGCTGAACCCGTTCAAGTCATACGCCAACGAACAAGAAAAGCATGAGTGTTGGGAGTGGACAAAGCGTACTTCGTTTCCGTCAGAATGGTTCAGTTCACTGAACCGAGGACGACGGGAAGTTATTCTTCATCTTGAAGATCGCAGAAGAATTATCGGCTGGCCCTATGAATGGCCGGACCAACCAGATAGCGGACATTTTGTTCTCCAGGATGCCGCATGGATGCTCCCTTCCAATGAGTTGGCACCACTACATTGCGTGGAGGTATTTCTTGTCCCTGCAAAATGTGTGGCTTTCGTAGAGATAATGAGGACTCAGGAAGAAATAGAAAAACGTGTGTCTGCTGATGATGTGAAAAATGTGGAAACAGTATTGGTAGCATTACAAAAGGAGGAGTGCGATGGGAAGCAAGGAACCACAACCGAGACCTGTGGGAGTGGACAAGAGGCCCCAGGGCCAAGCATCCGTTAATGGCGAACGAAATCAATCTGGCGTGAATGTTCGACCAGTTTCACCACCGCCACCACCACCACCGAAGAAATAGGAGTGAAGCAAGATGTCTGATGCACCAAAGCAGCCAGCAGCAAGCAGTGAAGACGAAGTACGCCTACAGTTCAGTCTCAATGGAGATCGGCCAGGTTTTGAACTCGTGTCGGAAATCGGCAGTATGAATGGCATTTCCCCGGATCGAATGCAAAGTGAGCAGCGAAGTCTCAACGGCTCCCGGCCACAAAGTCAATCAGCTCGACCAGTATCGCCACCACCGCCACCACCGCCGAAGTAACAAATTAGGTCTGTGGCCGAGAAGCACTAGAAATACGAATTTTTTGCCCAATGGATTAAGCGATGCAAGGATACGAGCGTCACAATTTTGATGGATACCTTCGTTCGTTTTCCAACGAACTTAATGTTACAAAAGATCGTGTGCGTCAACTCGTAAGGCATTGGCCTACCGATGGCCATTTCAAAGAGGGGGTGCTTAGACAGTTCTTGAGAAGGCATTTACCGGAATCGGTTCTTGTTGGAACTGGATTCGTCGTTAATTCCTTTGGCCCTTCCGGTGAGATCGATGTTCTTGTTGTGGACAAGAACAAGCCGACTCTATTCAAAGATGGTGAATTACTTATTGTCACGCCGGAATCCGTGAAGGTCGTTCTTGAAGTAAAAACAAGCCTCAGAGGGCCTAGTGAAGTCTCAGACGCTCTCGAACAACTGGCCGAACGAAAGGCTGTCGTCACTCGTCATGTTGAATGCCAGAACGTACTCGCTGGATTGTTCGTCTACGATGGCGACGATGACCGGCACAAGACGATTCTTGAGTCACTTCGAGATGCGTCACAGATTATCGATCTTGTCAGTTACGGTCAGGATACCTTCGTAAAATACTTCAAACCAAGAGGAGACGGTGGACAGCAAACTCCTGACAATGCGTGGCATTCCTTTGATGTGCAGGGGCTTGCCCCCGCCAATTTTATTGCGAGCATCATTGAGCGTGTTGTTCCAAATGGCCAAGACTGTGGTTCATTTGCTTGGTTTCATCCGATTGATAATTCCAACCGGCGATCCTTTGTTCAGCGACATCCGAATTCACTAGTGTCCGATTTCAATCCGTGAGATCAGCATTATAATCCTGCCATCTATGGAGGCCCGGACTCCCTTGCACTGTGCTTTCCGCTAGACAAGGCTCTTACTCATTTGCAATTTGCCAACCGCCTTTCGGCAGCCTTCGCCACCCTCGCAGCCGTGGCGACCTTCGCTGCCACGGCCCACGGCGACCCAATTCTGACAGCAATTTCAACCCCTTGAAAACGCCCGGTAAAACGCCGTTTTCCAAAAGGAAGCTGGCCCCGGCAGAGTGCATGTAGCGGCTTCATGGGCAACAATGACTCGAGGTTCCTGGCTGGTCCAGAACCAAGCCTCTCCTGACTCAATGCCCATTGTGCCTGTCCGCGTTTCGTCGGCAGAGTCTCGATCTGGGCGAACGTAAAAATCTTCGTGGCCGGTTTGCAATCTCAAGAGTTGGCCGTCATCAATGCGTTTGAGGTGTTACCCACCCAACCGGTGGGATTGGGGTCGTAACGGTCGTAGCAGCCAGGCTAGGGCTTTGACGGCACGCACTAAGCTGTTTACAGTAAATAGGTTGTTTCAATTCGTCCGCTCTCCGATCGAAGGGTTGTTGCTCGTGGCCGCCAAAGCGTGGGAAGGTGTGTTCAACCAGTCCACCGACCAACGGGTCGAGCAGTTCAGCGAGAGCATTAGCTTCGATCGCCGGCTCTACGAGCAAGATATTCGCGGTTCGATTGCCCACGCTCATATGCTTGCCCAGGTTGGCCTCATCTCGGCCGACGAGTGCCAACAGATCGAGCAGGGGTTGCTCGTCATCCGCCAAGAAATTGAGCAGGGGAGCTTTCCCTTCCGCATCGAGCTCGAAGATATCCACATGCACATCGAGCGGGCGCTGATCGAGCGGATCGGCGACACGGGTCGAAAACTGCACACCGCCCGCAGCCGTAACGATCAGGTCTCGACCGACTTACGGCTGTGGGTTCGCGAGGCCATCGATCTCATCGATGCACGACTTCTCGACTTACAGCGTTCGTTTGTCGGCCGCTGCCAGCGCGATCGGGACGTGATTTTGCCCGGCTACACACACATGCAGCGGGCCCAACCGGTGCTCGCGCCGCACTACTGGCTCGCCTACTGCGAAAAATTCGCCCGCGATCGAACGCGGCTGGCCGACTGTCGCCGCCGCGCGAATGTGCTCAGTCTTGGGGCAGCCGCCCTCGCGGGCACCAGTCTGCCGATCGATCGCCATGCGGTGGCCAGCTCGTTGGGCTTCGAGAGTGTCGCCGCCAACAGCATCGATGTCTCGAGCGACCGGGACTTTGTCGTCGAGTTTGCCTTTGTTCTGTCGCTCATCGCCGAACACCTCAGCACTTGGGCCGAGGAGTGGATCCTGTGGTCGACGACCGAGTTCAACTTTCTCAAGCTGCCGCAGGCGTTTTGCACCGGCTCGTCGATCATGCCGCAGAAGGTGAACCCCGACGTGCTCGAGTTGACTCGGGGCAAAACTGCGCGCGTGGTCGGCAATCTGACTCGGCTGCTGGTGCTCATCAAAGGCTTGCCGTTGGCGTACAACCGCGACTTGCAAGAAGACAAGGAGCCGGTGTTCGACAGCTTCGACACGGTGCGCATGTGCCTCGAACTCGCCGCGCCGCTGGTCGCTCAGGCCGAGCTCAATCGCGCCGCGATTGCCGAGCGGCTCGAAGCCGGGCACCTCGACGCGACGACGCTGATGGAGTGGTTCATTCAGCGTGGCGTCCCGCAGCGCTCGGCACATGAGATGGTCGGTAAATTGGTGCGCACGGCGCTCGATCGAGGTTGTCGGCTCAACGAGCTGTCGCTCGCCGACTTCCGCGGCGCGTATGAGTCGATCGACGAAAGTGTGTATCAGGTGCTCGGCGTGCGCAACGCAGTCGAGCGGTTTGTGAGTTATGGTTCGACCGCGCCTGCCGAGGTCGACAAGCAGATTGCTTGTTGGAAAGATTTAGTTGCCGTGCATTCATGAGGATCACGCATCAACAGGATACGGGGCGACGCGGCCTGGATGGGTCGCTGTCGCCCGCTGCCGAAATTGAGAACCTCAGTATGTCACGAGTGATGCATGCCGTCTGGGCCGCGATCGTTTGGTCGTGCGTGGTGAGTGTCGGCTCGGCTCAAGAGCCAGCCGACGTCCCGTTGCCCGTGCTCCCACCGGCGCGCGATCCGGTCGTGCGCGTGCTGCTCGAACGCCCCCCGCAAACCCCCTCGGGCTTGGCCCGATTGGTGAACACGTTCATCGATCTGAACGAGGCACCCTACGCCGCGGCGTCGCTCAAAAAATTGCTCGACATGCAGTTGGATGAGGACAAGTTCGTGGCCTTGTATCGCGAGCTGGGTTCGGCATTCTTTTTGAAGATTTCGCGCAACGAGGTGTTAGCCCCGTGGGGCAAACCGCTTTCCGAGGCGGCGATCGGCGCATTCGAGCGTCGCGTGAAGGACCCCGAGCGGATCGCCGCACATATCGAGCAACTGGCCAATCCAGCCAAAACCGTTCGAGCCACGGCGATTCGTGAGTTGCAGTTGGGACATGCCGTTGCCGTGTCAGCGCTCATCGCCACGCTAGCCGACGACAGCAAGATCGACTACCACCGCGGCGTTCAAGAAGCACTGATCGTCTTGGGAAGCGAATCGTTCGAGCCTCTCTCTTCGCTCGCAGCCACGGCCGGCGATTCGATCAAGGTGCGGGCCGTCGAGACGCTTGCGCGCCTCGATCACCCCGATACCGTGCTGTACGCGCTCGCGCCGGCCTTTTCGCCCAAGGCCTCGGCCGAGGTCCGCGCCGCCACGCGACGCGCCGTCCCGCAACTCGAACAGCTCACGAGCGGTCAAGCTGCCGGCAAACTGTATCTGGTCGCGCGTGAATTTGTCAGCGGACAACGCAAGCTCGACAGCGACGCCGAGGGGCGATCAGCCATTTTGCGCTGGGACGCCGAGAACGCGCAACTGGTCGTCGATCAGCTCCCCGCACGCATCGCCGCGCTGCAACAGGCGTCGCGGTTCGCCGATCAAGCGCGGCAAATTCTGCCCGACAGCGCCGAGATCCGCAAATTCTACTGGACGACGCGCATCCAGACGGCCGCGACTCTCTATGGCATTGATCAACCCTGGCCCGAGAGCGAAGCGGCAACGATTGCCTCGTTGCGCGAGGCGGGCGAGTCAGGCCTGAACGAACTGCTGCACTCGGCACTCGCCGACGATCGGGCTGACCTGGCCGTGGTCGCTTTGCGGCTGCTGGGCGAGGTGGGATCGGCCCAGGCGTTGCACCGGCTCGACGCCAACACCTCGCTGCTCGTGCAAGCCATGCGCCATCGAAACCCTCGCATTCGCTTCGCCGCTTTGCAAACCTTGGCAGCTTGGCAGCCTCAGGATCGTTTTCCAGGCGACAGTTTTGTGGTCGAGGCGGTCCGTTCGCTCATCGCCACGCAAGGCTCGCCCCGAGCGTTGGTCGTCGACCCGCGTCCGGTGACGGCGCAAAATCGCGTGGGCGTACTCATGCAACTCGGCTTGGAGACTCACACGGCCACCGATGCGCGGAGCGCGATGCAGATGCTTGCCAAGTCGGCTGATTACGAGTTGGTGGTGGTCGACATCCTGGTGGCGGCTCCTAGTTCCGGCCTGTTCTTGAACTCGCTCCGGCGAGACAATCGGACCGCACACATTCCGTTGGCGATCGTAGCCGACGACGCGCAGCGCGAGCTGGCCACGGCCTTGGCGCGGCGGATTGAGCTGGCCGAGGTTTACGAACCGTCGAGCAGCTTGACGGCCGACGCGAACTTTTTTCGCGCGTTGTTTAATGCACATGGTATGAACATCGTGCCTCCGCCGCTCCGTTTGCAGCAGGCCAAGTGGACGCTCGAATGGTTACAGTCGCTCGATCGTGCCACGCGGAGCCGTTATGGCTGGCGACAACTCGAGTCAACGCTGATCGACGCCACGCTCGTGAGCGACCTGGCCCCCGCCGCGTTCACGCTACTAGCCGACCTGGGGTCGGCACCCGCCCAGCGGCAGCTCGTCGAGATCGCCAGCTCACTCACGCAGCCGCTCGAATTACGTCGCGCCGCGGCCGACGCCTTTGCCGCGAGCGTCAAGCAATCGGGCATTATGCTTACGCGGAGCGAGATGCTGCGGCAATACGACCGCTATAACGACAGCGAACGACAACCTCGAGACGTGCAGCAAGTGCTCGCGTCGATTCTCGATACCCTGGAGCGAACCGGCCAGCAGGCGGAGCCGGCGAATGCTTCAGCCCCCGTTCAACAGGAGCCGCCGCGTTAAAGTCCGGGTGCTTGTCACGACGTATTGAAGCATTGACCTCCGGGGTTTTCGCCCTAGGGACAATCGATCGCGTGACGTGCTCGAGTAAGACGCGTTTAAGGATATGAAAGACCATCATCCGCCACCGCCCGGACCGCCGATCTCGGGTTTGATTGGCAACGGGCCGGCCATGCAACATGTCTACGCCTTGACCCGGCAGGTCGCGCGTAGTAACGCCAGCGTGTTGCTCTTGGGCGAGACCGGTACGGGCAAGGAATTGATTGCCAAGGCGGTCCACCAACTCAGCCCGCGGCAGAGTGGCCCCTTCGTGCGTGTGAACTGCGGCGCGCTCAGTGAGAGTTTGCTCGAGAGCGAGTTGTTTGGTCATGTGCGCGGCGCGTTCACCGGCGCGGTCGACAATCGTACCGGCCGATTCGAGGCCGCACACACCGGTTCGATTTTCCTCGACGAGATCAACTCGACCACCCCCAAGCTGCAAGTCAAGTTGCTGCGCGTCTTACAAGAGCGGGAGTTTGAACGCGTCGGCGATACCCACACCGTGCGGGTCGACACGCGTGTGGTGGCCGCTAGCAATCGTGATTTACTCGACGAGGTCGAGGCCGAGCGGTTCCGCGAGGATCTGTTCTATCGGCTCAATGTGGTGGCCATTCATCTGCCGCCCCTGCGCGAGCGGCGCGAGGACATCCCCGACCTGGTCAGCTACTTTTTGGAGTATTACAACGACCGCAACGATCGCTACGTCGTGCAGGTAGAGCCGCGCGTGATCGAGGCCCTACAGAGCTATGACTGGCCCGGCAACGTCCGCGAGCTGCAGAACTACGTGGAGCGGGCCGTGGTGATGTCGCCCAGCGACGAGTTCACGCTCGATCTGCTTCCCGACGCCGTATTGGGTCGCAAGACGCGCCGCTCGCCGCGCTTCAACAAAGTCGATATCGAGTCACTGACCGCCGAATTGGTGCAGTTCGGTCTCTCCAGCGCCAGCCCCAACGAAGACAGTCTGCACGCGAAAATTGTTGATCGCGTCGAGCGCGAATTGATCGCCCAGGTGATGAGCACTTGCGACAACGTGCAGATCAAAGCCGCCGCCAAGTTGGGGATCAATCGCAATACGTTGCACAAGAAATTAAAAGACTACGGCCTCGACGAGAGTGAGAAGGACGAATAGAACACATCGCCTCGCCCAATTCATCCCCGCTTCGCGATCCCGGGGCGATGTGTCGATGCCAATGCTTCATAGAAGCGGGTTGGTCGATATCACGATTTTTTGACGACTACTTGGTTAACGAACCAGGGCGACCATCGGAAGCCCGGTATTTTTCGTTTTCGCGTTGCTCGCCTGGACTCGTTTGTTACGCATACTTCAATAATTCAATGGGTTGTTTCCATGCGTTGTTTGTTTCATCGAATGGGCTGGCTATTCGTGGCGTGCTTGTCGAGTCTTGTCTTCTCGACCATCGTAGGGGCCGAGCCCGCCGCTGCATCTCGACCGGCTTGGACGAGATCGAAGGTCACGGGCTCGCCGCTGCCGCCCGAGCCGTATGAGATCGTCGCGTCGTTTTCACAATTGAAGTTCAAGCTCCCCACGAGCTTGGAAGAGTTTCCCACCGCGCCGCGACTGCTCGTGACCGAGATGGGAGGCAAAATCTACAGCTTTCCTAAGCAAGCGAGTGTCGCGCAGGCCGACTTGGTTGCCGATCTCGACACCATGCTGCCGAGCGACTTACGCGGCAAAAAGATTGCGCTGTTCGACGCCGAGTTTCATCCGAATTATGCCAGCAATCGCTACGTGTTCATTTGCTACGTGCATCCAGGCAACGGCGGTCACACACGCGTCTCGCGTCTGACACTAACGAAGGACGAACAACCCAAGGTCGAACCCAACAGCGAACGGGTTATCATCACCTGGCCCTCGGGCGGACATAATGCCGGCTGCCTCGAGTTTGGCCCCGACGGATATCTCTACCTCGCCACCGGTGACGGCTCGGGCCCCAATCCGCCTGACGGACTGACGACCGGCCAAGATGTTTCGGACCTGCTCGGCTCGATCCTCCGCATCGATGTCGATAAACCCCATGGCGAGTCGAACTACTCGATCCCGGCTGACAACCCGTTCGTCGGTAAGCCGAATACCCGCGCGGAGATTTGGGCCTACGGGCTGCGCAATCCCTGGAAGTTCGGCATCGATTCGACGAATGGCCAGGTGTTCGTGGCTGACAACGGCTGGGAGTCGTGGGAGATGATCCACCGCGCTGATCGAGGCACGAATTGCGGCTGGCCGGTGATGGAAGGGCGCGCGGCACTCCGCAGCGAGGTCAAGGTCGGCCCGACGCCGATCGTCCCTCCCGTGATGGATCATTCACATACCGAGGCCAACTCGGTCATCGGCGGACCAGTCTATCGCGGCTCAAAACTCGCGGACCTCAATGGCGCGTTTGTCTACGGCGACTATATCACCGGCACGATCTGGGGCGTGAAACCCGATCGCGACGGGTCGTACTCCTGCACGACGCTTATCGACACCGATCAACGCATCGTCGGCTTCCTGCAAGGGAGCCAGGGTGAACTCTATGTGCTCGACTACGATTTCACCGGGCAGATTTATGAGCTGCGGCCGTCGAACACACCCGACACCTCGGCGACCTTCCCGCGACTGCTGAGCAAGACCGGATTGTTCAAGTCCCTCTCGCCGCTTACGCCGGCCGCGGGTGTCGTGCCGTACTCGGTGGTCGTGCCTCGTTGGGAAGATGGCGCCGACTCGCAACGTTGGGTGGCGATACCTGGTAACGGCAAGATCGAGTTGGCGACGAGCGCCGACAAGCCAGCCGTGTATCCCGAGGGGACCGTGTTGGTGAAACACCTCACGCTCCCGCATGGTGACTTCGCGCCCATCCCATTAGAGACGCAACTCCTGCACTTCGAACGAGGTACCTGGCGACCGTACAGTTACCTCTGGGACGAGGCCGGACGCGAGGCGACGCTTGTCGACACCGTGGGCACAAGCCGCCCGATCAAGTTGGCCGCGTCGGGTAAAAGTCCAGCGGTCGAGCGCACCTGGCACGTGAATGCCACGAACGAGTGCAAACTCTGCCACAACGCCGGTCCCAAGTTCGTGTTAGGATTTGTGTCGAATCAATTGATTCATTCAGGGCATGAATTGGCCGCACAGGGTGTACTGGTAACGACACCTATCATCCGGCCGATTGATCGGTTAGTGGACCCCACTGAGCCGAAAGCTAAACTCGACGACCGGGCTCGTTCCTATCTGCATGCCAATTGCAGCATGTGCCATCACCCGGGCGGCAACGCCATCGTGTCGTTCTTTCTGCGGCGTGATTTGCCGTTTGAACAGCTCAACACGAACAAAGGGACCGGCATTGGCACGTTCGGCATGCGTGACGCGAAGATCATCGTCCCCAGCGATCCGTATCGCAGCGTGCTCATGTATCGCATGACAAAGCTAGGCTACGCCCGGATGCCGTACATCGGCTCGCGTGTGGTCGATAGCGAGGGTGTGGCACTGATCGAGCAATGGATTCTGTCGCTCGGCAATGCGAAAGAGAATCAGCACTCGACACAAGACCTGAACTCGACTGAAGACGCGCTCGCCTTGGCGTTGCAACTGCACGCTGGTAAGTTGACGCCAAGTAAGTATGCCGAAGCCGTCAAGGCAGGCAGCGCGCTCGCGGCCAGCGATCGGCGCGGGCTGTTCGAGACGTTCGTAAGCGAGTCGCAGCGGCGACCGACGCTTGGGCCGACATTCGATCCGCAAATCGTGTTGAGCAAAACGGGCGATGCCGCGCGTGGCCGGTTGATCTTCTTCAGCGACGGTGCCCGCTGCCGCAATTGCCACGAGGCAGACGATCGCGACAAGTCGTTGGGCCCAACACTGCTCGACATCAAAAAGAAATATCCGCGCACGGCAGAGATGCTCCCACACGTGTTGCAACCGTCGCTGAAGATCGATGAGCCGTTCGCGGCGTACACCGCCGTGCTCGCCGACGGTCGCGTGCTCAATGGCCTGCTCGTTGAACAAAACGACAAGCAGGTCGTGCTCAAAACGCCTGAGAAACGGATCGTACGCATTGCCCGCAGCGAGCTCGAAGAACTGGTCAAGAGCACGGCGTCGCTGATGCCCGAGCGGATTTTGAGCGACCTGACCGCCCAGGAAGCGGCCGATTTGCTGGAGTACATCCGCACGGTCAGCTTGCAGCCGTAGTTGTATTTGCACCGCGGAGTCGGCAGGTTAGGATGAAGTCGTGGCGTGTTCGACACCAGGGCGTCGGACCGCGCCAAGACTTCTCACGAACGACTGCTCGATGTTTATCCTTGCTCCCCGCGCCCGGCATCGTGATTTGGCCCTGCTGTGTCGTCGGTTGTCGACCTCGCTCGAGGCAGGGATCGATATTCGTCGTGTGTTTGCCCGCGAGGCCACGAGCCATCTGCCGCGCGCCATGCGGCGACACCTGGAGCATATCAGTCAGTCGATCAGCGGCGGCCAGAGCCTGAGCGAGGCCCTGGAGGGGACCGGCGATTATTTTCCGCCGCTGTTCCGCGCGCTGGTGCGCGTCGGTGAACAGACGGGACATTTGGACTCGGTGTTTGGCCAGTTGGCCGAGAGTTACGAGTATCAGGAACAATTGCGGCGCGAGTTCATGGCCAGCATCGCTTGGCCCATGATCGAGTTGTCGCTCGCCCTGGTCACGGTCGGCCTGATCATTTGGATCACCGGCTTTTTTGCTGACAAGAAAGACCTCACGGGTCAGCCGATCGATCTGCTCGGCTGGGGACTCAAAGGGACCGACGGGCTCATCAAGTATTTCGCGATACTGGGGTGCATTTTCGTCGCAGTGACTGCGCTGGTTCAGTCGATTCGGCGTGGCGTGGTGTGGGGGCGACCGTTGCAGCGCCTGGCACTGTATATTCCCAAGCTGGGTGGCGCGTTGCAGACATTTGCACTGGCGCGCATGGCGTGGTCGATGCACATTACGCTGGGCGCGGGCATGGATCTACTCAAGGCCTTGCCCCTCTGTCTGCGTAGCATGCAAAACGCCACGTATACCGATCATATTGCCAGCGTAACCGAGTCGGTTCGCCGCGGCGAAACGGTCACCGAAGCCCTGAGTGCCACGCGAGTCTTTCCGGCTTCGTTTCTGGACGTGATCGACGTGGGCGAACGGAGTGGTCGATTGCCCGAGTCGATGGTGACCGTCTCAAGGCAGTATCAGGACGAAGCTCGGCGAGCGTTGGCGCTGATCACGCGGATTGCCGGCATGGGCGTGTGGCTGATGGTGGCTGGGTTGATCGCGATGCTGATCTTCCGCATCTTCGGTTTCTATATGAGCCAGATCAATGCGGTGCTCTGAGGTCGATACCGAAATCGTCTGAGTGGGAGATGAAAAAGCAAAGCTCGGAGCGCAAAAAAATGGGTGGCTCTACGATCTCGCGGTTCGTGGAGCCACCTCCCCTTATGTCAGGGGGCCTCAGAGGAATGCGGCCCGCATGACACAGTGATCATTTTAAGGCGGAAAACTACGTCTGCAAATTACTTGTGGGTAAAACACAAAAAAACAGGCCCTGGTATCGACCAGGGCCTGAGTAATTAGCGCGTAAACTACTTCAGAGATTCAGCTTACTTCGCACCGACCAACTGGGCCTGCTTCTTCTTGTCGGCGACGATTTGTTCTTGAATGCTGCCCGGCACGCGACGGTATTTGGCAAACTCCATCGTGAACGTGCCTTGGCCTTGGGTCAGGCTGCGGAGGTCGGTCGAGTAACCGAACGTCTCGGACAGCGGCACTTCGGCCTCGATCTTCGTCGTGTTCCCTTCCATCTCGGTCGACACGATCATACCGCGACGGCTGGTGACGTCGCCGGTGACCGGGCCTTGGAAGTTCGTGGGGCACTCGATCTCGACCTTCATGATCGGTTCGAGCAGCACGGGCTTCATCTTCAAGAACGTCTCGCGGAAGCAACCGCGAGCACAGATCTGGAACGCCATATCCGAGCTGTCGACATCGTGGTAAGAGCCGTCATTGAGCACGCACTTCACACCGACGATCGGGAAGCCGGCGACGGGGCCCTTGCCCAATGAGTCGCGGTAGCCCTTCTGGACGCTGGGGATGTATTCCTTGGGAATACGTCCGCCGACGATATCGTCGACAAACTCGAACGGCTCGGGAGCATCGTCGGGCAGCGGCTCAAACACGCCCACAATGTGCGCGAATTGACCCGATCCACCGGTTTGTTTCTTGTGTTTGTAGTTGTACTCGGCCACTTGCGTCGGCGCTTCGCGATAGCTGACCTTGGGCGCGCCGACTTCGCAGTCAACCTTGTACTCGCGACGGATGCGCTCGACGTAGATTTCCAGGTGCAACTCGCCCATGCCGGCGATCACGGTCTCGTTGGTTTCTTCGTCGCTGCTCACACGGAACGTCGGGTCTTCGCGCGTGAAGCGTTGCAGCGCCTTGCCAAGCTTGTCGCCCGACTCGCGATTCGTGGCCACGATGGCCATCTTGATGACGGGCTCGGGGACGAACATGTTCTCGAGCGCGCAGTACTTGGTGCTGGCCGCGAAGGTATCGCCGCTGGCGCAGTCGATGCCCAGCACGGCGACAATGTCACCGGCCTCGGCCGTGTCGATTTCCTCGCGTTTGTCGGCGTGCATTTTGACGATGCGCGCGAACCGCTCTTTCTTGCTGGTACGCTGATTGTAGTAGGTCTCGCCCTTGGTGATTGTCCCCTGATAGACGCGCATGAACGTAAGCTGACCGAACGGATCTTCGACGATCTTGAAGGCCATGCCGACGAACGGCTTCGAGGGATCGGCCGAGAGCGGGAAGGGCTCGGCCGGGTTGTCCCACTTCTTGGCTTTGACCGGACGATCGAGCGGCGAGGGCAAGTAGCGACAAATCGCGTCGAGCAGCGGCTGCACGCCCTTGTTTTTGTAGGCGCTGCCCATGAACACCGGCGTCAAATCCTGGTGCTGTACGGCGTTGCGAATGATGTCGTGCAGCTTGTCGACCGGCACTTCTTCCTCGCTGAGCAGCTTCTCCATCAGTTCGTCGCTGTACATCGAGAGCGCCTCGAGCATCTCGTGGCGCGCCTGGGCGGTGGTCTCTTTGAGATCGTCGGGAATTTCTTCGACGCGCATCTTTTCGCCGTTGCTGCCGTCAAAGTAATACGCCTTCATCTCGATCAGATCGATAATGCCTTTGAGCTGGTCTTCTTTGCCGATGGGCCATTGCATCAACACGGCGTCGCAACCGAGCTTATCCTTGAGTTGGCGTTGCACCTTGAGGTGATCGGCGCCGGTGCGATCCATCTTATTGATGAACGCCAAGCGGGGCACGTGATAACGCTTCATCTGGCGATCGACGGTCATCGACTGGCTTTGCACGCCACCGACGGCGCACAGCACGAGGATCGCGCCGTCGAGAACACGCAAGCTGCGCTCGACTTCGACCGTGAAGTCGACGTGGCCCGGGGTGTCGATCAGGTTGATTACGTTGCCGTTGGTCCACTCGACGGTGGTGGCCGCACTGGTGATCGTGATGCCGCGTTCGCGTTCGAGGTCCATGTAGTCCATCGTGGCGCCATCGCCACCACCCTTCACCTCTTGAATGCGGTGAATGCGGCCGGCGTAGAACAAAATGCGCTCCGACAATGTGGTTTTGCCCGAGTCGATGTGCGCCGAAATACCGATGTTGCGAAGTTTGGACAGGTCCATGGATACAGTCTCGAAAAAAACGATGTTAGAACGATTTTCGCAGCTTTCAGCCGTCGGACACCCCACCGTAACACACCAGGAATGTTCCTCTTCCTGATCCTTGCACGCGGCAAAATCGAGCCGGCTGAGCGCTCAATTTCAAGCCGCTACGCCCGATGGATTGATACGGTGGTGCACAGGGCTCTCGGCCCGGGCGAGCGACGTAGACTTATTATCCTAACTCATTTCGGCCGTAGGGGAAGGGCGACTTCATACGATCCTGCAAGGTATATCGATTCCTCACAAGTTAACGACCGCGGCGGTACGACCCCCCGGGGACACGCTAGTTGGTCGATGTATTGCAAGTCATTTGATGTCAATTGGTTATGCAAACAACTGTCAGCGAGACTGAGCACTCACTCGGGCTGGGGTGATTTACGCAGCTTGCCAATCCCGCGTGGCTTGTTGAGTGGGTCACTATTCGACGATCCCGGAACGGTCGACGGCTTACCCAGGCCCGGGGTTGCCGGCGCGGCAGCTGGTTCGCGATACGGTTGTTTTTGCTGGTACAGAGCCCGTCGGGTTTGCATCTCGGTACGGTCGCGATTCGCGCCCTCGGGCAAAGCTTTGAGGGCTTTATCCATCGTGGCCACCGCGGCGTCGAACTGACCATCGGTCGCCTGCGCGGCGGCGAGCGTGTCGAGGTAGCGGTAGTCCCCTTCGCCATCGAGTTCGATGGCTCGCTGAGCCGTTTGTATCGCCAACTTCGGGTCGCGAAATAGCTCGTCGGGACACGTCGATAGCAGCCAGGCAGCCGACTGGTAACCGCGACCGTAGTCGGGAGCGATTCGAATGGCCGCCCGCAGATCGTTGGCTGCGTCGTTCCAGCGATTCAGATCGGCATAGGCATCGGCGCGGAGCACGTAGGCCATGGCGAACGCGTCGTCGGCGGTAATGGCCCGCGTGTAGTCTTGAATCGCCCGGCTGTAATCGGCGAGTTGATAATATGCGTATCCTCGTCCGACGAGCGACGGCGCGTCGTTGGCCTTGAGCCTCAAGGCCTGATCGTAGTCGGCGATCGCCGGGCGAAACTCGCCTTGGCTGCTTTTGAGTTCGCCGCGATTGAAAAACACGTTGGGAAACTGTGGCTTGAGCTCGATGACTTTGTCGAAATCGGCGCCGGCCTCCTTGATCTTGCTTTGCATGGCATAACTGACGCCGCGATTATGCAAGGCGCGCCAATTGCTGGCATCGATACTCACGGCCTTTTGAAAGTCAGCGAACGCGGTCTCTTCTTGACCCGCTTCGCTGCGCAACTCGCCGCGACGATTGTAGGCCCAGCTCATTAAATTGTTGGCGTAACTTTTTTCGGTATCGGTTGGAGTCCCTTTGGTCCCTTCCTCGCAAAGTCGAATGACCTCGTTGAGATTGGCATCGGTCTTGGCCGCGATGCTCGCCTCATAGGCTTTTTTGAGTGAGTCGTTCACGGTCTGGGCCGAGACGGTCGAGGTGTTCGCGATCAACAACGAAACGGCGAACAAAACACGCAAACAAGTAGCCAGATACGTCGACATTGTCAGCTTCTCCCACATCGATTCATTTAGGCGTGCGGCTCGGTCATGCTCCACGGATCGAGCGCGGCTTTCAACTCGGCCGGGGGCAGAATGTTCTGTTCGGTACACAACTCGCGAATGGTCTTGCCGGTCTTGAACGCTTCCTTGGCCAAGGCGGCCGCCTTTTCGTAGCCAATGTACGGATTCAGACTCGTGACCATCGACAGACTTTTTTCCACGCTCGCCTCGCACTGCCCCTCGTTGGCGTCCATTTCCAGAGCGCAGAAGTCGACAAACGCGCGGGTCGCGCCGGACAACAGCGCGATGCTCTCAAGGGTCGTTTGGCCCATGACCGGCATCATGATATTGAGCTGGAACTGACCGCCAGCCGCGCCGCTCATGGTGATCGTCTGATCGTTGCCCATGACGCGGGCTGTCACCTGCATCATACTCTCGCACATCACGGGGTTTACTTTGCCGGGCATAATCGAGCTGCCGGGCTGTCGATCGGGCAGCATGAGTTCGTAGAAGCCGCAACGGGGGCCCGAGCCGAGCCAGCGGATGTTGTTGGCCACGTTGAACAGCGTGCTCGCGATGGTCTTGAGTTGGGCGTGACACTCGACCAGACCGTCGCGTTGGGCGTTGGCCTCGAAATGATTCACGGCCTCGACAAACGGGATGCTGGTGTCTTGAGCCAGCGCGGCAGCCACCCGAGAGCCGAATTCAGGATGCGTATTGATACCGGTCCCGACGGCCGTGCCTCCCACGGGCAACTCAAGGACCGCGTTGAGCGCTGCCTTGGCGCGGTCAAGCGAGAGGGCCAACTGACGCGCGAAGCCGCCGATCTCTTGTCCGAGCCGCAACGGGGTCGCATCGGCCAAGTGTGTGCGGCCGATCTTGATGATCTTGTCCCAGTCTTTCGCTTTTTGAGCGAGCACATCGTGAAAGCGCTCGAGGGCGGGCAACAGGTCACGCGCGATTTGCATCGCGACGGCCACGTGAATGGCAGTGGGGAAGGTATCGTTCGTGCTCTGGCCCATGTTGACGTGATCGTTGGGATGGATCGGCTTGGCCGCTTGGAAACGGTCGCCCCCCATGATCTCGATCGCGCGGTTAGAAATCACCTCGTTGGCGTTCATGTTGCTGCTGGTGCCCGAGCCGGTCTGGAACACGTCGATGGGGAACTCGTTATCGAATTTCCCTTCAGAGACCTCGCGGCAGGCTTGCAGCATGGCCTTGACCTGGGCGTCGTTGAGCTTGTTTTTGCCGCTCTGGGTCAGTTTGCCCAGGTCACGATTAGCGATGCCGCAGGCGTACTTGACCAGTCCCATCGCATGAATCAGCGGCTTGGGAAGCGGCATGCCGGAGATCGGAAAGTTCTCGACAGCCCGTTGAGTCTGGGCTCCGTAAAAAGCTTGGGCCGGCACTCGGACCTCGCCCATGGAGTCTTTTTCGATACGGAAATCGGCCATGACGCTTACTCGCAGCAAATCTTGGTGACAGCGGAAACCAGTGACGACACGGCCGGACATCATACCCGCTGCGGCAAGGGTCTTCCAAGGTGGGCACTTATCGACATGCAACACCCTCGCCCTCGGGAGGTAAGGACTCGTTGATGCCTGTTGCTTGCCCGGGAGGTTGAAATACACTGTTGTCAGGACGGTTCTTGTCATTTCACGCGGCACGACGCGCGTGCTCAACAACAAGGTGCTTCAACATGAATGGGTTGCGTGCGGTCGTCGGTTTACTCGTCAGCATGGGACTGGCCGGGGTCGTCGCGGCGGCCGAGCCGGCGGCCTGGATCGACGCGGAACTCCCCAAGGTGCTTGAACTCTACCAGCATTTGCACGCCCATCCAGAAGTCTCGTTTGCCGAGAAAGAAACGGCCGCCCGTATTGCCCAGGAGCTACGTGAGCTGGGGTGCGATGTGACCAGCGGGGTCGGTGGACACGGCGTGGTCGCTTTACTCGTCAATGGTGACGGCCCGCGGCTGATGATTCGTACCGACCTCGATGCCCTGCCTGTGACCGAGCAGACCGGCTTGGTGTATGCCTCGAAGCAGAAGACCACGGCGGCCGACGGTAACGAGAGCGGCGTGATGCACGCCTGCGGACATGATATTCATATGTCAAACATGATCGGTACGGCTCGCTACTTGGCGGCGAACAAAGATCGCTGGCGCGGCACGGTGATGTTCATCGGTCAACCGGCCGAGGAGAAAGGGGGCGGCGCGCAGGCCATGCTCGCCGATGGGCTTTTTAAGCGGTTCAAGAAACCCGATCTAGCGTTGGCCTTGCACTGCGACAGCACATTGCCCACGGGCAAAATTGGCTTCCGCGCCGGCTACGCGCTGGCCAACGTCGACAGTGTCGATATCACGCTCCAAGGCAAAGGGGGACACGGTGCTTATCCGCACACGACGATCGATCCGATCGTGATGGCCGCGCATCTGATTCTCGATTTACAGACGATTGTCAGCCGTGAGATCAAGCCGACCGAACCGGCCGTTGTCACCGTGGGCTCGATTCATGCCGGTACGAAGCACAACATCATCGGTGAGCGTTGTCACCTGCAATTGACCGTGCGGAGCTACAGTCCTCAGGTGCGTAAGCAACTGCAAGCCGCAATTGAACGCAAGGCGAAGGCTGTGGCCGCCAGTCACAATGCGCCGGAGCCGAAGGTCGAGTTCTCCGATGGTACGCCGGCGATGTTCAACGATGAGGCGCTCGTGGCCCGCGTGGTGCCCACGTTTCGCCGCGTGCTCGGCGAGGCGAACGTCGAGCCGGCCGAGCCATCGATGGGGGGCGAAGACTTTAGCGAGTACGGCTTGGCGGGTGTGCCGATCTTCATGTACTGGGTCGGGACGGTCGAGCCGCAGCGACTCGCCGGCTATCGCCGCGTGGGTCAGATGCCCCCCTCGTTGCACTCGCCGGTTTACTATCCTGACGCCGAGGCGACCCTGCGGACTGGCATGCTGACGATGATCTCAGCGACGCTGGATCTGCTGAAAGCCCAGCCATGAGTGGTCGGAGCTGGTTGTTGCTCTTCGCGGGTCACGTGGTCGTCATGGCCTTGGTCTGGGGCCCACTCTATGCGGTGCGCGGCCATGTGATCGACACCTTCGCCACGCCGGCCGCCGTCGAGGCCTGGCAACAATGGAAGACCCGCACCGAAGCATTGGCCGAGCGGCCTGGCCCGGTTCAGCGACGAACCGTTCAGGTCAACGAGCCGCCGTTGCTGTTGATCTTTCGCGACCACTTTCGCGCGGTGCTGCTGGTGAGCGCCGCCATCGGCAGCTTTGCTTACTATTTTGGGGCGATGCTCGTTCGCGGGTACCGTCGGGCTCAAAAGTCGACGACGGATCGAGCGATTCGCTCGCGGTCCCCGGTGGTCTGACACGGCTTGCTGCTAGCAGAACCGCGAAAAATCCATGATTTTTCCCGACTACCCTCTTTAACACGCCTTCCGCTCGCGGTATTATCTAAACGCTTATCGCAGCCAAAAGAGGGGAAGCTCTTCGCAAGTTAGCAGCTGAGGAATGTGTTCTGCATTCCTGCGAAGACCAGCCCTCGACGATCTTATCTTTTCGCAAATTCTTGTTTTGGGCGTCATGGTGCGCACTCAAGCCATGTACGGGAACAATTCCCGCGGCATGTCGACTATTGCATGGTCGCATGCTCCGCGCGGGCATGGTTTGTCGTGTCATCCTGTTCATCCACTGAGCTTTAACGACCCTGCATTCATCCTCACGGGGCTACTACCGGAGAATGACCATGATCCGAACACAAGCAGCCGTGCTCGATGCTCAAGAGGACCCCGTGGCTAACAACTCCGATCCGCAACTGCATCTGCCCAACGATTCGATCCGTGACATGGTCACGGTGCTCAAGCTGCTCAGCGACGAAACGCGGCTGCGCATTCTGTTCTACCTCATGCAGCGAAAGGAATTGCACGTGCGGGCGTTGTGCGGTTTGCTCTCGCAGAGCCAACCCGCGGTGAGCCATCATTTGGCATTGCTGCGCAACGCGACACTCATCGCCCCGCGACGTGATGGTAAACACAATTACTATCGAATTTTGCCGGACCGGTTTCAGCAGTTCATTGACCTGTTATTTGCCCATTCGCCGGGGCAACCGACGATCCGGTTCGAGGACTATCTCCGCTCGCACTTGGACGGCAACGGTCAGTCCGCGGGTTAACATTCGATGTCGAGCGGAAACCGCTCCAATCGCGGAATGTCGAAACCGTACTTGTTTAGCAGCGCGTGCCGGGCGTGCGTAAAGGCATTGTTCCCGCTCTTGTGCGTGATGGTCTCGACCCAAATCGGAATCTCGTTCGTCCACTGATTGGTGAAGGTCGTGCTCGGCCAGCGATGCAGCTTTAACTGTTTGCGGCGTTCAAGGGTCACCGCCGAACAGTACAGCGCCGCTTGATCGAGCAGCCAGGTGGGCGACGGACCGAATAGATTTTGCACGATCATCGCCTCGACATGCGCGGCGAATCGACCGGCCTCGCTCGTGCTTTGCAACGACACCAACGCCGCCGAAAAGCGATTGGCAAACATGTTGAACGGAAACGACACCAACGCCACGTCGCTCGATGCGCTCTGGTTCAATAATCCGTTCAGGTCGCTGCGCACCAGCATATCAGCGTCCGTTACCACAATCGCTCGACGTGTCCGGCGACGCAACTCGGACGCCACACAGTATCGAACGCACGCATAGTAGACACGCTGCAACATCCGCCGCCGTTCGTCGCCGTATTCGAAACTGAATGTCATCCGCCGCGAAGAACAAATCGCCCGCAGTCGCTCGCAGTCGCTCAGCGTATCCGCGACGGGGTCAACCACATGGATGTGAATATCGAGCCCAGGTGAAGTCTCGTGCAGACTGAGGATTTGCGCGATGCTGTAGCGATGAAAATACTTGGCATCGCCACAGCACAGTACGACCGGCGGGCCATCAATGGCAACCTGTTCGAGACCGTCCGTCTCAACGCGGTTGCGATACGCGGGCAATTCCGACTCGGATAGCTCGAGCGTATCAAACCGGAAAATCGATACCTCGGTATGGCAATGTTTTTCAAACAATGCCTCGCTGAGCAGCAGATAGCCATGCATTCGCTGTGGAATCGACAGCCGGGCAAATCGTTCCGCGGCGTCAAGTTCGGCCACCTGGGCGCTGAGCCGCGACATCCAAAACACGGCCGCCTGGGCTAAGTCGGCCGATAGACCGTTGGGCAATAACGACCCGATGATATGCCGTGCCAGGCGCACCTCGGCGTCGTCCGGATGACGATCGATCAGCCAGCCTTCGACGACCAACAGCAGGCCATCGTTGGTGAGCCCCTGGATCATGGCCAAGTCGATCAGCCAAGTTCGTTTGTCATCGACCGACAAGCCGCGCATGAGCTGCCCCAATTGCACATAGGCATCGCGAAGCGTGGGCATCGCGCGTAGCGCCGCCAGCAACTCGCTCTTGGCCGACGCAATCTCCCCGGTATCAGCCAGGATCATGGCGCGGGCGACGCGAATGGCGACATCGTCGATATGGTTAGCTTGAGCGTGCGCGAGCAACTGGTGGGCGCGGTCGTACTGCCGCAAGCGTCGAAAGAGTTGGGCTGAGTTGAGCAAATAGTCGACGTTGTCCCTTTCCAACTCGACGGCGCGCGTGAGCGCATCGCGTGCCGATTCAAGGTCGTCGAGCCTCAGTGCGACGACCCCCAGGGCATTCCAGGCGAGCGCGCTACGCGGATCGAGCCGGGCCCCCTGCGTGAAATGCTCGCGCGCCTCGGCGAGACGCTCCCCCTCGAAGGCCGACACACCCGCCAGATACCAAGCGTCGTTCTGGTTCATAACTGCCCTCGTCGTTTTCGTCTCATTTGCCCAAGCGGATCGAGTTACGGGATGTCATCCACCGGCGTTGCGCCCGGCGGGGGTGTGCCTCCGCCGCGGCGAATGTAACCGGCACGGTTGTGAGCGTATTCGGCTCGATCGGGCTCGGGCGTTGGTTCGACCACGGCGCCTTGATCACGTTGCGCGAACAGCCGTTGCAGATACGTTCGACACCAGCCACAGCCGGTCCCTGCGCCAAAACACTCGCTCAACTGACTAGCATGCCGCGGCTTCTCGACGCGCAAAAAGTTGATGACCTTTCGCTTCGTCACATGAAAGCAGAGGCAGATTTCGTCGTCGAGTTCCATGTGTTATCCGTATTGCAATCGCGTGGGCGCCGCGCGTTGTATGGGGACGTCGAACAGCATCGGCCGATCGCCTCGCAACGAAGCGCTCACGCGCTCGGCCAATTCATCGGGCTCAGTGACACGCTGAGCTTCAACCCCCAACGAGCGCGCCAGTGACACCAGATCCACCTCGGGACCAACCAGGTCGAGCCCCAAGAATTCGCCCCGTTTGGCCGACGGTAATTGCAATTGCTGGGCGCCAATTTTCAGGATCTGATACTGGGCATTGTTGCAGACGACGAACGTGACGGGGATGTTGTACTTGGCCGCCGACCAGAGCCCTTGCACGCCGTACATCGTGGCCCCCTCGCCGAGCATCGCCAGCACGGGACGCTCGGGCCAGGCCAGCTTCACCCCTAGCGCGCAACCCAATCCCCAGCCCAACGACCAGCCGCGGTGACCAAAGTAGCCGGTCGTGTTCTTCAGCGCGCCCAAACGCTCGAACGTCGTGTTGGTGGTCGTGACTGCCTCTTCGATCACGGCCACGTTGTCGGGCAGAATCCGAGCCAGCGACGACATCAAGCCGAGCGGCGTCAAGGGGCGGATCGCGCGCTGCTCGTCCATTTGTTTCAGCAAGGATTGCCGCGCGGCCTGATGCTGCCCTTGGCGTTCATGACTGCGACGCGAGGCGGCCGAGTGCTGCTCGGCTGTCATCGTCCGTGTGAGTTCATCTGCCAACTCGCATAGCCCGGCTTGCGTGTGCCCCCACAGCCCAACCTCGACCGGATAATTTTTGCCGATCTGCCAGGGATCTTCGTCGAGATGCACGATCTTAATGTGCTCGGGCACCGCGCGCGAGGGCTCGAAATAAACATACAGCCGCAATAAATCCATGCCGGCCACAAAGAGTACGTCGAACTCTTTGAGCCGCTCGCGAACTTCAGGTGCCCACAAGGGCAAACCTTGGCTATAAAGCGGGTGATCGGCCGGAAAACCGAGCCGTCCGTGGGTCGTGCCCGACTCGCTCATGACCGGCGCGCCGAGTAACTCAGCCACACGTACCAGCGGCGCGACGCCATCCTGCTCGACGACACGACTGCCGACTAAGATGCCCGGGTTACGAGCGCTGGCCAACACCTGGGCCGCCTGACGCACGGCCTCGACGGGCGGCCGCACACGCACGTCCAACGGCTTGGCCAGACTCAAATCCAACTCGGCCAACTCGGCTTGCAAATCCATCGGCAACGACATGAACACCGGACCGGTGGGTGGCGTGAGCGCCGTTTGCATGGCGCGACGCATGGCGGCCGGCAAATCCTGGACGCGCTGCACCTCGACCGCCCATTTGGTCCAAGGCTCGGCGACGCGAACCATGTCGCTCCAGAGAATCGGCTCCTCGAAGGCCAACCGGCGATCGGTTTGCCCGGCTGTCACCAGCAGCGGCGTCCCTTCGCGATAGGCGTTGTACAGCATGCCCATCGCGTTGCCCAACCCGCAGCTGATATGCAGATTGACTACCCCCAACGTTCGCGAAGCCATCGCATAGCCATCGGCCATGCCCATCACGGGAATTTCTTGCAGTCCCAAAATGTATTGCAAACGCTGGTCGTGAAGCAGCGCATCCATGAGCGGCAACTCGCTGGTACCCGGATTACCAAAGATGTACTTGGCACCCGACTCGGCGAGCATCTCAAGGAACGCTTGAATACCGGTCACACGCTTCATAGTTCACAGTCTAAATCGAGAAGAGTTGAGTTTCATTGCGACAATTTGTCGTAGCTGAAACGAAAAAAGGCCGTGCCGCAACCATTTTTGGGCTGCGACACGACCTTGGAGGATGATCCGTGAGAACTTCGCTCGAACAGGGCTTAATAGCTGGCGTAGTAAGGATCGTTGTTCTGTGCGGTGCGACGAGCGCTGCGGGCCGGCATCGGCGGTGGAGCGTCGTTGCGTTGCTGGGGCATTTTGCCGCGGGGCGGAGCGAGCGTTGGCTCGTTGCGTCGTGCTCGGGCCATCGGTGACGAGCCCGGGTTGGGTGTCGCCGTCGGAGCAACTTCCTCCTCGGTGGTCTCCGAGATGATCTCCTCACCGTCGTTCATTGTGCCCATCGGAGCGTTGCCGGGAACAGCCATTCCAGGCGGCATCCGATGAGGTCGGCCGCCATTGACGTAGCCGCTGGAACCGTAGGGCCCCCAGTTGTTCCAAGCCACGCCGGTGTTGCACCAATCACAGGTGAAGCAATCACGGCAGCCCCAGGTCCACCAGGGACGCAGCCGTGGACCCACGTTGGGATATCCGTAAGGACAAGCGCCGGTGCGCGAGCCCACGACGCGGCACGAGTTGCAGTTGCCCCCGGCACGGTCGCCCCTGCCTGTATAGCAGAGCCCGGTGCTACACTGGCTGCGGCCGCGAGCATAAGCTCCGCCACCGCATTGACCGCCACACTGACCATCGCAGGGGTCCGAGCAGTCGGGCGGATACGAGATAAAATCCCCCCAATAGGTCGAACCGCAGCCGTTACAGCCACGATTCATGACCCACGATCGGTAGCAACCACAACCGGTATTGGAAAGACAGCAGGCGATGACCAGCATCGCCCAGCACATGCGGTTTGTCACGACAAGTTCCCCCTACGGAATCCGAATCTGAACAACGCCTCACGGCGCTCGTTAAAGTCGTTATCGACCGCTACGCGCAGAACATTCGGCAAAATCGGCAAACTCTGCCAAGTCGAATTCTTGCGCCCGAAACGCATACGAAGACACGGTTTAGCAACGTTCTTCAACGCCCTCACCGATCTGCTGGCAGAGAAAAATCCGAATCGTTTTGGTCTCCATTGACGCCGGCCTGAGTGGTTTCAGACAACCGAGCGGCGAGCAGCCGACTCCTCGCCCCCACAGCCCTGGTGGAGTAAGATGAGGTTCTGCAATCCATCCAAGGAACGCAGACGCAGGGGAGACTCGACCATGATGACTAATCGCCAAGTCCTCGAATACGTATCAGCCGAGCCGTTCCGACCATTCCGCATTAAGATGGCCAGTGGTCCAATGTTCGAACTTCGAAACCCTGAAATGATTCTTGTCGGTCGTACATCGGTACGCGTCTACACCACAACCGGCGACGATCAACACGAACGCTGGCACGACCTATCGCTTATGCTCATGGAAACACTCGAACCTTGCGAATCGACCTCGGGCTCAACCCGTTAACGATTCACCTTAAACGCATCCCGGTAGCTATTAATGTCGCAAAGTCTTCCGATCGTTGATTCCGCACCGCAACTCAGTCGCCCCGCCGTCCCAGGCCGGTCCAAAGGAACGTACTGCTTCGTCAGCCTCGGCTGTCCGAAGAATCTCGTCGACAGCGAGCGGATGCTTGGCCTGCTGCAACTCGATGGCTACGACCTCGTACGCGATCCGGCCGGT
>CAYLYE010000006.1:0-56492 GCA_964387325.1 uncultured Planctomycetaceae bacterium
CATAACGGCTCGCCCCGGCGGCCATCATCTCGATGGCACAGCAGGCCAGCCCAAAGGTCATCGGCCACACGCTCGCCTGCCGGGCCCAGTTAATGGCTTGCTCGATCGTCGTCGTGACGACATTTTCCTCGAAACGTCCTTCAATCCAAGGCTTGGTCATGGCCGGCGATTCCTTCTTAAGCGGGGACCGGAGAGAGAGTTGCTAAACCGGTTACTATAGCCGAGTTGGGTGATGTTTGAAACTGGCAGCACTCATGCCCATCGAGCCGGCATTGAGCTAATTGCAACGGGACCTGGACCAACTCGGCGAACAACATCTTCTCCAATGCACAAATCGCCCGATCATGTTCGGCCAGATCGGGATACGGACACGACACGACCGTCAATTGCGGCAGCCCCTCGGGCGACGACACCTCTACATCCACCCGGCGTTCGGAGAACAACGCGCGCAACGAATACATCCGCGCCTCGGGAGTCTCTCCCGTGATACGATCGCGGTACTGTTCAACGAGCCGCTGCACCAAACGCTTGAGCAGGCCTTGACGAATCTGAGGGTCTTGGATCGATCGGATCTCGTCCCACAGCACTAAAGCCAAGTCGCTAAAGTTGTTACCACTCTCACGGCGAGCTTTTTCAGTGAGCGAGTAACGATGGCTCGGACGACCTCGGCCAGTCCGCGTCGTGACGCGCTCGATATACCCTTGCGACATCAATCGAGTGAGCCGTTGGCGAACAGCGGTCGCCGTCACCTGACTGGCTTGCCCCAGTTGGGCAATGCTTAACGCGCCATGCTTACGCAACAACGCGAGCAATTGGCCGTCAGAGGTTTCAGTCGGGGTGGTCATCGCTCAGACTCGGTTGATTCTGGCTTTCAAGTCACACCTGAATCATATCCATCGCCCGGTTTTTGACAAGCATCTATGTCAAAATATCGCGAGAGAGCTTAATTCGCCGCATGTCACTACTCAGCAGCACCTTGCGACATTTGCAGCCGTTTGGGCCGCGACGCGATTGCGAAGCGTGCAACCGATAGCGACATCAAACGGATAGGCGACCGTCACGCGCTCCGCTAGCGCGTCGCGGCTAAGTAGCGAGAAGCGATCGCGTCATCCTGGCATCTCAACGATGCAGCGCGGCGTTGAACGCCAGCGGGTCGTCGAACTTCGGAAAGCACGCGTCGACGATCGCGCGAAACTCGGCGGGGGTCGACACGGTCGAAACCTGAGTGCGAAACTCACGGCAACCCGGTCGCCCCTGGGCGTAGCAACAGGCGAACTTACGCATGAGCACCGTCCCCTTTTGAACGCCGAACCGCTCACACACCAAGTGATAATGGTGCAGCAGCAATGTTCGTTCTTGTTCGAGTGTCGGTTCGCTCGGGATCGGCTCGCCGCGCAGGGCGGCCGCCGCCTGGCTAAACAACCACGGCTTGTTCAACGCCGCGCGAGCGATCATCACCCCATCGACCGAATAATGACGGAGCGCGTACACGACCTTCTCGGGCGAATCGAGATCACCGTTGCCGATGAGTGGAATGCGTTTTAATCGCGACTTGAGCGAGGCGATCAGGTCCCAATCGGCGGTCCCTTTGAAAAACTGAGCCGCCACGCGACCGTGAACCGTCAGGGCCGATGCACCGGCTTGCTCAATGACCTCGGCCACCTCGGGCGCCGTGATGCAATCGCGTGAGCAGCCCAGCCGGATCTTGGCCGTGACGGGGGTCGGCGCACAGGCGGCGACGACCCGCTCGACGATCGCGCCGATCTTGTCAGGGAATCGCAACAAGTACGACCCGCTGTGTGCGTGCTCGGTGATGTCTTTCACGGGACAGCCGAAGTTGATGTCGACGACGCTGACTTTCAAATCGTGAGCGAGTCGCGCGCCCACCGCCGCGAGCGTCGGGGGATCGTTATCCCACATCTGCACGGCGAGCGGCCGCGGCTCGTCTTCGACGCCCCACAAACGCTCGGGCAGTTCATGTTTGTTGGCTTCGATATGCACGAAGCCGCGAGCACTGACCATCTCGGTCGCCTGCAACCCGGCGCCACCGTACTCGCGCACGATTTGCCGATAGCAGTAATTCGTGTAGCCGGCCATCGGCGCTTGCAGAATGGGCGGGTCGACCACGACCGGACCAATCCTTAACGGCTTCACGACACTCAGCGGTTCGTTGGTTGTCGACACGTCGGGTTACTCGCTCACCACGAGTGTCTTGACCAGCACGTCGCTCGGCACCCCCTCGGGCATTACCCGGAGAGCAAATCGGGCCAGATCGCTGTTGTATCGGGTTAACTCACCAAGAAACGCGTAGGACTCGGTCGCTTGACGCTCGATCGTTTCGAGCACCGCATCCAGGCCGACTTTGTGCTCGGCCAGCAAAGAAGTCTGTTCAGCGCGCGTGGCGTCGACGAGCACCACGGCCGCGGCCCGCTCGCCGAGCGAGAGCTGCTCGATCGGAATCGACGCGATCAATCGCTGAACGAGCGTCTGCTCGCGCAGCGCGGGGGCCAGCGACTCAGGACTCAACCGATAGGCTCCGGCGTAGGGGGTGGTCAATGCGAGCAGCGCTCGAGTATCGGCGGCCAGTCCGGTTCGCTCGGCCAGTTGCAATTGTGCGCCCGCCAGTGCGATCTGTGCTTGCACAACCTCGCCTTGAGCCACGAGCCTCGCGGTTCGCAACCGCAGCATCGAATCGCTGGTCGTCGTGGCGTCGGCCTGCGCCAAGACGAGGGGCGCAAGGGCATCGAACTGGGCCGCTTTGTCGATCGCGATATGATAACGGCCCATCTGCTCGCGCAGTTGCCAGTAGGTCTCGATGACCGCGCCGCGCTGGGCTTCGGCGACCAGGGCCAAGGTTTCGCCCAACGTGATACCGCGCGTCGAGGTCATAGGCATTTCGCGGCCCGAGAAGTGCAGCAGATTCGCAAGCTCGGCGGCACGCTGTTGCGGAGCGAGGGTCATGAGTGGCCTGTACAACGCATCGCCGCCGTGCTCGATGATCGCCTTGCGAACTTCTTGTGCCGCAGGGGTGCCGGGGCGCGGTGGAGCCAATGTCGGCACCCCTTGCTGAGGCGGCACGGGTCCAGCCGGCGGTGTCGGCTGCGTCGGTACGCTCTGCAAGTACGTCGCCGGCGCGACGGCCGGATCGACGATCGTGCTGGGACGTACGATGCTCGGCGCCGCGCCGCTCGCGATCGGCAGCGTCGCCGTCGGAGCATGGGGGCGACGAATCAACATGCCCACCGTCTCCTGCACGGTCGCCGGACGACCCGGTATCGACAACGCATAGCTGGCGATATCGAGATTGTAATCGCGAACCAAGGTCGCCAGCTTGCGCCACTGTGCCGCGAGCTCCTCATGCGCTCGGCACACACTGATCGGGTCATGCTCGCCTCGCGCGAGTGCTTCGAGCAGTTCCGTATCGACATCGGTGGCTGCCTGGACGGCCGCGGCTTGAATTTCAATCGTATCGCGACGCAATGGCAACACGCGATCGAGCAGCCGTGCCTGCGACGGAGCCGGCCGTGTTCCATACACCTGCTCGAACAACGTGCGGTAGGTCCCCACGTGCGGCCGATCGATTGGCCAGCCCAAGGGTCGCGTGGCCGACGCGCCTAACAAATCGTGGAGCGCGTATTGTTCGGCGATGAAGCGCAACTCGGCGTCACGCTGTTCGGCCCGCGCGGCAGCAAGTCGGGTTTGATATTCGAGCACCGCAGCCGACCGGCCTCGCGCTCGACTCCATTGCGCGACGACGCTTTCCATTTGCTCGTAACGTTGTCGTTGATCGCGAGCGAGTCGCCACTCGGCCAACGCGGCCGAGAGCTTCCAGTAGGCATGCACGGCCTGTTGTTGCTGCCGCATATCGACGAGGCTGCCGAGCACGTCGAGCAGCGTCAGTGGCGCGCTCGTGCCGCGCAAATCCTCGGGCCAACTAAAGAGCGCGTCGACCAAATCGGCCGCCTGAGCTTTCGGAAGCCGAGACTGGATCGGCACCAGATTGCCAATCGATTGCGGTAATGCTGCCGGCGCGACGTTCGGCTCAGCCGCCGCCGGTGGTGTGATGGCAGGGACCGTCGCAGGCGCAGCCACGGAACTCGGCGCGGCAATCGCTCCGCCGGGAGTGGTCGTCGACGGGGTTACCGGCAGCGTGTCGGGCAGTTGCCCCGTCACGCTCCACACGATCAGCCAGAGCACTTCGTTGAGCAGCATCCTTGATTCCTCACGTCGGCACAGAGCCATTCGAGAACGCAATTCGGAGTGCCGCAAACGCATTGCGACCGGCACAATCGCGCAAGTCTCTATTGTGGCTGAAAAAGGCCGCCAAGGGAACGGGCCGAAGCGATCCGATCGGAGTCGTTGATTTGATCCGACGAATTATTTTGTTTCGAGCCGAGGGGACTCACGTCCCCGGCTCGGGATGTTGACCAGAGCATCAACTCGGATAATTTGGTCATCCCAGTAAATGCCCGAGGGCCAAGAACTCGATCAAGTTCTTGGCCCTGGGGGGGTAAGACCGTCCAGCAATCAATACGCGGAGCGATTACTCTTCGCTCTTGGCGTAGCAGAGTCGATCGTCGTTATGCCACAGCGGCAGTCCGAGGCGTACGCGCTCGGCGAGCACTTGCAACTTTTCGTCCGTTCCCGGCAAGGCCTGCGTGGCCGCGAATTCGTCGCGTGACTCGTCGTCGGTTGGTTCGTAATCCCACAGACCCAGCTTGATGGCTTCTAAAATCGAACTTGGCACGATGTTGCTCCTGATGCTCGTTGGGGCGTTGTGCCCATCCTTCAGGCACTTGTTTTGCCTATCCATCGACCCGATTCGCTCGAGCGACCACATCCGTGACGCAATAGTAGGGAAAGAACGAGTATTTGGAGCTTAACGCGCCGTGTCAACTAAAATTTGAATGACATGTGGGAAGCGTTTTATGTTTGTGAAATTGCGTTGACTTTGCGTCGTCCGCTGGGCCTAAAAGTTTGACCAACTCACGTATTCGCCCCGCGTCGAGTCGACCGGTTCGTTCGCCCACGCAGGCAGCTCCTCGCACGGCCACCACATCCACTTGGAGCGGCAACAGTTGCGCGATCGACTCGCTGCTCAGCGCGCCCCCCACCACCGTCAGCCACGCCGCTCGACGGGCCTCGGCCAACACGCTCGACAGCTCGTTGAGCGTCCAGCAGTGTAGCAGCCCACGGCCATCTTTGATGTAGGTGTCGACAAGTAATGCACAACACCCCACCTCTTGGGCAAGCGAAAAAACTTGCGCCGGACTCGGTGCCTTCGCACGCTGCCAATCGGCGTAGCACACGGCGACCCGGGAGATCGAAGCAGGCACACGCTGCCAAAAACGAGCGTATCGCTCCGCCAGGTCCGGCAGGTCCGCGCTCCGCGCGAGACCGACCTTGGCGTAGTTCACTCGCGGCGGCAACGCTTCGAGCGGCAAGCTGTCGGCCTCCGGAAGTTCACCGAGTGCGACACTCAGCGGCACATTCGGGCTCAACTGCCGTGCGACACGTTGCCATGTATCGGCAGAGACGGCCGCAAGTGCGCCAGCCGACGGTTCCTTGAGATCGATCAGGTCGGCCCCCGAGCGTTCAGCAAGTTGTGCTTCTTGAGCATCGCGAGCACTGATCAACAACCGCGTCATAATGATGCCCCCCGCGCGGCGAGCTTCGAGACTTCGTACAGTCGGGCGTTGAGACGCTGCACGAGCGCGACACTCAACGGCTCGCACCACGTGCCCCGGATCGTCACATAGTGATCGCACCAATGCGCAAGCGCGGGCTCAACCTCGACATGCCCCCATTCCTGAGCCTTCTCGGAGAGCCGAATCACGAGGGTCGAGGTCTCCCATTTTTCCGCCTGCGAGTTGTCCAGCATCGTAGGCCCCTGACCGAGCAGGAACCCTTCGACCAACTCGATCGGCACGCGCAACGGCTCGCCGTGGCGCACGTAGAGCAACAGTTGACCTTGGTCATAGGCCATGCGCGGACGGCGGAGCTGCAAACAAACACTCAGCAGCCAGATGTCTCCGATGGCGAACACACCGAGCCCCATGTTCTTGGCGAGCGGCGCGCCGTCGTTTGCACCCGACCCAATAAAGAGCCCCATGCCGCTGACGACCAGCAGCGTGGGGATGATCGCGCCGAGCAACACGGCCCGTCGGTTGCTCCCAAGCCAAGTTTCTCGCATGAACTACGGATCCTGAATAATCGCCGCGAAGACGGTGCTGTCGCCATGACGATGCGTTGAGTTTTGCACAGGGGTCGGCCGCTGACGACGGACCGAGGCTACCGATTGTAACGAATGAGTGAGCCGTGGCAGCCCCCCTCCCCTGCAAACCGAGCCGACAAGGGACCACTCGACACACAAAATCGGACCTATGGTAATGCAGGCGCGCCGTGTTGGGCGCGGTACCTTGACCAATCGTGACACTTGCGAGAGATTGTGCCGTGAGCCACGCCATACCGTCGAATTCACCATTATCCAATTCCTTAGCCGGACCTCTCTCCATGGGACATGAAGCATCTGCTGCGCCTTCGAGTCGCAGCGTTATGTTCGCACTGTTTGGCATTGTTGCCTTGTACCTTGCGACGTTGCTCGTCGGCTGGCCGCAACACGCCACCGAGATGATCAACGGCCACGTCGATCACGGCCACGCCGCGGCCGCCGATCACGGCCATGCCGTCGAGGCCGCCGCGAAACCGGTTCCCGCCGTCTGGACCGTGTTGCCGTTCTGCTTGTTGCTGGGGGCCATCGCCGTGTTCCCGCTCATGCACGCCACGGCCCACTGGTGGGAGAGCAACCTGCATCGCTTCTACGTCGCCGCCGGCTTGGGGCTCATCACCCTCGGCTACTACGGTTTCATGTACGGTCAGCCGATCGATCGCCACTTCCTCGGGCACGCTGTCGTTGCTCCCAGCGAAGGTTTTTTTGACCTCGGCATCGTTTGGACCGTGTTTCAAAACGCGATGTTCAACGAGTTTATTCCGTTCATCGTGTTGCTCTTCGCGCTCTACGCCATCAGCGGTGGTATCCGCATCAGCGGCGACTTGGCCGCTCACCCACTGACCAATACCGCGTTCTTGGGTGTTGGCGCGCTGCTGGCCAGCTTCATCGGCACGACTGGCGCGGCGATGCTGCTCATCCGCCCACTGCTCGAGACGAACGCCGAACGCAAAAATATCAAGCACACCGTCGTGTTCTTCATCTTCATCGTCTGTAACTGCGGTGGCTGCTTGTTGCCGCTGGGTGATCCGCCGTTGTTCTTGGGCTACCTCGCGGGCGTCAACTTCCTCTGGACGCTTGGCCTGTGGAAGGAATGGGTCTTTGTCAACGGTGCGCTGCTGGCCGTCTATTGGGCCTGGGATCACTTCTATGCCTACCCCAAAGAAACGAAGCGTGACATCAAGGTTGACGAAACCCGCACGACCAAGCTGACCTTTGCCGGACTCTGGCCCAACGGCCTGCTGTTGCTCGGCGTCGTGCTTGCGGTCGGCTTGCTCGATCCGAGCAAGGCCGTCCCCGGCACCGAGTGGCACCCGTGGCTCTACCTCCGCGAGGCCTTATTGCTCGGGCTCGTCGGTCTGTCGCTCTGCTTGGGGAGCGACAAGGTGCGCGAAGACAACAAGTTCAACTACGCCGCGATCATCGAAGTTGCCGCGCTCTTCACGGGCATTTTCCTCACCATGCAGCCCGCGCTGCAAATCCTGAACGTGAACGGCGGCTCGCTCGGCATCGACACGCCGCAGAAGTTCTTCTGGTGTACCGGTACGCTGTCGAGCGTGCTTGATAACGCTCCCACGTATCTCGTGTTCTTCGAAACGGCCAAGGCGATGCACACCGGTGGTGTCTCGGCGGCAGGTGTCGAAGTCGATGTCTTGATGCTCGTGGCCATCAGCCTGGGCGCGGTGTTCATGGGCGCGATGACCTATATCGGCAACGGTCCGAACTTCATGGTCAAGTCGATTGCCGAAGGGGCCGGCGTCAAGATGCCCAGCTTCTTTGGCTACATGGGTTACAGCTTCGCGGTGTTGCTCCCCATCCTGTTCGTGATGACGCTGCTGTTCCTGTAAACGAAAACACACGTTGTTGCATCGCGGTCAACAGTTAGCCGCTGACGCGCAGCGGAGCGCGTGACGATTGCTCATCGAAGGGCCACGTTCACGCGATCCGCTACCGCGCCAGCGGCTAACGTTTTTACCCGGTTACAATCATTTACCCTTCGGCATCGCTGGCGGCCGGCTTGGGCAATAAGCGATACCAATCGTCCCAGCCTTGCGCGGTCTTGCCGTCCAGGGCGCGGCGATTCGCCTGGATCGGAAACTCAAGCAACCGTCCCATCTGCGGTTCGAGCTTGTTACGCAACGGCCACAATGCGGCCAGCTTTTGAGCCGCAGGTTCGTACTGCTTGAGCATCGTCAGGGCAATCGCCTCGCCCGCCAACGCAAATGCTCGAAACTCGGGTTCCGTGTGCCGTTCCAGTGACTCGCAGTACTGCAACGCCTCGTCGGGCAAATTCTGCTGCAAGTACGAGCGCACCAACTCTTGCTGAGCCCGGGCGACATGGTACGTGTCGCTGGGAAAGTACTCAAACACGCTCTTGAGCCACGCCTCGCGCTGCGCCAGTTGCATTTGAGCCAGAAACAACTGGGTCGCAGCCGACTCTTGTTTCGGGATGGCTGCTTTGGCCCCAGCCAGCAATGATTGGCTCGGTCGGTTGAACCACGCCGCCACGCCCCCAACGGCAAACGCCAACACTACAGCGAACAAGAGCCCAACGCGACGCTTTTTCTGACGCTGCACGACCAGCGCCTGCGTGTGCATGATCGTCTCGAGCACGCGGCGACTTTCGATCATCGCGGGCAGTGTGTCGAAGTCGAGCCCTTCGACACTCGCCACGTCATGCCACCACCCCTCTTCGAGCCCCGGCAGCGTGACGCCCCGCAACTCACGCAGCAGATCGCGAGCCGATGCGTAGCGATCGTCTGGCCGCTTGGCCATTAGTCGCTGCACCACGCGCGCGAGTGCCGGCGGACAATCGGGACGCAACGCCTCAATCTGGGGCGGCTCGCTCTTGAGATGCTGCACCGCCACGCTCAGGGCGGTCTCCCCCTGAAAAGGAGGCCGGCCCGAGAGCATATGAAAACAGGTCACCCCCAACGAGTACAAATCGCTGCGAGGGTCGACCGCCTTCCCCTCGACCTGCTCGGGGCTCATGTACAGCGGCGTCCCCATCGTCACGCCGACCTGCGTGAGGTTTAGCTCCGTGCGATCGTCGAGCACCCGGGCAAGCCCAAAGTCGGCCACCTTCACCTCGCCACCGCGCGTGAGCAGGATGTTCTCGGGCTTGATATCGCGATGCACGATGCCACTCTCGGCCGCCTTAACGAGCGCGAGCGCCACTTGTCGCAACACGAGCACGACTGTCTTCAGGTCGAGCGCCCCTTGGCGCGCGATCAACTCGCGCAGGTTTTGTCCCTGCACGTATTCCTGGGCGATGAAGTGGGTCCCGTCGCGCTCGCCGATGTCGTAAATCTGCACGATGTTGGCGTGGACGAGCTTCGCGGCCGCTTGGGCCTCGTGATGAAAGCGACGCACGAACTTGTTGTCGACCGCCAGATGCGACTTGAGCACCTTGAGCGCAACTTGCCGCTGCAAGGTCCCTTGTTCGGCCAGATAGACCTCGGCCATGGCGCCTCGCCCCAGCCGCCGGAGCACATGGAAGTCGCCCAGCTGCCGACCCGACCAATCGGCTTCCGGCTCAGGCGTGTTCGACTGTGACGCGTCGGTCATACGTGTGTTGCTGCGAGTGTTCTAATCTTATGTCCGTCCCAAGCCGGCGACTCGGCCGTCGAGTGTTCGGCAACCGAGTCGCCGGTTTGGGGAGCATCGACCCGGTTGAATGGCGACTCACTCTTATTCTACTTGCCCGCCGGCGGTTCGGGCCAGTTCAAGTGCTTGTGCAAAAACTTAAACGTCCCCACCGCGTGAATCTCATGCGGGCCGTCGAAGTACTCGATCTCGGTTCGTTCGGGGATCTTCAAATCGGCGTACAGCAATTGAACCTTGGCGTACTCGTACGCAACAAACGAGTCGAGCCCCACGCCGTCGCGATGGCCACGCTCGACCATAAAGGGCCGTGGAGCGATGAGCCCCGCCAGCTCGGCGTAGTTGAACGTGTTGCCCAGGTTCCACTCCCAAATCTCGTACTCGCCGGTGCCGACGTAGCTGAACTTGTGTCGCACGCTGGTCGTTTTGACGATCCACTCGTTGAAATCGCCCGAGCAGATCACGGCGCAGTAACGATCGACGAGCGGCGGCACGCGCATGGCTGTCTTGCCGCCGTAGGAGAGGCCATAGAAGGCGATCCGGTCGGCGTCGACCATCGGCAAGGCCGCGAGCCAATCGCAGATTTGCTGATGCTGCGGGATGATAATCGAGTAGAGCGATTTTTTGAGCGGGTTGAGCTTGCGCTGCAATTGCCGGAAATCGTTCTTGAAGATGTACAGATTTTGGGGCGCGAAGGTGATAAAGCCCCGTTCGGCCAGCCGAGCCGCGAAGCGATGGTAGTAGCGTTCCCCTTGATTGGCTTCGATCGTGTCCTGCGGCCGACCTTCGAGCCCATGCTGACACACGACCACCGGCCGTTTCTCGCCCGGCTTGAGATCCTTGGGCAGTAGGAGTACACCGTAGGCGATCACGTCCGAGAACACATCGAGCACGACTTCGTAGCCCCGATATTTTTCTTCGTCGTACACCTGTCGCGTCCGCGGATTGGGTTTCTCCAGCGGATAGTCGAACCGCCCGATAACTTCCTCGTAGAGGTAATCGCGATACAACCTAGTTGATTTGGCAAACTTTTCGTAATCGCGCGATGCTGGATCATAGTATTCATACAAATTGTCAACGCGAGCTTTTTCGCTGTTTTGAACGAGCGATTGAGTAAAGTCCGTCCATTGCGAGATAATTTCAGACTGGTCAGAGAATAATCTTGCCAATATGCTGCTTCGAGATTTCTGTGCGTCATCTATTAACACGCGTTCAAGCCGCCGTTCCTGGTCAATCCTAGCGAACCCCACATCAATGAAAGTCGCCTCCTTTCCTGACGAATGAACCGCATAATCAGTCGTTATTATTTGCATTCCACTTTTTCGTGTGAATTGACGGACTCGTTCAACTTCGGCGAAAGCAGATTTCCGATTGGGTACGTGATATTGCCCTGGTCCTGCGATTCGCAAGATATCTGCTGGAGGGACAAATGTTCGCGGCGAGTAATGGAGATCCTGTCCGAAGTCAATTACTAGGCTTCGAGGAGCAATAAGACTGGCGATCTCAGCATCGCCAAATTCATCAAGACGCCCCCAGACATTGCAATCGATCGGTTCTTGCCAAAGGTTTTGTCGTGAGTCGAAGACACTGCTTACACCAATGACATCAATCCGAGTATCCAGTGCTCCGGCATATAGCGCCAAGGCCCCCCCATTCCCGAAACCTAAAACCCCCAATGCCTCAAGCCGTCCATCGAGGACATCAATCAAGGATCGAACTGTTTGAACTTCATAACCAATAATGTGCCGCCCCATTTCAAATGCTTGACGGTAAATGTACTCACGATCGGTCAAGTCGGTACGGCCTCGTGCCAATGATCGAAACCCGACGCTACGGTTGATTAATTGCGGGATAAAAACATGAATGCCACTTGCAGCATATCGCTCAGCTACGTTGAACCATTCGATAAACCGTAGCGCATAATTCCTTTCTTGCAGTTGCTGCGTCGAAAAATCTGCGTCGAATAAAAACACAACGCATTTTTCCATTGGCACATTTTGTGGGCGTAAATAAATGCCCTCGGCATGTATATTCGCAACGACTGGCCAGCGAACGCGCAAAACATCAAATCCTGGCCCCTGCGATACATCTGGATGACCGAATAACGGAGTTGTCGATTCGAGTTCGTGATGGATTCGTGTAGAGGTTGGCCTAAGTTCGACACCAAGGATATTTGCAAGTCGTTCGCGGTTGGGTTGAATGCTTTTCTCATACGCCTCGGGGGACGAAAAATCCCGCTTCCAATGTCGTGAGCGGCGCTCGACGCTCAAGGCGGTCTCGCGATCGGCGAATCGATGGGCGCCGTCGAGCAATTGCCGCGGGATGTCTCCTTCCATTGTCAGCGGAGCGGTGCCGGGTAAGGGCTCGGCGACAGCTCCACTGAAGAGCAACAACCAGCAGCAAATGGTCAGACGCAACATGATCGAAAAACTCCGCGGGCGTGACGGGCCAGTTCGGTCACCATAACCGCCCGACGACAGTGGTTCAACAACGCATAAAGCCGCGACCGGTGGTCGCGCGCATCATTGATCGAATGATCCATGGGAAGAGCGCGACCGCCGGTCACGGCTTTATGGTGCTTGTATGAACCCGTTTCACGTGGCAAACTGAGCACTTTCGCGAATCACGCTTTTGTCGCTGGAGATATCGTCCTATGAAGATCGGCATGAACCTGCTGTTGTGGACCTCACACGTCACCGAAGAGCACCGCCCCGTATTGGAGATGCTCAAGAAACAAGGTTACGACGGCGTCGAGATTCCGATCTTCGAGATGGACCCGGCCCATTACACGAAGGTGGGCAAGTGGTGCGATGAATTGGGACTCGAACGGACGGCCGTCACTTGTCGCGGTACCGACGACAACCCGATCAGTCCCGACAAGGCCGTGCGGGCCGCTGGCGTGGCGAACAACAAGAAGGTGCTCGATTGCTGCCAGGCGATGAACGCCAAAGTGCTCGCCGGTCCGTTCCACTCGGCACTCGGCTACTTTACTGGCACCGGTCCGACCAACGACGAAAAATCTTGGGGCGTCGAGAGCATGCGGCAGGTCGCCGAGCACGCGGCCAAGACGGGCGTGACGCTCGCGGTCGAGTATCTCAATCGCTTCGAGTGCTACTTTCTGACCAATGCCGTCGACACGGCCAAGTTTATCGACACGGTCGGGCATCCGAACTGCCGAATGATGTACGACACGTTCCACGCCAACATCGAAGAGACCGGCATCCGGCAGGCGATTCATGCCTGCGCCAAGCAGACGGTCCACGTTCACATCAGCGAGAACCATCGCGGCACGCCGGGCCAGGGGCACGTCGCCTGGGCCGAGTCGTTCGACGCACTCAAGGAAACCAAGTACGACGGCTGGATGACGATCGAGGCGTTTGGGCTCGCGCTGCCAGCGCTGGCCGCCGCAACCAAGATCTGGCGCAAGATGTTCGAGAGCGAAGAGCAACTGTCGCGCGACGGCATCAAGTTCGTGCGAGATAACTTAGCGCGACGCGTGTAACGGCGAGTGTAACTACGTTGCCTTCGGTCCCAGGCGGTAGATGCGCACGTTGCCGTCGAAGTGCGCCACCGCCACGCGCAGACCGTCGCGGTGCAGGTCGAGGTCGCGGCCGGTGTCGGGCAGTTTGAACTTGGCAAACTCGTCGGCCGCGTCGTTCTTCCAGAAGTACAGCATGCCGCCGCCACTACCGCCGGAGAGACCAACCCAGTAGCCGTCGGGGTGCCAGTTGAGCCCCCAGATAACGCCGCTGATCTTTTCCTTGCCGCCGTGTTGCGTCTTGACCTTGAAGGTGTCCCATTCGACGCTGACCGCGGCCGGGTTGCCAATGCCGGCGAAGGCATTGCTGACGTTGGTGATGCCACCGGCGAGCAGCAACTTACCGTCGCCACTGAAGGCCAACGACCGCGCGCCGCCGATGTCGGCCCGAAAGGTCGTGTCGTATTTATGCAAGGCTGGGGCCGTGAGCGAGCGGACCTCTTTGGCTGTGGCGATGTCCCAGTGTTTGAATACCCCCTTCAGCTCGCACGAAGCGAGCGACGTGCCGCTGGGATGAAACGCGACGTTGTAGACGTGCGACTCGTGACCCTTGAACTCGTGCAGCAGCTTGCCGTCGGCCGCGTTCCAGAGCTTGACGAGATTGTCGTTGCCGCAACTGGCGAGCAGCTTGCCGTCGGGGCTCGACACCAAGCCTCGCACCCAACCGTTATGGGCGTCGATCTTTTGCAGCGGAACGGGCTTGTCGGCCGTGACCGACCAGCGAATCAGCTTGCCGTCGTAACCGCCGCTGTAGAGCGTTTCGCCGTCGGGCGAAAAGGCCAGCGCGCGAACCCAACTCCCGTGCCCCTCGAAGGGGGTCGGCTTGCCATCGGCGAGATTCCAACGAACGATGAAGAAATCTTCAGCGCCGGTGAACACGAACCGACCGAGCGGATCGAAGCGGCAGGCCGTGAGTGGCCGGGCGTGTTTCCAAGTCGCTTCGAGGTGCGTCTGAGCCGGATCGGCTTTCGCGGCGGGCTTATCGCTCGCCTTCGGCTTATCGGCCGGCTTGGCTTTGTCGTCGGCTTTGACCTTTTCGTCAGCGCTCATGCGAGCAGTTCCGTGATCGGGGCCTTCGACGGGTCGGCCAGCGGCATCTTACGACCGCCGACGAGCAATTCACTCTTGCTGTCGACACCGACCGCTTGCAGATAGGTGTGGAACAGATGGCCGTGATCGACTTCACGATCAATGACGGCCGTACCGTTGTCGTTCGTCTTGCCAACGACCGCGCCACCCTTGAGTCGTCCGCCCGCCATGGCGACGCTCCAGGCGGTCCCCCAGTGATCGCGACCGTAACGGGCGTTGATCTTCGGCGTGCGGCCGAATTCGCTCATCACGACGACCAGCGTGTCCTTGAGCAGACCGCGCTCGCTCAGGTCGCTGATCAGCGTGGCAAACGTGTGATCGAACTCGCCAAGCTGTTCAATGTGGAAATCAAAATTCTCGTAGTGCGTGTCGTAGTTCGTGTGACCGACTTGCACGAAGGGGATGCCATTCTCGAGCAGCCGACGCGCCAGCAAGCAGTGTTGACCGAACTCGTGCTTGCCGTAACGGTCATGCTCCTTGGCAGGTTCTTTCGTGACGTCGAACACTTCCTTGCGGGCCATCAACTGCACGGCCTGATCGTACGAGAACGTATAGGCCTCGCTATCGGCCGAACGACGACGCTCGGCAAACCGGTCGTTAGCCTGCTGACGGAAACTGTGCCGCCGCATGTCAGCCGACTCGCTCAAGCTGTCAGGTCGACTGCTGTTCTCGGGTGCCTTGCCATCACTCAATGCCACGGCGGCATAACGTGGGCCAAGATACGATGACGGTGCGTTGCCTCCGCCACCGCCACGAATTTGAATGTGGCCGGGAAGCGCGAACTTTTCGGGAGTTAAGACCCGCGCCGCAACGGCGCCGATGTGCGGATACTCGGTCCCCGGGTCCTTCTTGCGCCCCGTGACCATCTCGACTTGTCCCTTACCGTGGTCGCCGTTGCGGGTGTTGATGCCGCGAACGATGGCCAGATGGTGCATTTGTTGTGCGGTGTACGGGAGCAACTCGCTGATGTGGATGCCCGGCACACTGGTGGGGATGGCTCGAAAGGGTCCGCCGGTGTCGGTATTTGGCTTGGGGTCCCAACTCTCAAGCTGGCTGACACCACCGTGCAAGAAGATGGTCAGCACGCGCTTGTGCGACTGCTTCATCTGCTCGGCGATGGCGGCCTGCATAATGGCCGGGGTGCTGAGCGCCGCGGCGCCGGCCAGTAGGCCCCCCATGAATTGGCGACGCGAGAGCGTGTGATCTTCCGTGCGACATGCGTAGCTGCACTTCATGGGACGACACTCCTGATAAAAGTATGCTGCTGCCAGCGTCTGCCGCCGGAGCAGCCGACGCGAATCCATATTGGTTTAGTGGTTAAAACGAAACTCATTACTCGACAACAACGCCCAGACCATTTCCTGAATACCCGTCAGTCGTGCTGGGCCGGCTTGTTCCTTGAGGAACGCGAGCACCGCTTGGCGTTCGCGATCGTCGGGCGCTCGGGTCAATACACTCACATACAACTCATCAGCCAAGGCCGCATCGTCACTCAGCTTTTGCAAGCGACCGACGAGATTATCGCCCGGCGCGAGCCATGAGGCAATCACGCCGCCGTTGTTAAAGTAGAGCGCCTGATTGACCGTGGCGGCAAAGTCGCTGCCGGGCAAGTCGGCGTACAATGTAATCAATGGGTTGATCGAGCCACGCATGGCGGCAAAGCTCTGTTGCTCGACGAGGCGGGCTTCGATTTTCGGCTTCGCCTCGGCCGTCGCTTCTTGCATTTCCTTGGGAGGAGTCTTTTTCAAGGCCGCGGTCGCCACCACTTCTTGAATGCGGAGACTGCCGGCCGCACGGGCCAAGCTCAAGGCAAAGGCCTCGCCGCCGATCGGTCGCAAGCTGGGCAACAAACAACGCTGCGTCCAGGTCTCGCTCAGTTCTTGCCAAGCACGATCGGCTTTCGCCTTATCGGTCTTGGCGAGTTCGGCGTACTCGATGAGTTTGCGGGCCTCGTCGAGGCGAGCTTTTACAACCGCTAGGGCCACCTTGGCATCGCCCGCCTGATGCTTGGCCTTGGCCTCGACGGCCTCGGCTTGAGTAATCTGCTCGGGCGTGACGGCCAGGGCTCGGGCCTTGAGTGCCGCCTGGGCTGCGTTCAGCTTCTCTTGAGGCTGCTTCAAGGCGGCCTGGGCTTGGGTAACTTTCGCGTCGGCCGCTTTCAGCGCCGGCTCACGATTCTTAATACTAATTTCCAGCTGCGCGATGGCGGCCTTGATTTGCTTGTCGCTCTTGGCGAGTTCCAATGCAGCTTGCGACGCCGTTAGTGCCGACCGCACGCGATTCTGCTCGTCGTTGAGGTTGGCTTGCGACTTGAGCGCCGCCGCTTCGTCGGCCTTGACCTTGTCAAAAGCCGTTTGGGCTTCTTTGACCGCCGCGGCAAGCTTGTCACGCTCGGCGTCAGGTGCTGCCGCCTTCTTGCGTAACTCGGTTGCCTGAGCCGAGGCTTGCTCAAAAGCCGTCGCCGCTTGTTTTTCCGCCGCCGTCAACTTGATCTGGTCGGCTTCGAATTGCTTCAGCTTAGCGCTCACCTCGGCCACCTTGAGTTGGCTGGGCGAAGGAAGTTGACTCGATCGTTGATACGCCCGGGTCAGAGCCAACTCACGCACAAACCACTTGATGTCGTACTTTTGTGCCCGCAACTCCTGAGCGAGCAACGTCAGCAACTCAGGATGTGACGGCGGATTGTCGGGATGATGGAAATCGAGCGGATGCACCAAGCCTCGGCCGAACATCACTGCCCAGAGTCGATTGGCAATATTGCGATTGAACAAGTCGTTCTCACCGAGCGCGGTCAGTTCAGCCAGCTTGGCGCGACGGCTGACCTTAGGCACCGGCTTGATCGCCGTGTCTTTAGGATTGGGGGCAACAAGGTACTCTTCGCCCTTGGCCAAGACGGGGTCGACAAACATCTGCCCTCGAGGTAGTCGCGGCAACACCTTGTCGGCCGACGCGCCGGTGAACACCGACTTAAAACTCGCCTCGCCGTCGGCTTTCTCCGCGAGCTCGTTCTTCTTGGTCTTCTTGTCCGCAAATTGATACGTGCGTTGCAAGAAGGCATACAGCCCGTAGTAGTCGCTCTGCATGTAGTCATCGACCAACGGGTGATCGTGACACTGGGCACATTGCAAATCCATGCCGAAGAACAACCGGGCCACGTCGCGCGTGATCGCGTTCGGTTCGCAATCGCGATCGAGATAAAACTTGGTGGTGATCGGTCCGACCGGATCTTTTTCATCCGCCGCCAGAATCTCTCGCACCATCAAGTTATAAGGCTTGTTCGCCACAAATGACTTGTACAGATACTCTTGCCAGTCGGCGAGCTTGATCCCTTTGTCCGGTCGTCGCTCCATCAGATTCACGTCGAACACGTGGGTCATGTGCCGCGCGTAACGTGGATCGGTGAGCAGACGGTCGATCCACTGCTGACGTTTGTTCTTGTTCGAGTCGGCAAAGAACGCGCGGGCCTCGTCCACCGACGGAATGACCCCGTTCAGATCGAGCGACACGCGACGCAAAAACTCCGCGTCGTCGCACTGAGGCGGCAACGGGGCGATCGCCGCCGACTCGAGCAGTTGATCGATCCGCTCGTGCAGCGGAACTTCGGCTTGAGCCGAGACCGATGCAAACGCAACGAGCAACACTAGGCAGGCGACCGCACTGCGCAACAACGCGCTAGCACTCGGCATGACGCGATCTCTCAGTGGGCAGGAATTTAAGGGTGGGAAAAACGTTCGGCGGCTCGGGGCGAGCCAGGGGGGCTAGCAAACCAGTTCCAGCTTTTTGAACCGTTCACGAACCCAAAGGCGGGAAAGTCATAAGCACTTCTCGATATGTTACTCTATCGGCGACCTGCAAGTCAAGCTTTTGTGCAAGCGGGTAGTGTCTCAAGGTTGTGTTGCTGGCAACTAGCCAGATGGAAGAGAATAAATCGTATCGAGCATGTAAGTTACGATTTCCATCGCCTTTCTGGCATCCTCTCGATTTACAAACTGAACGGTGTGATTAGCCTCATTTCCAATGGTGCGAATGCGGTCGATGGATGCCTTGGCTCTGGGGAATGTCAGAACCGTTCCAGTGATATATTCCACGTAGTCAACAAACGCCTTTCCTTCCGGCGCACTTTCGTGGCATGCGCAAGACATGAGCAATTTTCGGCAAACCATGCTAGTTGCCGTATATGCTTGCGCTGAAAAAGATCTTGCCCCCTCTTCATAAAGCTTGGCCAATTCCGGTGGCCACTTTTCGCTGGCGCGAAACTCCTGCATTTGAGGTAGGTTCATTATTACTTCAGCAGACGGAGATTCGGAGATAATTGCCGGCTCATGTCGCTCGCAAGAGCACAAGCACCACGACACCATCGAGCCATCTTCTCGTTTGAGATCGCAGACCACACGCCCATTCGTCCGACTTCCACATGATCCACATAGATACCCCTTGTGCTTGGGCTTAATTCCCTGGCAAGCATCGTGATGCTCAGAGGTGTCGAGAGCGTAAAAATGAACGAACTCATGGGTTGATTTGTGTTGATTCATGAACATCGCTCACTCTCAGCTTGAAAAAACGAGCCGAGAAGCGTACCATGCCAGTACCACCAAGCATGGGCCTCAGGGCTCAATCAGAAAGCCATCGGATTAGCCCCCGATGGCTTTTTTATTTTACGGTTTCAAGACCGTCTCGAATAGTTCATCGAACGACCACACATGACCAGCCAACCCGGCCATCATGGCAGCCGTGCCCCGCTTCTGGCCGCTCTTGCCTGGCTTGCGGGTCTGCCAGCAGTAATTGTAGTAGGCCACGTACATCGCGACCGCAGCCTCTAGGTTTTCCAGTTTCTTCGAGAAGCACAGGGTAAGACGGCAGAACCGCTTCATAAACATGCGGGTCGTGCAGTTGAACCGCTCGACGTGGCTGGTGCATATCGTGTTGACGTTGCGGCGGTCTATGCCCCGTATACCTTCCCGCTTGGTTCCAACCATTTCGCTCGGGGTGTAATCGAGCCGAGCGTTACGGTACTGCTTTATGATCGTGCCGAACTTGGCTAGCGGCCCGAAAGCCAAGTCAACGGCCTCGGGGTAGGCCGCAAAGCCATCCGTGCTGATCTGCACGATGGGAGTGTAACCGCCCGGCGTCCAGCCGTGGGCGTCGCTGGCGTGTGGGTTCGGGCGCACGAGCCGTTGAGCCAAGTCGACCATGAAGCAACGGGCGTTGTCGGCACTCCGCTTGCCGAGCCGGAAACATGGGATCAGCTTGGTTTTCTGGTCGATGCCCAGCCATAGGTACATATCGCCAATCTCGGCGGTCTTTTCGCGTTCTTCGATCGTGAGCCGGGCTTGCTTCTTACGCACGAACGTCCATTGCTCATCGACCTGGACGTGATCCAGCGTGAGCCCCTTCATCTGACTGTCGAGAAACTCGCGGCACTTGGTTCCGAACAGCACAATCAGCTTGCAGATGGTGTTGCGCTGCATCCCCGTTACGCGCTCGGTTGCCCGGATTGACATACCTTGCGTGAGTAGGTTGAGAACCATCTTGGCATCGTCGATCGAGACCAGCATCTTGCCGAGCGGCTTGGGCTTCGGGGTAATCCAGGTCTTGCCGCAGTGCTTGCAGCGGAAACGTGGGTTGCCGTCTCGGTCGTGGCCGTGTTTCTTAAACTCACTGTGCTGGCAGGCAATCAATATCATCGCGGACTTCCCCGGTTGGGGCCGTTCGCTAGAATAGGGTTTCCTAGGCACTATCTGGCGAAAAGCCGGGTTGTGTTAGCTCGGGCCTGTTACTAGCAGTCCCGAGCATTTTCTACGCTAGTTATTGTAGCCACAATAACAACATCGTCAAGCTTGACAGGGAAAATTTTTGTGGCTACATTTTCAGGCATGGCAAGACCTGAAAAACCACCGGAAGACCGCAAAGAGAACGTCCTGCGAATCAGGCTGACGGATGAGGAGCGCGCAGCGGTAGACAAGGCTGCGAGCGGGAAAACGTCAACCTGGGCGCGTGACGTGCTCTTGAAGGCCGCCAAGCGGAAAGCTTAGCGGAAGGCAGACGAGTCGAACGCAACGGCAAAGCCGTACCCTAACACGGATTATAAGTCCGCTGCGCCGCCGAGGCGCGGGCTACCTTCCTTAACTGAAGGCTATGCGTTGCTGGTAGTTATTTTTGCTCATATGCGAATTGACGCCAATGAGTGAAAACAGGTTCGGCTTAACCCTTAATTGAAACTAAAAAATCATCCACTTCTCCATTGGACATTATCAACGGCTTGTCGATGGCATCCTCTAGAGGCTCTTTGGCTGTTTTAGGAATCTCCAACTCAGGATCGTAAATTGCAGCACTGCTGAATGGCAGCTTTTTTCGCTTGTAATGCAGGCACGACACCGCAGCCCGAAGACAGTGCATTGGCGTGTTAGCGCAATAAATAAACCACGGTTTTGTGCCGAGCGATAATCGGAAGTCTACTAGATATACCTTGTCTGGATCGTGAACTTCGTGATGCCATCTCCGAGAGATGCTACTCGAAGGAATGTGCCTATTAATTAGCTTCTCGATGGATGCTGAGAACTTGTTTTTTGTTGACGACGATCGCTCTTTCGGCATTTTTGAGATGCGCACGACATCGATACATGCCTGTGTGAATGCCATAACGCCATCACCATATTTACTTTCCCTTCCTGGCATCATGAGAACACCATTTTTTTCGGTAATTCCATAGAAGCCGATAATCCTTCGGAATCGATCGTTGTAGCCAGCGCTCAATAAGTCTGCACCTGCATAAGAAGCCCTCATCATGGATGTTCCATCGTCGGTGATGTACCAGGAACCGTCCTCATTCACGACGATGTGCATTCCGCAATGATCGCCATCTGGAAACAAAAATGGCGTCTCGACTGCATATTTGTTGCTGTCGATTGCGTGAACTTCAAATTCAGAAGCAAACTGGGAGTGAATAGTCTCAGCAAGATTAATTGATATCATTTCAGCACCTGGACTTGTTGGTCACTGGTTCCAGAGCGGGAAGTTCTTCCGGTATGGATCGTCTGATAAATAAAAACCAAACTGCCCAGGAAGATATTCCAAGGCGGTTTCAAATGATTTGTAGGCATCCGTTGGCGTTGCAAAATACTCACGTTCGTAGTCTGGCCAAAAATGCTGATATCGTTCGGTTATCCAATGAACGTGTCACGTGGAATTGTTGCGCCTTGATCGCCGTTATTTTGTTCGAGAAAATTAGTGTGAGGTGTGTGAAATCCATTGCAGCGAATGAGGTTGTATTTTTGACCATAAACCCTCGCCACAACAATCAGCGAGAAGTTATTGTACAGCAATGGGTTGCGCCGCGCAATAACCTGAAAATCGTGGCCATCGCCACCCACAAGCGTGATAGATGCGCTAAGGTCAGGCCTATTGCGAATTGGCTTAGGTGCACTAAGTGTCGCTATGTTCTGGCTTGAAAGGGGCTTTGGTTCAGCCAAAAATCGGCCGATTTCATATTCGCTCAGAATCCTTGTCATGAGCAGACATGCCTGCCATCGGAGAGTGTATGCCACCGTGGCGCATATCGACAAAATAACACCGGCACTTTAAGGAAATCGCCCCCCAGCAACACAACCTTGAGACACTACCTGCAAGCGGGGAGCCCAATCGGAATACCGAGATCCTCCCTCAAGCCGGCAGCTCTGCCGCCGGTCGAGCTGCGACCAGTCGGCCGGCTGAAGAATTTGCGCATCAATGAATCGCACCCCATCGGCATCGCTCTTGAACGTCGCAATTCGATCATCACGTCGCGGGACGCTTCGACCGTCATGCGTGACAAACACCGAGGCTCGGCCGACCTCTTGTTTGTTGGCAGGCATTTCTGCAGATGTCGTGGTGACCGCCCAAGATGTGCAGACCGCCACAACGGTCGATACCACGAGACTGGATCGCATCGTGTGCCTCCTCTGTTTCCCAGATGTATGCCCGAACGGGCGAAAGATGTTCCGGCTGCTCAGCCTAACAAAAGAGGCGTGAGTCGCCAAAGTTTGTCTCCACAAGTCCACTTGTCATCGGGCCAGAAGAATCGCATCAAGCCGGACCTTGGTGCGACACAGGAATTATTGAAGTATGCGCAGCTAATGGGCCTAGGCGAGCAACGCGAAGCCGGAAAATACCGGGCTTCCGTTGGTCGCCCTGGCTCATTCGTCGCGCAGTCGTCAATAGTCTGAATTAATTGACGAGCGTCCAGAAACAGGGCAAGATAGGGACTTATTGTCAGAATGATAATAAGTCCGGCGACGTCAATTCCCTTATCACTTCGAGAGAATCACCGATGATCGATCGACGGCTTCTGCACCGACTAGTGCTGATCCTTGCCTCGCTCCGTCTGACCGGAGAATCAGGCAAAGGCGCAGCGCGTACAGTCACCGGAGTGTCACCCGAGTTGAAAAAATCGTTCGCCTTGGCCGACTTTTATACTCAATGTATCGATGCCGCGGGGCTACCGATTATAGCCTCATCCCAGGTACGTCCCGAGGCACTGCAAGAAGCCGCCTACCTCGTCGATCACCTGCTCGACGGTCGGAACGACCTTCGCCAAGCCATCACTGCTGCCAAGGTGCGAGTCAGCATCATGGCAGCCAACGAGTTCACAACCGACATTCCCGAGCATCACAATCTCACGCCGCGCGACTATTGGAACCGCCGTGCTCGTGGCCTCGGAGCCACACTGGCGCGACCGAGTGTCAGTTGTGGAGAGGAAAATCTGTTACTGCTGGATGGTGATCATTACCAAGGAGAGAATATCCTCATTCATGAGTTTGCCCATACGATTCACGAAATTGGCATGCAGGCGGTTGATCCAACGTTCGATTCGCGACTGCAAGCCAGTTACCAACGGGCCATAACCAACGGATTGTGGAGGAAATCTTACGCCGCCACGAATCACAAAGAATACTGGGCCGAGGGGGTCCAGTCTTGGTTCGACTGCAATCGTTCGCCCGACGCGTCCCATAACGCCGTGCGAACCCGCTCGGCGCTCAAGCGATACGACCCGGAGTTAGCTCGATTGGTGAGTGAGGTGTTCGGCGATAAACCGTGGCGCTATGCCTCGCCGCGCACGCGGGCCGATGCGTCGCATGTGTCTCATCTCGATTGGAAGTCTTTGCCGCGATTCTCTTGGCCTGCTGACATCCTTCACGCGGCAGATCCTAAACCGGTTCCGGACGGTGAGAAATAACCAGACTTTAACCACGAGGTGCCCCCCCCCCGCGGGCTCGCCGTTCGGTTACTTGGCTTGGATTCTTTTCCCGTCTCCATCCGAATCAACTTCTTTTTTTCAACCGCTGCTCAAATAGATCGAAGAGTGCAAACAACAGCTCGCGAATGTCGCCCTGATATTGGTTGTACAACGTGGCGACATCATCACCGGTGATGAGTTGGGGGTAGCCGGCCATCAAAGACTGCACGAGGACTTTCGTGCGGGCCAAGTCGGTCGCGGTCGTGTAGAGTGTCGGCAGCCGCTGGCTACGGTGAGCCGTCACGATCAGCCCGCTCCCCACGCGACGCAGTCGCCGCTTGATCCGCCAGGCGCTGAGCCACGAGAGTTGCTCGAAACCGTCGATGATGACAACCGTCTGATCGTCCGCAGGTGATGCGTCTGGCCACTCGGGGAGTCGACGTTGACCGTCGTGCAACGTAAAGCGGACGACTCGGCACCCTTCCGCCTCAATCGCGGGGATCAACGTTTCGAGCAGCGTGCTCTTGCCCGAGCCGTGTGGGCCGATGATCTGCCCGCAACGCTGGGCAGTATGCCAGCGTGTGAGCAATTGCGCAAGGTCATCGTGGGACGGAAAGAGATAAGCAACCGCGCCGGGACGCACACACCGCGTGACAAAGGGATTGCTCGCTCGAACTCGGCCGGTCTCGTCACTCATATAACAGCGGGCGATGCCGCAGGCACGTGACCGAGCCGGAACGACTCTTCAACAAGCACCTGTTCCTTGCGGGCGTAAAACACCCTTACGCGCACGCGCCAGCCGATTTTGAACAGCACGCCGTCGTAGGTCAACGGACTGTTCGGCAGCGCCACGCTGTAGCGATGCACGCCGCGGAAGTCGACGGTCGGCTGCTCGTCTTTCGCGACGCGATCGAAGAAGTGAACGGCCAAATCCTCGTCCCCCTTACCCTCGCACAGCCAGAGCACCGACACCTCGACCGCCGACGGTGTGCAGTCGGCGCCGTACGCGAGCCGGTACTCGAACGAGAGCAGTTCGCCCGGCGCGTAGATCCGCTGCGGAGCGTCGATCGCGATGCGCACACGCGGATGGCTCATGCGACCTCCTCCAGCACGCGACACGGATAGATCGTCACGGGATAAGCGCGTTCAAATTTCGATCGGCGACGCAGGTCGCCGCGCACGACGACCTGCCACACAATGCGATTGTGCCGCGAGGCAAACGAGTGCATGGCGTCGACCGGAATCGTCCATTTCAGTCGCTGTTCGTAATCCCCCGTGCGCGCGAACTCGGCGCGCCCAATTTTCAGCAACACATCCTGAAACACCTGTTGTTTTTCAATGCGTAGGTTGGTGCCCTGCTGGTAGGTCACCGCCTCGACACACTCCAGCGTCACGCTGAACGAGTCGAGCGGCGCGCGGCCCGTACGGCGAACGTAAATTTCAACCGGTTCGCCACAATGCCACGGGTACTGGTCGATCTCGACAAAGGTGGCGCCCAGCCGCGCGGTAACGTACAACCGCCGCAACACGAGCGCAAGCAGACCTCCCGATGCCGCCAGCCACAGCGCGCTAAACACGCCCAAGAACAGATTGACCTCACCGGTCCAGAGCGTGCGCAACGCGAAGCCGGCGAAGGCGAGCCCCAGCAACAACAGCCCGATCGACAACATGAGCAGCGTGGGGTCTTGCCAACCAACCGTTTGTCGCGGCAGTCGATATTTGAGCATCGTGCCGGGACTCTCGGTGAGCACATGCTCGAGCGGAATGTTGGGATACCGCTGTTCAAAAGCCGCGGCCTCGTCGAACGGATTCAACTCAGCAGCCTTCTGAGCCCAGGCCGAGCGACGCTCGGTCGACTTGCCCCAGTGAAACACAAAGTGGACGAGACCCGCGCCGCCAAAGGCCAGAAACGCCATCGGTACGATCAGCAACAACCACAAGTACCAACGATAGCCGCGAATAACGACCGCCCGCTGAGGCTGGGCGGGATCGTACCAGAACGCCTGCCGCTCACCGACCGTGAACGGTTCAAGTAATCGCTCCTGCGTATCACGGCCACCGAGATACATCTCGGTCGCATCGAACGTCCAAACCTTGTACGTTTGCCCGGCCACCTCGTACTCGATCTGCACTTCCGGTCGGAACGTGGGCCCGTCTTCACTCGGTCGTTGCGACAACCGCTTGTCAAGCACCTTGCATGTCCCGACAACGTAGTGCTGGTTGGCTGTCCATTCGGGAATAATCAGCCGTTGCAAAAAGTACCAACTCAGAATGCAACCCGAGGTGATGAACAGCAACGCGAAGCCAGCCCACCACGCGCCACCGACCTCGTCGTTGCGCATATTGTGCTCGCCGCGCTTCTTGCCGAAAAATCGCTTCGCGAATCGGGTCACTCGGTCCACGCTCCTCGATCGGGGGGGTGCGACAGGGCACGGCGCAGATAGCTGCCATCCCGTGCTAGCGTTACGATTCTAGCGAAACTTGGCCCGTTGTCTTGGGGCCTTTGCGAGGACGGGACCCCGACAGAGTACCCGACCCGGATAATCGCTCACTTTTCCACCTCGGCATGTGGACACTTGGTGGTCCGTTTCGATATACTGGCCAGTTCCTACCGATGAGCATAAGTACGGCCGAGCCTTACTCATGCGGCTGTGACTCAAGTGACAGTGACTCAGTCGGCTGTGGTTTCGTTTTGGAAAAAATCGAAGGAGGAATTGTGGTCAAGTTGAACGTGCGTGATCGTGAATCGATTCAAGAGGCCGTCCGTCGCTTCCGCAAGTTGGTCGAGCGTAGCGGTATCAAGAAGGAAATGCGTCGTAAGGAATACTACGAGAAGCCGAGTGAGATTCGCCGCCGAGCCCGCCTGCGTGCTGAACGCCGCACTCGCCGTGTCACCTTGGGACCGATGGCCCGCTAAGTTGAGCGGTCGAGTCGTTGCCCCCTTCGCCTGTTGGCTATTGAGTCTTGCCTGTTGCGACTCTCGTGGTTGATGGGGCCATGCCCGCGCGCTTCAAGGGCGCGATGAAGATTTAATAGGCGCGCTTAAAATACGATCCGCGTTGCGTCGAACACCGGCCCCTCGACGCAGGTACGCCGATAATCCCACGAGCCGTCCCCCTGCTTCACGCGGGTCACGCAACTGAAGCAGATGCCAATGCCGCAGGCCATCGGCGTTTCGAGCGACACCTCGCACGGCACCTGCACTTTCGCGGCCACTTCCGTGACCGCGTGCATCATCCGCTCGGGACCGCAGCACACAATCTGCCGCCGACCGGATGACTCCGCCAACGTTTGTTCCAACAGCGCGGTAACGAGCCCACGCTCTCCGGCCGAGCCATCGTCGGTGCTGATCTTCACCTCCAAGCCGACAGCCCGAAAGTCATCGACGCCGGCCAGATACTCGGCCGACCGGGCGCCGTAACACAGCGTTACCCGTTTCGCTCGCGCGGTCGGTCGGGCCGTGTCACCGTAGCGGCGCAGGCCCAAGAACTCGCGCCCCAGTGCCATGAACGGCGTCTGACCGATGCCGCCGGCCACCATGATCAGGTGCTCCAACTCGCGGGCCGCGAAACCATTGCCGAGCGGTCCCCAGACGCTCAGCGTCTGTCCCGGCAGCAGCTTGGCAAGCCGTCGCGTCATCTTGCCCACGACCAAATAAACGACGTCCACGCCGCAGGGGGTGCCGTGTTCGTCGAGCACCGTGTCGTAGAGCGCGAGCGGTCGCCCCAGCAGGGGATCGTCGCACGGCGCCAACTTGAGCATCAAGAACTGCCCAGGCACGACGCGACGCGCCAACTCAGGACACGCAAACCGCACGCGAAACGTGTCGCGGGCCAGCTGCACATTCTCGACCACCGTGACAGTTCCGTGCCAAGCCCGATCGGCAAACGTCGGGCCACACTCGTGTTGCTGCTCGCTCATCACTTCGCGAAGCTCCTCAACAAGATCCTAAATACTTATCTATCGCGGGGCGGTTTTCGGCGACTGCGTTGCTGCTCGCCATGACGTTCTCGTCCTTGGCGACGCTGCCGCGAACGGTCCGACAGTCCTTGCGTGGTACGGGGTCGCTCGGCGCGGGGGCGACCCGAGCCGGGATGCGCTGCCGCGAGCTGTTCTTCACTCACCTCACGCTCGACGGCCTCGATCGGCTCGCCCTTTGCCCGCGGACGTTTGCTGAGCGGACGCTCTGCCACGCGAATCGGACTCCGTTTGCGCGGCCGAGGCTTGTCAAACCGACTCGTCGAGGTCCGCAGTGTCTCCAACTCGGCGCGGCTCAAGAGCCGCCAGTGACCGGGCAGCAAGTTGGCCAAGCGAATCGAACCGATCGCCACGCGCCGCAGCTTCATCACCTTATGCCCGACTTTGGCCAGAATGCGACGAATCTCGCGATTCTTCCCTTCGGCCAGCACGATCTCCAAGAGCGTGCTCTGCTTGATCTGCGTCTTGATGCGAACCGCCACGCAGCGAGCGACCCCTTCGGCCAGATGCACACCGCGGAGCAGCTTCTCGACGGTCTCTTTGGTTGCTTCGCCCGCCACCAAGGCATGATACGTTTTCTCGACGCCGTGGCTCGGATGGGTCAGCCGCTGGGCAAGCTCGCCATCGTTCGTGACCAGCATCAGGCCTTCGCTGCCGCGATCAAGTCGTCCCACCGCGTAGAGGTGATCCTGCTCGCCATGGGGCACGAGATCGATGACTCGCGGTCGGCCCGAGGGGTCGTAATTGGTCGAGACATGGCCGACCGGTTTGTTCACGAGGTAATACATCTTCTTGGCGATTTTGATCGCTTGACCGTCGACGCGAATGTCTTGCGTCTGGGGGTCGACCCGGGTACCGAGCGCGGTGACGACGTCGCCATCGATATCGACCCGGCCTTGCTCGATGAGCTCCTCGCACTTGCGTCGGCTACCGAGTCCGGCGGCCGCCATGACCTTTTGCAGGCGTTCGCCCGTGATCTTTTCACCCTCGTCTGGCTTGACGGGGCGCGACAGGGGCTTGGCTTTCGATCGCGGACGGCGTTCGCCGCGCGGCGGAGGTTTAGACATGAGACGAGACCATCGGCAGAAGGAGCTAAAACCCCTATCATACCCTGTACAGGCCCGAAAACCCAGGCGGGGGAAAGGGCGAGCCCCAAATAGGCTTTAAGGAGAGCAAGGTGGTATATTCCGGTTCATCTGCATTAGCTGAGCCATCAACAGCGATGTAGAATAGCGTAAGAAAGTATCTCATCGGTCATCACTTCGTGATTTTTGCGGAGACTCTTGAATGAGCGAATCTTGGCGTTCACGAATATCGATCGAACCCGGCAAGCGCGGCGGCCGGCCTTGTATCCGTGGAATGCGGATCACGGTCTATGACGTTCTCTCCTACTTAGCCAGTGGCATGACCGTGGCAGAGATATTGTCCGATTTCCCTTATCTGACCGCAGAGGACATTCAAGCGTGCCTGGCTTTTGCGGCTGAACGGGAACGAAACATGTTGGTCACCGTTGAATGAAGCTGCTCTTCGACCAAAACATGTCTCCCAAGCTCGTCGGCTTATTGACGGACGTTTTTCCCGCTTCAGCCCACGTCTTGTCACTTGGACTGGAATGTGCCTCCGACGACCAAATATGGGAGTACGCACTTCATCATGACTTCGTGATTGTAACGAAAGACGAAGACTACAACCACATGAGTGTCGTGCGGGGCACACCCCCCAAAGTCTTGTGGATGCAGGTCGGAAATGTCAGCACGGCACAAATCGTTGTATTACTTCGCGCGCGACTTGCTGATATTACAGCTTTTGAACGTGAAGCAACGATCGGTACACTCGTACTGAGTTGATCTTATCCTAACCCGGGGATCGTCGGCAGCTCGGTGAGCGTGCGGAGCAAATCGCTGGGCAGATTGCGCAACAGACGCAGCTGCGACATGTCAAACACGCTGTTCATGATCGTGCCGATCAAATGACGATTCGTGACCGCGTCGGTCAAGGGCTCGCCGCCATCTCGGGTCGATTGGCCAATCACCTTGCCCGAGGGAATGCCGCCGCCGCTAATGAGCAGCGGAGCGAGATTTCCCCAGTGATCGCGACCGCCGCGGGCATTGACGCGTGGCGTGCGTCCCATTTCTCCGCAGCACACGAGCATGATCTTGTCGCTCAGCCCGCGTTCGCGGACGTCGGTCAGGAACGTGCTCACGGCATGATCGAAGGGCTTGCCGCAGTATTGCATTCCTTCCTCGACACCGGCGTTGTTGCTGTCGGCATGGTTGTCCCAAACAAAGTCGGTCGAGATCGTGACAAAGCCCACGCCCGACTCGCACAGCCGCCGGGCAAGCAACATCAGTTTGCCCAGTGATTGCGTGTGGTTCACGTAGTTGTTGTAGTTGTTCCACTTGCGACTAATCTGGCTGGGCGTGACGAGCGGCCCGGTGTCGTATCGAGCGACCACGGCCGGGTCTTCTTTCGACAAATCAAACGCGGCGGCCACGTTACCCAGGATGGTCGTAAAGGCTTGCTCTTGGAATTTATCCATGCCCGTGAGCTGGCCCTGCGTGTCGATTGTGCGACGGATGTCGTCTAGTTGGCCGAGCAAGGTCTGCCGATCGTACATGCGCTCGCGCGGCAAGGTGAGCTTCATGTTATCGTTGAGCGGGCCTGCCCCCGGTACGAACGGAGCATATGCGGCTCCCAACTGTCCAGGGTCTCCGTGGTTACCAAAGCCCAGCGGCGGCGCCTTGCCATCAGCGAGCACCGAGCGCGGATAGAGAAGCGCACTCGACGGGATGCCCTTGGTCGGATGGGTCGTACCGGCGATGCGATTATAAATCGCGCCGAGACTCGCTTTGAGCGTATCTTTGCTCATCACCGGCTTGATATCGTGATTGGCATCGCCGGTCGTAAACGAACGAACAATGTTGAACCGGTCGTTCATCTGGGCGAGCTTCTCGAACGTGCTGCCAAACGTGATGCCGGGAATCTTGGTGTCGATTTCGCCCGTGACGCTGTGGATGCCACTGGGCGCGGTCATCTTCGGGTCGAACGTCTCGAACTGGCTGGGGCCACCCTGCATAAACAACAGCACGACCGACTTGTCATGCACGGGTCGAGCGCTAGTCGCCGCGGAGTGAGCACGGCCGGCGAGCAAATCAGCCAGCGACAATCCACCCAAGGCCAACGAACCGATTCGTAATAGTTCACGCCGACCGAGCGCAGCCGACGAATCGAAAATCGAGAGCATGAGGAATGACCCTGCAAGGCGGGATGAATGAAGGAGGGCTCTTATCGGCCCCAGCTTATGTGATATCGTCCGCCTCGTCCAGTTGATTCAGGAGAATCTGGCGCTACTCGCACGTGTCACGCCAGCCAACGGTCGCAAGTAGTGGACTGACCAATTTGCGATCGTGTCTCAACTTGCCAGCAGGCCTATAGTTGGAGAGGTGACTTGGGCGGACAAATTCAGTGTTTACGTTTTTGCCGTCGACGGATTACAGTGGAGCGAATCAGGCTTACGAGGAGTTCGCGAGCCTTTATGCGGTTCGCCTCGTTTAACTCCCCTTCCGAGTCTCGCCATGGCCGAACATCTTCATCGCCGACTACATGAGTTAAAGCAATCGATTGTCTCGGTCGGGTCGCTGGTCGAAGAGGCCGTTGCCAAAGCGATTCGCGCTCTGGCCACCCGTGACACACAAATGGCCCAAGAGGTGATCGAGGCCGACACCGAAGTGGACAACATGGAGGTGCAGGTCGAGCAGTCCTGCCTCAACATTCTGGCGCTGCATCAGCCCGTCGCCCACGATTTGCGATTTGTGGTCGCGGCCCTGAAGATCAACAACGACCTGGAACGGATCGGCGACCTGGCCAAGAACATTGCCAAGCGCGTGCTGACATTTTCGCGCGCACCCCACATCGAGATCCCACTTGAGTTCGAGCCGATGGCGCGTGCCGCGCAGCGCATGGTCAAGCTCAGTCTCGACGCCCTGGTGCGGGCCGACGCCACCTTGGCTCGCCAAGTGTTGATGAGCGACGACGAGGTGGATCACATTCGCGATCAGATCGAAGACACCGTCCGCGCGCAGATCACGCTCTCGCCGCAAGACACCGACGTGTTGATGAAAGTTTCGTCCGTCGCGCGACACATCGAACGACTCTCCGACATGGCCACGCACATTGCCGAAGAAGTCATCTACATGGTCGAAGGAGACATTGTCCGGCACCGCGCCGGAGCGTAGCTGATTCACTCCCAAGCCGGCGACTTTGTCGCCGTTTTATCGGCGGCAGAGCCGCCGGCTTGGGAGTCGACATGTGTAATCATTCTGCTTTCCTTCTGTGTTCATCCGTGGCTCCACCCCCTCTTCATCGCGAAACTCTGCACGGCGTTTGGGCCGCGCTCATTCTGCCCTGGACCGATGACGATCAACTTGACGAAGCGCGTTTCGAGGCCGAGATTCGAGCTTACCAGGGGACCGGCATCCAGGGCATTTACACCGGCGGCACGACCGGCGAGTTCTACGCGCAAGACGACGCGACGTTTCGCCGCGTCACGGCGATCGCTTGTCACGAAGGACACGCGATCGGCCTCGGCGTGCAAATCGGCTGCACGGCGCTAAGCACGCGCGTCGTGCGTGAACGGATTCGCATGGCTGTCGCCGCCGGAGCCGATGGCATTCAACTCGCCATGCCGTTCTGGCTCGAACTCTCCGACGTCGAGATCGTCGACTTCCTTCGTGCCGCGGCCAACGAGGCCGGCGACACGGCGCTCATCCTCTATCAAACACTCCGCGCCAAACGCAAAGTCGGCCCCGAGCTTCTGGGCCAACTCGCCGAGCAACTCCCAACGCTCGCGGGGACCAAGGACACGGGCTGCTCGCTCGACGAGCTCCGCGAGATGCTACGGCACGCACCGGGCCTGGCCATTTTTGGCGGCGAACATGACCTGATCCCTCGCATGCAAACAGGCGGACGAGGCACCTATAGCTCCATCACCGGCCTCAATGCGCGGCGCGTCTGCGAACTCTACCAGCTCGCCGCTCTAGGCCGGTTCGAAGAGGCCGCGGCGCTGCAAGAGGCGATCCGCCGCTACACCTTCGAGCTGCTCGTGCCGATGGTTCGTGAAGGTTTATGGGACTCGGCTGTCGATCGGGTACAACGTGTGGCTGGGGGAGTTAATGTCGGGCTGCGTTGCCAAGCTCCGTATCGCTCGGCCACTCCGGAACATGTCGCGCGGCTGCTCGATTGGTGCGGTCAGCATACGCCCGAACTGCTCCCGTGAAGCGCACAATCTTCCCCCTGCGCAATCGACGATTTACGCTGTATATTCTCTCGCAAACCAGCTCACCCTATTGCAACTCCGCTCGCGTGCCGCCATGAAACTTGCCGACCGCATGTCCTTTTTCGATAGCTCGGGCATCCGCAAAGTCTTTGACCTCGCGGCCAAGCTGAGCAACCCGATCAATCTCTCGATCGGACAGCCCGACTTCGATGTGCCCGAGAGCGTGCAGAACGCGGCCTGCGACGCGATTCGCACCCGCAAGAATGGTTACTCGGTAACGCAAGGCGCGCCCGCGCTGCGAGAAAAGCTGCAAGCCCAGGTCGACCGTGAATACGGTCATGCTGATCGACAACTTTTCGTCACCAGCGGCACGAGTGGCGGGTTGGTGCTCGCGATGTTGGCGCTCGTGAATCCCGGTGACGAAGTGATCGTGTTCGACCCGTGGTTTGTGATGTATCAGTCGCTCGTGCAGTTGGCCGGCGGCACGATGAAAGTGATCGACACCTATCCCGATTTCCGCATCGACCTGGACATAGTCCGCGCCGCGATCACGCCCCGCACGCGGGTCATTCTGTTCAATAGCCCCAGCAATCCCACGGGGGTCGTGGCGAGCGAGGCCGAGGTGCGCGGCCTCGCCGAGCTGGCCCGCGAACACCAGTTGCCCCTGGTCAGCGATGAGATCTATCGCACGTTTTGTTTCGACGCGCCGTTCGTCTCGCCGGCCAAGTTCAACGATCAGACGTTGGTCATCGACGGCTTTAGCAAGTCGTATGGCATGACCGGCTGGCGACTTGGTTTTGCTCATGGGCCGAGCGAAGTGATCCAGGCCATGACCAAGTTGCAGCAATACACGTTTGTGTGTGCTCCGCATCCGTTGCAGTTCGCGGCGGCGGCGGCGATGGATGTCGATATGAAACCGTATATCGACACGTATCGGGCCAAACGAGACAAGATCGTCGGCGGCTTGCGTGACGCGGGCTACGAGGTCGCGACGCCGGGTGGCGCGTTCTACGTGTTCCCCAAAGCCCCCTGGGGCACCGGCAGTTCATTTGTGCAACAAGCGATCGAGAAACACCAGTTGCTCGTCATTCCCGGCAAAATTTTTAGTCACCACGACACGCATTTCCGCATCAGCTACGCTGCCAGCGACGAGACGATCGACCGCGGTATCGAGGCGCTGAGGAAACTGCGGAGTGAGACGGGAGACTAGAGACCGGAGACTGGAGTGGGTCACTTCGTTAGTCACGAGGCCTGCTCTGTGTGGCACGGCGATGTTGACGATACAGATAAATCAACAACACGCTCGCCAACAGCATGGTTGCAGCCATGCAAACAGTGACCACACTAAAAACAAAGCCGAGTCCTTTCGCTTCATAGTAAAATCCAACTGTAGAAGTCATGGGCGTTTGCGCGACCACAGGAGTCGACATAGGCGCCGTGTTGACTTCCGACAGATCTTTCTCTTGAGGTTCTATCACGTCACCTGGGGTTTGGGGCGTCGCTGAAAGATCCTCTTCGCCATCCGCATGATCCGCGGCAACATCACGATCGTCGCGCACAAACTCAACACGACGAGCGCCAGCAACGCGACGGGCAAAAAGTAACCCAAGATCAACGCACCCACGGCAAACACGTCTTCGATCACGCTCACGGCGATGTTCGTCAGCGGTTCGGGACTCAGGTTCACCGCCGCGCGGGTGGCCATCTTCGTGCCGTGCGAACTCAAAGCGACCGTGCCCCCGACGAGCACTGCGATCGTTTTGATGCGCAGGTCATAATCACCGAATGCGGTCGCGGCCAGCGCGGCGCCAGCCGGGATGCGAATGAACGTATGCACCACGTCCCACATGCTGTCGACATACGGCACCTTGTCGGCGACGAACTCGATCGTGTATAGAACGAGTGCGACCGCGATGACCCACGTGTCGGTGAGGACTTCGAGATGGCCGGGCAGTTGCAGGCCGGCGTATTTGCCGAGCAGGCCCAGCGTGGCGACGGTGGCATAGAGATTAATGCCCGCCACCCAGGCCGAACCGAACGCCAGCGATAATGTCGGCACGAGATCCATCGCTGCCCCCGTTTCGATAAGTGGTTCTTGCTCGCTGTCCGCGAAAGTATCGTCGATTATGCGAAGAGCAACCGTCGTTTCTTCGGTTCAGGCACGGGCAGACCACGTTCCTTTGCCGTTGCGATCCAGAGTTGTGTAGCCTCTCCGACGTTTTGTAACGCGAGTTGCGGTGATTCGCCGTGAGCCATGCACCCGGGCAACTCGGGCACATCGGCCACGAACAACTGATCCTCTTCGCTCCAATAGATGATGATTTCGTATTTTTGCATGCGGTTGTTATTCCCTAGTGAGGCTATATCGGAGGATGATGGTTCTCACCTGCCGCACTTGATAGGCCTTGGCCAAGTGGCCCTCTCGTTGCAGATTCAGTTGTTCTTCGACGCCCGGCTTGAAAAACACATGATGGCTACCACTCACCCGAAACTCAAATCCGAGCTGCTCTAAAAGATGAACTAAGTCAGAGAATTCGATATTCGCATCGGCCGAGCGTTGCAGGATTTTTGCCAGAGTTTTCTGATGCCGCTTGACCATCGTTTTATCTTACCTCGTCATCACCTTTGCAGCAGCTACGTTTTCAGTCAATAGAAGTGGATTTATGTTACCGATCATGCTTGAATACCCACTGATCTAACTGCCGACGGTCCTCTGTCTACGGCCTATTTTTTACCCCATGTCGATGCAATCGATTCGCTGGCTCTTCCGACTCGCGGGCATTTACGGTCTGCTCGTGCTCGGCCCGATGTACTTCATGGAGGAATCGCTCGGGCGTGATTACCCGCCGGCGATCACGCATCCGGAGTATTACTACGGGTTCCTGGGCGTAGGACTGGCGTGGCAAATCGCGTTTCTGGTCATCGCGACCGATCCGGCACGGTACCGGCCGTTGATGCTTGCCTGCGTGGTCGAGAAGTTTTCGTTCTTCTCGGCCGCTATCGTCCTTTACGCCCAGCAACGATTGCCCGTACCGGTATTGGTCTCGGCGCTGATCGACGGCGTGCTGGGGATTGGGTTTGTCCTGGCTTGGTGGAGAAGCCGACCTTAAGACCCCCTGCGCGGTGAATGAGCCCCGTCGAGCAACCCGAGGCCGGGATACACCGGGCTTCCGGTGGTCGCCCTGGCTCAATAGCCGCGCAGACCTCGATAAGACCCGTAAGGCTTGCCCAAGCATCAAAACGCTGGATTCCGTTGACTTGCCAGACGATAGGTGGATATAAATAGAGAGAGCGATGGTGCCCCGCCCCCCCTGCCCTCCCCCGCCTTGCAGGTGCTAGCAAACATGAGTCGATCCGCGTGGAATGCGAAGCTTGGATGCGCTGATTTGCAGCGTTCGTTTACTCCGTCACGGCGCAGTTTCCTGCAAGCCGGTATGCTCGGGGTGGGCGGTTTGACGCTCAGCGACTTGCTCCGCGCCGAAGCTCAAGCGGCTCCGGGCAGCCAACGCGAGAAGACGGTCATCATTCTGTGGATGCGCGGCGGTCCGAGTCACATCGACATGTGGGACCCCAAGCCTGACGCTCCGGCCGAGTACCGCGGCGAGTTTGGCACGATCAACACGAACGTGTCGGGCATTCAGCTCACCGACATGCTCCCCAAGACCGCTTCGATCATGGACAAGTGGTCGATCGTGCGCAGCCTGCACCATCACGATGCCGGCCACTCGACCGGCGACCAGATTTGCTTTACCGGCTACAACAGCGGCCCCGCGCCGGATGAAAACATTTTTCCCAGCTGCGGGTCGATCGTCGCCGAGCAGTTGCAGAAGAAGAATCCTGAACTGCCCGCCTACGTGATGATTCCCAAGATGGTGCCCGGCACGGGTCCAGCCTACCTGGGCGTGGCGAACAAGCCGTTCGAGACGATCGCCGATCCGGCGGTCGAAGGCCCCTTTAGCGTACCGAACTTCGCGCTCGCCGAAGGGTTGACGCTCGAACGACTGGGTGAGCGGCAGAAGATGCTCAGCAGTTTCGATCGTCTACGGCGTGAAATCGACTCGGCCGGCCACATGGTCGCCATGGACCGGTTCAACGAGCGGGCGCTCGACATCCTCTGTTCGCCCAAGGCGCAGAAGGCTTTCAACCTCGATGATGAGTCGAAGGCGACCCGAGAGCGGTATGGCCTGATGGCCGCGTTCGATCCGGGTGCTGCTGATCGTTGCGGTGCGCCGAACTGGGCTCAACGCATGTTGCTGGCCCGACGGTTGGTCGAGGCGGGCGTGCGACTCGTGACGGTCGACCTCCGCTGGTGGGATACCCACGTGCTCGGGTTCGACTCGTTGCGGCGCGGCTTTTTGCCCCGTTGGGATCAGGCCTACACGGCCCTCATTCAAGACCTGGAAGAGCGCGGCCTGATCGAGTCGACGCTGGTCGTCGCCTGGGGCGAATTTGGTCGCACGCCGCGCGTGAATGCCAATGCCGGACGCGATCACTACCCGAACGTGTTTAGTGCCGCGCTCGCCGGTGGCGGTGTGAAGGGTGGTCGCGTCGTGGGTTCGTCCGATGCCAAGGGGGCCTTTCCGAAGGACAATCCCAAGAAGCCGCAAGACGTGCTGGCGACGATCTATCGTCACCTGGGGGTCGACCCCGACAAGCATTACATCAGCCGCACCGGCCGTCCGGCCAAGGCACTCCCTTTCGGCACGCCGCTCAGCGAGTTGATGACGTAAGCGTCTCTTACGTTAACCTTGTCTCGTTAGCCGCGACGCGCAGCGCGTCACGCAGGCCATTCCAGTTCGCGACGCGATCGTTACGCGCTCCGCTGTGCGTCGCGGCCAACGGGTCAATCTCAACCGTTGCAGGCTGCTACTCTACCCGCGATTGGCGAGCGGGACGAAATCGCGGAGCGGAGCGCCGGTATAAATCTGCCGCGGACGGCAAATCTTACGTGACTTCGAGTGATGCATCTCGTTCCAATGGGCAATCCAACCCGGTAGCCGCCCGATGGCGAACAGCACCGTGAACATCTGCACGGGCAAACCCATCGCTCGATAAATGACACCGGAGTAGAAGTCGACGTTGGGGTACAGCTTGCGCTCGATGAAGTACGGATCGTTGAGCGCGGCTTGTTCGAGTTCTTGCGCGATGTCGAAGATCGGATCTTTGATATGCAGTTTGCCCAGGATGCGATCGCACGCCTTCTTGATGATCGCGGCGCGTGGGTCGTAGTTCTTGTACACGCGATGGCCGAAACCCATCAGACGGAACTTGCTGTTCTTGTCCTTGGCCATGTTGACGTACTTCTTAACGTCGCCGCCGTCGGCACGAATCTGTTCGAGCATTTCGACGCACGCCTGATTGGCGCCGCCGTGCAGCGGCCCCCAGAGGGCACAAATGCCTGCCGAGATCGAGGCGAATACGTTGGCGTCGCTCGAACCGACCATGCGCACCGTCGAGGTACTGCAGTTCTGCTCGTGGTCGGCATGCACGATCAACAGCAGGTTGAGTGCGTTGACGAAATCGGGATCGACCTGATACTCCTCGGCCGGCACGGCAAACATCATCCGCAAGAAATTGGCACAGTAGTCCAGGTTATTGACCGGGTAGACAAACGGTTGGCCGATCGATTTTTTGTAGCTCATCGCCGCGATCGTGGGCAGCTTGGCCATCAGGCGATGGATGGAAATCTCGACCTGGCGCGGATCGTTCGGATCGAGTGAGTCTTGGTAAAAGGTCGACATCGCGCCGACAACACTCGACAGGATGGCCATCGGGTGGGCGTCGCGTGGGAAGCCGTTGTAAAACAGCCGCATGTCTTCGTGCAGCATGGTGTGCATGCGCAAATGGCCGCGAAATGCTTCGAGTTGAGCCTGGTTGGGAAGCTCGCCGTAGATGAGCAGGTAGCTAATCTCGACAAAGTCGCACTTCTCGGCCAGCACCTCGATCGGGTAACCGCGATAACGCAGGATGCCTTCGTCGCCATCGATGAACGTGATGTCGCTGGTACACGCGCCGGTGTTGCCGTAGCCCTCGTCGAGCGTGATGCAGCCGGTCTTGGCGCGGAGGGTGGAAATGTCGAAGGCCCGTTCGTTCTCGCTCCCCACGATCATGGGCAGCTCGACCTCTAGGTCACCAATCTTCACTTTGGCGACATCACTCATCGGAGAAACATCCTTTCGCAGGCTCGCCCTCGAATGCCCCGACTGAGGCGGAGGACGACGGTAGTACGCTTAAACAACGGAGGGAAATGCTAGCTGGTTGCAGGCTCAGTGTAACGGTACGAGGGGGGAAAGATCAATTCGCCCTGGCGACGCACAAACGGCCGCTGGCCCCCAACTTGTTGGGAGTTAAGTCTCACGGGCATCCAAACATAGGTTGCTGGCGACGCATCGCTAGCGGCAGAAAATATTTGGGCTGCGGAACAAAGCTTACGGACTGTGGCAAAGTTTGCCGAATATGACGAATGATCGGGTCATGCCGACTCTATCAATCGTAGACTTTTTGCGGCGGTTTTAACGCGGAGCGCAACGGATGGCCTCTCTCCAACAAAATCCCGGCTCGAACAACGAGAACGCCAGCACCTCGGTTCGCGCGCAACCGTTGCTGTCGCGACGCAGGTTTTCAGTGGCCGTGGCAGGCACGTTGCTTACCGGTTGCACGCCTTGGCGACAATATGTCCGCAACCGCTTTAAGGTGGGCCCCAACTACGAAAAACCGGCCGCCTCGGTCTCGACCGACTGGATCGACAACGCCGACGTCCGAGTCAAGGCCGGCGCAACCGACCTCCGTGACTGGTGGCAGGTGTTCAACGATCCCTACATGGATCAACTGGTCCAACGTGCCTACGACGGCAATTTGACCCTGCGGGTCGCCGGCCTGCGCGTGGTCGAGTCGCAGGCGCAATTGGGGATCGCCGTGGGAGGGATCTTCCCCCAGACTCAAAATGTGAACGCAACTTACCTGCGCAACCAGATCAGCCATGCTAACCCCAGCACCAGCTTCTTTCCCTTTCGATCGATCAACAGCTACAACGTCGGAGCCACGCTAGCCTGGGAGCTCGACTTTTGGGGCCGGTTTCGCCGGGCGATCGAGTCGGCCGACGCCACACTCGATGCCGCGGTCGAAAATTACGACGACGCGCTCGTGATGCTCCTCAGTGACACCTGCGACGCCTATGTGCAGTACCGCACCGCACAGCAGCGCCTCAAGTATGCCCAGGAAAACGTCGTCATTCAGACCGGCGTGTTGGGCATTGCCGAAGACCGCTTCAAAGCGGGGGTCGCCAACGAGTTGGACGTGACGCAAGCCCGCTCGAACCTGTCGCGCACGCAGGCACTGATTCCGCAGTTTCAATTGAACAAGCGAATCCAAGGGAATCGGCTCTGCATCCTGATGGGCATCCCGCCCCGCGAACTCGATTCGCTCCTCGGCGAAGAGACTCCGATTCCGTCGGCTCCCGCGGAGGTGGTGCTCGACGTCCCGGCCGAGCTGTTGCTGCGTCGGCCGGACGTTCGCCGTGCCGAGCGTCTCGTCGCGGCCCAAAGCGCCCAGATCGGCATTGCCGTATCGGATTTGTATCCGCACATGTCCATCACAGGCAATCTGAACGTTAATTCGCAACTTCCTAGTCTGCTCTTCACCGGCTCAGCCGTGGCGGGAAACGTTGGCCCCACGTTCAACTGGTCGATCCTGAACTACGGCCGATTCCGCAACAACATTCGCTATCAGGACGCTCGGTTTCAGGAATTGGCCGTCGCGTATCAGCAAGTGGTGCTGCAAGCCAACGCCGACGCTGAGAACGCGCTGAACACGTTTCTCCGTGCGCAGGAACAGGTGCGCGTGCTGCAAGTCAGTGTGCAAGCGGCAAAACGAAGCGTCGAGATTGTCACCGAGCAGTACAAAGCCGGCACGGCCGACTTTAACCGCGTGTTCAACATTCAGGCGCTCCTCACCCAAGAGCAAGATGGCTTGGCACAGGCGCAGTCGGCCGTTGCGCTCGGGCTTGTGTTGCTGTATCGCAACCTGGGCGGAGGCTGGCAACTCCGCCTGGCTGAGCCACGCCCCAACACGACCGTCGACGTCTTGCCCATCAACGAAGGGGAAGCCATCCCGCCGCCGCCAGCCCCTCCGGCCGACGCCAAACCCATCAACGACGCGGCAGCGGTCAAGCCGGTGGTCCACCTGGAAGAAAAAATCGCCGCAGAAAAACTCCCCAGCGCGCCCCCTCCGCCGCTGTTGCAAAACTTCAGCCTGCACCTCGACCCACAGGAGCGGAAGTAATGCACCGTTGTCCTCTTGTCCGAACGCCGCTACGAGTGCTGTTCACGATCGCCCTGCTGGTGCTCGCCTCACGCGCCGAGGCCGAGCACGGGTGGTGGCGCGGCACTTGCTGGGCGCCAAGCCGCTGCTCGCACCCCTGCTGCGACAACTATTGTCCCAAGCCGATCCCCTGTCCGCCCGGCCGACCATGCACCACCTGCGACGACTACTGCCGCAAGCCAATTCCCTGCGTTTGTGTCCCATTGCCCCGGGTTTGTGAGTCGTACTGTCCCAAACCACTCCCTCGACTGACGTGTCCGGACTGTTTTCCTAACTGGATTTGTGGTCCGGGCTCATGGCGATCCCCAGCGTCGAACACCCCCTCCGCGGCGCTGCCGCAGGCCCCCTCGAGTGCTCGCAAGTAGTTGGCAGGATATAGCATTACGTCTGCGGGTTCTTCTCCGAGCCGGGGGCGTCAGACTCCGGATAAGTTTGCCACTCAGCGGCCGTGTTAACCGGGGGCTCACGCCCCCGAGTTCGGGAAATCTCCCCCCGCGAGCCACCCCTCTGTGCTTGACGCTATTTTCTTCGGCGCGTTAACAATTACGATATAGTGAGTGCCTGCTCCCGTCGTGGAGTTGCGTGTCGGTCTGTTACACCCTTCTCGTCAATTTGGCCGATGTCTCAAATCACACTGCGAGTTCTGGAAGGCGCCGACCGTGGGCGCGTCTATGCCGAGTTGCCGACTCCGGTCACCATTGGCCGCGAAGAAGGCAATACCGTGCAGCTCAACGATGAACGGGTCAGTCGCTTCCATCTCAAGATCCAAGAAGATCAAGAGCACTTGGTGATCACCGATCTGGAGAGCACCAATGGCACCAAGATCAATGGCGAGCCGACCCAGTTGCGCATCTTACGTTGCGGCGACTTGATCGCGCTCGGCCGGAGCGTGCTGCTCTATGGCTCGCGCGAACAAATTGCCACGCGGCTCGCCGAGTTGCGCAAGGCCGCCGGCGGCGAAGGGACCGACTCGCCGAACCTCGAGTTCGAAGTGAACTGGAGCGACAACCCGGATTTGAAGATGTCGTTCCGCGCCACCGAGCCGCCCGAGTTGCCCAACAAGCTTAGCCCGGTGCAGGCGGCACAAATGTTCGAGATGATCGAGTATCTGCACCTGCGCGTGCGCGACATGATCGCCAGCGTGCGCAGCGAGCCGGTGAACGGTCGCGTTAGCCTCGAAGAACGGCAGTGGCAAGGCTTGCTCGACATTCAAGCCCGGCTGGCCGAGTACCTCCGCGCCATCGGCGACCCGGAAATTGAGTAATGCCTCAATGTGAGCTGCCGAGGTGATAAAATTTAACCACCGAGGCATAGAGGACACAGAGTTATCAAGCCGAGGGGTGGGGGAGCGGGGGAGTGGAGGTGGGCGGATTCAATGCGATCCTTCCCCCTCCACGCCTCAGCCCCTCTGCTCCTCCGCCTGATTCTTTTCAAGCATCGGTGAAAAAACTTCTTCGCCTCACGCATCCAGCGCCCAGTCACGCGATCGTTCGACGCCCCGCTGCCAGCGACGATATTCGCGCTGGCAATCGGCGCCCGGCCGGGGCGTGTAACGTGCCTGAGAACACCACAACTGCTCGATCTCGCTGCGATCGCGCCAATAACCTACGGCCAAGCCCGCCAAGTACGCCGCGCCGAGCGCCGTGGTCTCGCTGACCGCGGCGCGGACCACGTCGACCCCCAGCAAGTCGGCCTGGAACTGCATGAGCGGTCCGTTAACACTCGCGCCGCCATCGACTCGCAACTCGGTCAATTTTCGGCCGGCGTCGTGTTGCATCGCCTCGAGCACATCGCGGGTTTGAAAGGCCATCGACTCGAGGGCCGCTCGGGCAATATGCCCAGCCTGCGTGCCGCGCGTCAGGCCCAAGATCGTGCCGCGGGCATGCGGATCCCAATACGGTGCTCCGAGCCCGACAAGTGCCGGCACAAACACCACGCCAGCGCTGTCGCTGACGGTCGCGGCCAGGGCTTCGATGTCGCTGCTGTGTTCGATCAGCCGCAGGCCGTCACGCAGCCATTGCACGACCGCGCCGGCAATGAACACCGCCCCCTCCAGGCAGTACGTTACCTCGTGACCGATGCGCCACCCGATCGTGGTCAGCATGCGATGCCGCGAGGCGATCGGCTCGGGGCCCGTGTTCAGCAGTAGAAAGCAACCGGTACCGTAGGTGTTTTTCGCCATACCGCGATGAAAGCAGCCCTGACCAAACATGGCCGCCTGTTGGTCGCCGCACGCCGCCGCGAGCGGGATCGGAGCACCGAACCACTGCGGGTCGGTTTCGCCATACACGGCGCTGGTCGGGCGCACCTCAGGGAGCATGGCGCGCGGCACTCCCAGCAGCTTGAGCAACTCGTCGTCCCAATCGAGCGTATGCAGATTGAACAACAACGTGCGACTGGCGTTGCTGGGATCGGTGACATGCAGTTTGCCCCCGCTGAGCCGCCAGAGCAAGAAGGTGTCGACCGTACCGAACAGCACCTCGCCCCGCTCGGCTCTCGCACGCAGACCGTCGATCGTGTCGAGCAAATGTTTGAGCTTGGTGCCAGAGAAATAAGCGTCGATCACGAGCCCCGTCTTACACGCAAACAGCTCGCTGAGTCCGTCACGCTGCATCTGCTCGCAGATCGGCACACTGACGCGGCTTTGCCAGACGATGGCTGGCGCGACCGGTTGGCCCGTGTGTCGATCCCAGACGATCGTCGTCTCGCGCTGATTGGTGACGCCGATAGCCGCAATGTCGGCGGCCGTGGCCCCCGCCTTCTGGATCGCCTGTCGGGCCGTGCTCAACTGCGACTGCCAGATTGCCTCCGGATCGTGCTCGACGATGCCCGGGGCGGGCAGTATCTGCGGAAACTCTTGCTGTGCGAGCGAGACAATCTGTCCCGCACGGTTGAACACGATCGCACGTGACGACGTGGTCCCTTGATCGAGGGCGAGAACGAAACGGGGAAGCGATGAATGCTGAATGATGAATGCTGAATGTCGATGCTTAGCCGGGTCCGTCCCATTCATCATTCCTCATTCCTCATTTACTTTAGTCCCACCACCATTGATTGGCCGAGAGCCCTTCGACGCGAATGCCGTCGCGGAGTTGCTTGACCTTCCCCTTCTCATCACTGAGCAGTCGGGTCGCCTGCAGAGCTTCACGCGGGTTAATCGTGACACCGCCGCCGACGGGAGTCATCAGCCGTGTCCCTTTCCAGCGGCTGGCGACGGCCGTTTCGACCTTGAGCGGAGCCGGATAGGTGCGAACCGAGAACTTTTTCTCGTCGCCAAAATAATCCATCTTCCAACTCGAACGGCCGTAGTAATCGTGCTGGTGGATATAGGCCGCGGCGACCGACAGGTCGATCAAGTTACGCAGCTGCGCGTAAACCGGCACCTTGGCCGCGAGACGCTCGTAATTGGTGGTAAAACCCGTCACAAAAGCCAGACTGGCCAGATTTCCTTGCGAGGCCGCCTGACGACGCTGGCCATCGGCGCCGACGACTTCATCTTCCCCCAGCAGCTTGACGCCGTTGCCGACCAATTCCATCGCCAACTCATCTTCGCTGACGCGGACACAATCGTAGTTCGGCACAAACCACCACCGCTGCATCGCGTTGCGCGCCACGCTCGACGGATCGGCGCGGTCCACGTAACTGACGATCTTCACGGGCGGAATTTCCAAACCGATCCCGATCAGCTTCATTCGATAGTCGGCCTCGACCAACACTTGAGCAAAATGCGTGTCGGGCGAGATGCCATAGATCGAAACCTCTTGCAAGCCGAGGCTGGTTCGCAAGCCGTCGACGACGGTCTGAGTAAACTCGGCGGTCGGCTCGGCCTGTGAGCCGATACGAGCAAGGAACTGTTGCATTCGCGCCAAGCCCTCCTTGGTCGCGTCGATCGAGCAGCCAATGCTCTGCGTCCCTTTGCCCCCCGGAGCAAACGCGCGCAGCGCGACGACCAAGTCTTGCAGCTCGACGGTCGAGCGGCCCGTGTTCATGCCCACCGTGCGACCCGTGAGGTCTTGCATCCACGGCTCGGCCGGACCCGCGATGACGATGTCACCCGAGTCAGGATAGAAAAACACGTTGGTCACGCGAGTCAATCCGGCGAGGAATTTCATCTCCTCGGTGGGTTGATATCCCTTGGCCGTATGCTCGGCCACGGCCTTTTCGAGCCGTTGCAGCGAGATCTTCCGCAGGGCGCTCTTTTGTTGCAACTTCTGGTCGAGCGAGGCCTTGGCCGACGCGGCCTGACGCTTGGTTAACTCACCCGTCGGGTCGCTCTCGACGCGGGTCCGCAAGACACCGTTGGCATCCACGAGCACACCGGCCGTACCTTGCGCGCCACCACCCTGGCCGAAGCTGGGATCAACCCAGCCGACCGTGACGGCGAGCGCCACCAGGGCACCGAGTGAATTCCAATGGCGTCGCGCCAACGCACGAAATGATCGAAGCATGACCCGTCCTCGCAACCTTACAGCTAGAAACAACCCACGCTGTCCGAAGCGCCCCCAACGGGCCCATTTAACCGGTGTTGGGTCCCTTGGGGGCGTTTGTTGATTTGAGCACTAACTTGGATAAGAGGCGAAAAGTCTCGAACTCGCCTATTTATCGATGGTACTTACCGCCCCAGCACCAAGCAAGAAAATCTTGCCCTGAAACCGATTCCGAGCCCGGCTTGCCATCCGAGCCCCTGCCTCCGCAAACGACATTGTCGTTTTTCGCTGAAAACGCTAGGCTCGACAGCTGAGCAACCCCTGCCTTATCCCCCCACCTTTGGCATACGACTCACCGGAAGGAGTCTCGCGATGAAGTGCTTTTGGCCCGCCTGGGCAATCCTGATCGGTCTGCTCATCACCCGTCCGATCGACGCCGCCGAACTGGCAAGCAACGACTGGTCGCAATGGCGCGGCCCACAACGCGATGGCATCTCGCCCGACAAGGGACTGCTCAAGTCCTGGGACGAAGCCGGTCCCCCGCTGCTCTACCAAACCAAGGGGCTCGGCAAAGGCTTTTCGAGCGTCGCGGTTAGCAACGGCAAAATCTTCACGATGGGACAACGCGACAAAGCCGAGAAGCTCATGTGCCTCGACGCCGATAACGGCAAAGAGCTTTGGGCCGTCGAGATCGGCTCGGGCGACCATAGCAACTGCACCCCCACGGTCGACGGCGACTTGGTCTACGGCGTCGGTCTCAAAGGGGACTTGGTCTGTGTGAACGCCGCCGATGGCAAAATCGTCTGGCGTAAAAACTACGACAAGGATTTCGGCGGCAAGATGATGTCCGGCTGGGGCTTCAGCGAGTCGCCGCTGATCGATGGCGATCGGCTGATCTGCACCCCCGGCGCGAACGACGCCATCATGGCCTCGCTCGACAAGAAAACAGGCAACGTGATTTGGAAGGCCGCTCAGCCCAGCGATATCGGGGATCGAGGCAAAGACGGCGCGGCCTACTCGTCGGTCGTCATCAGCGAGGCGTGCGGCGTCAAGCAATACGTGCAACTCGTCGGCCGGGGTCTGATCGGCGTCGATGCCGCGACCGGCAAGACGCTGTGGACTTACAATCGCATCGCCAATGGCACGGCCAACATTCCCACGCCGCTCGTACAAGGCGATTACATCTTCACCTCGACCGGCTACCAGACCGGCGCCGCGCTCATCAAGATCGTCAAGGATGGTAGTGGTTTCAAGGCCGAGGAGCAGTACTTCCTCAAGTCGGACGTGATGCAAAATCATCACGGCGGCATGATCATCCTGGGCGACTATCTCTTCTGTGGTCACGGTCACAACAAGGGATTGCCGCTGTGCATCCAGTGGAAGACCGGCAAGGACGCTTGGCGTCCCGGTCGCGGTCCCGGCGGCGACTCGGCCGCGATCTCCTATGCCGACGGCAAGCTGTACTTCCGTTATCAGGATGGCACGATGGCGCTGATCGACGCCAATCCGGAAGAATATCACGTCGCTGGCACGTTCAAGATTCCGGTCTCGGCCGGTCCGAGTTGGCCTCACCCGGTAATCTCGAACGGCCGCCTCTATTTGCGCGAGCAAGACACGCTGCTGGTGTACGACATCAAAGCCAAGGGAACGTAAGCGAGTTTTCGGTTCTCCGTTTTCAGTTCTCGGTTTTCGGTTCACCGTTAGCCGCGACGCGACAGCGGAGCGCGTAACGACCGCATCATCTCGAACGACACGCGGCCTGGGTGAGCATCCTCACTCAGGCCGCGATCGTTTAACACACGCCTCTGCTCCTCCGCTGCTCGCCCCTCGCCCCGCACCCCTTCCTCCGCTACAATCTCACGTTTCCCGACGCTCCACCCCCCGGCTTTTCAATGGCTCGCCGCTACATCAATCAGTTCGCTCACCAAGAGCCGTTCGACCAGATCTTTCTGGCCACACAAAAGCAACTCCGCCCCAATCGCAACGGGCAACTGTATCTGCAAGTCGAGTTGAGCGACCGCAGCGGCACGATGAGCAGCCGGATGTGGAACGCCAGCGACAGCGACTATCGCGCGTTCGACGACGGTGACTTTGTCCGCGTCGAAGGGGTTGCCCAGTTGTATCAAGGGCAGATGCAATTGATCATCCAGAACATCCATCGTGCCCGAGCCGACGAGGTCGACGCCGCCGACTTCATGCCCGTCTCCCCCGTGAAGATCGACACGCTCGTCGTCCGGCTCAGCGAAATTCTGCGCGGGCTCATAAGCCCGCCGCTACGCAATCTGGCCGAGTGCTTTCTGGTCGACAACGACTTCATGAACAAGTTCACTCGGGCTCCGGCCGGCGTAAAAAATCATCATGCCTACGTCGGCGGTCTGCTCGAACACGTGGTCAATCTGCTGGAAGTCGTGCTCCGCGTAGCCCCCTGCTACCCCGAGGTCGACGATCAACTGCTCATCATGGGGGCGTTCACGCACGACATGGGCAAGATCGACGAGCTCGGCTACGACCGCGGCTTCAGCTACACCGACGAAGGGCAACTCATCGGCCACCTCGTGATGGCGGTGAGCCTGCTCGAGCGAAAGATCGGCGAGAGTGAAAAACTTTCCGGCGAGCCGTTTCCGGTCGAGTTGGCGTTGCGGCTCAAGCACATGATTGTCAGTCATCATGGCGAGTACGAGTACGGCAGCCCCAAGTTGCCGATGACGCTCGAGGCGATTGCGCTGCATCAGCTCGACAACCTCGACGCGAAGCTGCACAGTTTTTCGCAGTTGATGCGAGACGACCCGAACGTCGAGAGCCCCTGGACGACCTACAATCCCGCGCTAGGCCGCAAGTTATTCAAAGGCGCGAGCGCCGCGAAAGAATAACGAGCGGCCGGCGATCAGCGACACGCCACTCACTTACCATCGATGATTGGCTCGAAGAGTTGCAATTGGCCCGTGACACGAGAAGCTTTACGCGTACTCGCAGCCAACTGGGGCAAATTCGGGCAAGCCTGCTTCAATGCTTGGGCGAGTGCCACAACATCAAGCTTCCGCAACAACTCGGTCGTGATGGGACGCTTTGAGTCCCAAAAGATGCGTGCCGAAAAAAACTCGCTGGCTAACGGAGAATTCAGCAATTCCGCCACACTTTGCGCATCTCGCTCAGTCGTGAACGGCAGAAAGTAGCACGTGTCGTCGGCCATCACTGACTTGTTGTCGATCGGGCCCAGAGTGGCAAAGTGCAATCGCTTATACAAGCCCGAGATTGCAACTTTCCAGGGGGCGAATGAATAATCCCCCACACCAAAGATGGCATAGCGCGGTTGATCGCGATAGATCGAGCTTTTCCGAGCGGCAAATCGCTCGACGTGTCGTTCCAGGTATTCCCAAGTGCGCGGCGCTCGCTCACGAATCGTGTGCGTCTCGGCGCCAACGCGCTCCTGAGTAACCAAGATGCGCCGTTGTGACCGGTTCTGAGGCAGCTTAAAGAGATCAGAACTTTTAGCCAGGGGATAGAGGTAATCATCTTCGATCTCGACCGATTCATCCAAGCCGTTGAACCAGACACCGTCTCGTTCCTTAAGCTCCATGACTTTGGCGCAGTCATGCTTGATACCCGATCGCCACGCCGGAACAGCCCCATGTGACTCCAAGGGTTGCGTGCGATAGCAGGCGGCAACATTGGCCACGAGTTGCCCCTCGTACCAACCAATGCTCGGTGCCGCATGTGTGGTATGCAAGCCAGTATAAATCTCAGCCTCCGACACCTGCGTATGCCCATTGAGTTCTAAAACCAACAGGCAGGCATCTACGGCAGCATCGAAATGGGCTTGAGCGTCTATCTGGTAGATGGCCGCCGATGAGAGCTGTAATCCGTGACGCCACATGTGGGACAAAACCTTGCGCGCCACCACCGTCTTGCAAAGCATGGCGATGGTTCCAGGACGTCGCTCCAAAGCCTGAACCAAGCGTAATATCATCCATTCGGAAATATCAAAGTTGCTTTTTCCCGTCAGAGCATCCAGACCTGAGAAGGCTTGAAAGTTTGCCTTCTTTGGCACATTACTACTCTCGATTCCACCGAGCGTAGCGCTAGTGACCCACGGCGGGTTGCCCAGGATGAGAAAAGGACCGCCCAACGAATCCAGTTCAAGCTCCCAATCGATGCGGAAGAATGAATCTTCGACGAGGCGACCTGCTTGTGGGGATTTCAACAACTGCAATGCTTCCCGAGCTTGCTCGGCATAGCTCGGGTTGACCTCGACCCCGAGCCAGTGTTTCGCGCCGCTGAAAAACTCGGCGCCAGCACGCAAGAAGCTACCAATGCCGCAGGTCGGCTCGATCACCGTGTGTGGGCGAACGCCACGTTCGAGCACAACTTGGCAAACGGCGCGCGCCAACTCAATCGGCGTCTGAAAGTCGCCGTACTCGATCCGTCGCGTTCGGCTCTCTATGCTCATGATCTAATCCAATCGCCGAATACCCTTAATCTTACCGGCCGCTTCAATCACTCGGCCGTATTGCAATCGCCATTGCAAAGCATTCGAGATGGTCAAGTAACCTTGACGCGGACGATTCTGCAAAATCGCACCAGCCAGTTCACGAGATGCGATTTCATCGAGTGGCAAATTGCGCTCCAACAAAAATGCCTGCACGTCATCAGCATTTCCCTGGCGATCAAGAATCTCCAGCAAGCCACGCGTTGTCTGATAGTCACCCGTGTAAGCGGCTTCGACAAAGATACAATGCAGGATATTTAAGTGAGCGCTCTTTGAATCGGCATCGTCACTCTTGTCGTAGACAAAGATCAGCAGGGAATACCCTAAGCCGTAGATTTTCTGCTGAGCATCGCGAAATGGACAGGAAGATTGTGGCTGACGGATACTCGTCACCTTGATGTCCACGTTTAACGACGGAAAGTCGATCCCCTTCGCGGCATTACCTTCCTGGTAGGTGTAATGATCTCGCAAATAGGCTTGGAATTTTTGTTCCAAATGAGTGCCCACTGCTTTGCCGTCCGTGACGCCGTACAAACTCGGCTCGCGCTCTTGGGACTGATGAACCGCAAACAGCGACGCCTCTTTCTGAAGTTGCACTACTGTCAAATTCGGCTTTTTTGAGGTTGCTCCCATGTCTGTCATCGTAGCGAAATTTCGCGAAACAGAAAGGGACTCTTTAAAACGTCACTCCAGCGTCTGCTTCAACCACGCGATCGCCTGTTGTCGCGCGGGAGTTTCTGTCACGGACCACGCGTCGCTGTGGCCGAAGCCGGCCACCATCAGCTCGGTGACCTCGGCCCAGTTGTTTTTGCGCAGCAACTCGGCTTGCTTGACATTATCGCTCCGGCCGCCGTCATTTTCGCCGTAGGCAATCAACACCCTTCGACCAGCGAAACGCGGCAAGCGTTGCTCGGCGCCGTTGGGCGTAAAGCGGCCGCCGTCAAAGTGACTGAACGCGATCATGCCGCGCCACAACTTGGCCGACTCGTCATCATACAAACCCACGTACCCGCAAGCGATCGAACCGCGCGAGAACCCGCACAGCACGACTCGTTGCGGGTCGCCACCGTATTGCTCAAGGGTCCGCGGCAGATTGAGCTTCAGATAACGCACCGTCGCTTCGAGGTCGCCCCACCACGTCGATTGGTTCCGTTTCTCCTGCTCATTCACGTAGGGCAGCACGAGCCAGATGCAGCCCAAATCGCGCGACACTCCGTAACCTAAACGGCAGTCGTCGACGCGGCCGGTCGTGCCGTGGCCGGGTGACTCGTTCGGCGCGTACTCGACGATCACCGGATACTTTCCGTCGCGCTGCCAATTCAGTGGCAGATAGAGTCCGTGGTAGACGCCGGTCCCCGAGTACTCAGGCGCGACGACCTTCACGAACCGCCCCGCCGCAGGCATGCCTGTCGTGAGTGACGGCGGAGCATAGGGCTCGGCCCAACTGAGCAACGTTACGCACGAAACGCACAATGTGGCGAAACTGTTCATTTCAGGGGACTCTCGTACCAGACCACATTCTTGCTCTGCTGACCCGCGATGAGCAGGTCCAAGTCGCCGTCGCAGTCCATGTCGACGGCGCGGATGTCGTAAGCGGCCTGATCGGTGGCCACGATGTGAGTTTTGAACGCACCGCGACCGTCGTTCTCGAACCAAGCGGCGATCCGGTCGCCGTAGGCACACGTGGCACAGTCGATGTCGCCGTCGCCATCGAAGTCGGCCACCGCGAGCGAGTGGGGCTCTTTGAGCGTGGCGTGAATGACGTGCGGCTGCCAGTCCGGAGCGGCATACCACAGCACGCCCCGATCATGTCCGCGCGTGGCGATAAAATCCTGCTTGCCGTCGCCGTTCACGTCGGCCTGTTGAATGTTGGTCGCCCCGGGTTGCATCGTGGCGATCGTGTGCTTGGTCCAACGACTGCGCGGATCGCTCGGCGCCTCCCACCAGGCAAACCACTCACCGGAGTTCGGCTCGGCTTGCGGACCACCTTTGGCGGCCATCGCAATGTCAGGGCGACCATCACCGTTCACATCACCAAAGCCGAGGTAATGACTCAAGCCCGGCGCGTCCCCCTGAGCGAAGATAAATCGTTCCCAGCGTTGCGACTGCCGCGGTTCCTTGGGCACGCGTAGCCACGCAGCCGAGTTGGCAAACGCGCCGGTCGGCTGACCGCTGTTCGCGAGCAGGTCGAGCTTGCCATCCTTGTCGACATCCCCCTTGAGCAGCCCGTGAATGCCGTTGATTTCGTTGTCGACAATTCGCACGGGCCACGGTTGCTGGAGCGGCTCTGAGGGCTGCTCGAGCCACACGATCAGCCCGGGCGAGTATCGCGCGCCGATGAAATCCAAGTCCCCGTCGCCATCAACGTCGAACGACTCGCTGTGAATGAACCCGTGTTGCGGGTTCTCATCAAGAATAACCTCGCGCCAGTCGGGTGCGACGAACAGCCGAGTCTTGCCCGCGCTGTTGCTAATCACGTCGGGCTTTCCATCACCGGTAAAGTCGCCTCCCACGGCGGTGTTGGTGTGCTGTCCCTCGTGAACAACATGCTTCTTCCAAGGCTCGGCCAGGGCCTGGGCCGCGCCCCATAACACGATCATAAACCACAAATAACTCACTCGCATCGTCGCTGCCTCATGGTGAAAAGAGATTGTCTCGGCTATTCTAATCATATCTTTTTCACACCGCGAGCATGATTGATGAGCACCGACCGTTGGCATGACCGGATCATCGAGTGGGTGCAGCGAGACAACTATCGCCCGGTCAAGCCGCGCGTGCTGGCCAAGCAACTCGACGTCGATCGCGACGACGTTCAGGACTTCAAACGTTACATCAAAAAGCTCGTCAAGCTGGGCGAGATTGCCTACGGCGAGAAACATCTGGTCGTGCCACCGGGCACCGCCAAGCCAGCCAAGGCGGCGGCAAAAGAAGCGACGCCGGACGCTAAGCCCAAAGCAGGACACGTGACCGGCACGTTTCGCCGTGCCCCCGGCGGCTACGGTTTCGTCCGGCCGATCAACGCACGCGCCGATCACGACCGCAGCCAAGACCTGTTCATCACGGCCGATCAAACGCTCGACGCATCCGATGGCGACGTTGTGCTCGTGCGCCCAATGAAAGACAAGCGACGCCCCGGCGGCACGCGCGGCGCGATTGTCGAGGTGCTCGAACGACAAACCAAACAGTTCGTGGGCGCGTACTTCGAACGCGGCGGCGCCGCCTGGGTGCAAGTCGACGGCACGCTGTTCGCGCAGGCCATCGCGGTCGGCGACCCCGGCGCGAAGAATGCTCAGAGCGATGATAAAGTCGTCATCGAGATGGTTCGCTTCCCGACACCGTTTCATGACGGCGAAGGGGTGATCGTTGAAGTGCTCGGCGCCCGCGGGCAACCGGGCGTCGACACGCTCAGCATTCTGCGCGAGTTCAATTTGCCCGAGGCGTTTAGCGAAGGGGCGCTCGAGGTGGCTCGGGCCGAGGCGGCGCGGTTCGACGAGTCGATCCCATCCACGCGACTCGACTTGACCCATGAGACGATCATCACGATCGACCCGATCGACGCGCGCGACTTCGACGACGCGATCTCGCTCGAGAAGCAACCTAACGGCCACTGGCTGCTCGGCGTGCACATTGCCGACGTGTCGCACTTTGTACCCGCTGGCTCGGCGCTCGATCGCGAAGCCTATCAACGCGGCACGAGCGTGTATCTGCCCGACCGTGTGATTCCCATGATCCCCGAGCTGATCAGCAACGGACTAGCGAGCTTGCAGCCCGATCGGGTCCGTTACACGAAGACTGCGATTCTCGAGTATAACCCCGAAGGGATTCGTGTCGGCTGTCAGATGCGCTCGGCGGCCATTCGTTCGCGGCGGCGATTTACCTACGAAGAGGTCGACGAGTATCTGGCCGATCGCGAGTCGTGGAAGCCCAAGCTCACGCCCGAGGTGCATGGTCTGCTCGCGCGGATGCACGAACTGGCCATGCTGCTGCGCCAGCGGCGTATGACGGCCGGGGCACTCGAACTGACCATGCCCGAGGTGAAGATCGATCTCGACCGCGACGGGCGTGTCAAAGGGGCACATGTGGTCAAGAACACCGAGAGCCACCAGATCATCGAAGAGTTCATGCTGGCTGCGAACATTGCCGTGGCCGAAACGCTGGCCGAACGCGAGATTCCGTTTCTGCGTCGAGTTCACGAGAGCCCCAACCCGCTCAAGCTCAAGGCGCTGGCCGATTTTGTTCGCGATCTGGGCTTTCAGGTCGACAACGTCGAAAGCCGTTTCGCGCAACAAGCTCTGCTCAAGCAAGTGGCCGGCACGCCCCAAGAGCGGGCCGTGAATTATGCATTGCTGCGCAGTATGCAGCAGGCGCGCTACAGCCCGGCCGACGAGGGGCACTACGCGCTCTCGGCCGACTGCTACTGTCACTTCACCAGCCCGATCCGCCGCTACCCGGACCTCACCGTGCATCGGCTGTTCGACGCTCTGGTCGAAGGGCGCAAGCCGAAGCGCGACGTGACCGAGTTGGCTGTCGTCGGCGAGCATTGCTCACAGCGCGAGCGACGCGCTCAGTCGGCCGAGCGCGAGCTGACCAAGGTCAAGCTGCTGCACTATTTGTCCGAGCGGATCGGCGAAGAGATGGAGGCTGTCATCACAGGGGTCGAGCAATTCGGTCTGTTCGTGCAGGGAATCGATCTCCCGGCCGAGGGGTTGATCCAGAGCACCACGCTGGCCGACGACTATTATCACTTCGACCGCTCGACGCACAGCCTGACGGGTCGTCGCAACGGCAACGCCTTCCGGCTGGGCGATTCGCTGCGGGTCAGCGTCGCCCGGGTCGACATCGACCGCCGCGAGTTGCATTTTCGCCTAGTGGCCAAAGAGCAGCGTGTACCCAAGGTCGCCAAGCCGACCCGTGAGCGCAAGGAGCGTAGTTCTTCTCGCGAGCGCAAGCCGAGACGAAGGCGCGAAGGGTAGCGTAAAGTGACCTAGTAGCCCAAGAGACAGGATTGAATGAGAGGAGGCTGTCAATTGGTAGGACCTCTCGCCCCCTTATTGAAGTATGCGCAGCCAAAGAGCCTAGGCGAGCAACGCTAAGCCGGCAAATACCGCTCCTTCCGCTGATCACCCTAGTCCATTAACCGCTCAGTCGTCAATAGATGCAGCCGCTGCCCTTCACCGTCACGGAAAAACCGGGGCGTGCGAAGGCCCGAATAGCGAACACGCGATTTAACTAATCGTGACAAAGAGTGCCGCGTAGTCGATCAGCAGTTTCCTCTTTGCCAGCAGTTCGGTGCCGAGCAGTGGTAGTTTTCCGTTGTTGCCAATCACTTGTGCTGGCACGACATCTCCAAACCACTCGACGTAGCAAACGAACGACTCCAGCGTCACAAGACTGCCATCGGCCAAAATGGCTTCGGTGGCCGCCTCCTGCTGGAGACCGAGTTGCTCGATCAACTCCTGGGGGAGGACGAGGAAGCCGTTGAATGCCGTGTCGACCCAGACCGTAAGAACGCGCGGCGCATCGGATACGGTCCGGCGGACCGCAACATCCAAGAGTGCACGCTGGGAGCCATCCACTCGACCGTTCAAGCGGTCAACCCTCCCAAATGGATCGCGGCGGGATGTCCAATGTGGATTATGAATGCGATACGATCGGGATGAGCTTTTCGAGCGGCGGCAACGGCTTTTGCGAACGAATCAGTAAGAAAGTGCTCGCCCGATTCCGGCTCAATCGCCACATAGGCGTTGGGATGGGCCGCTTCCAATTCGGCCTGAAGTCGCTGGCCGTAGATCGCTTTCGCGCGCTGCGCAACATCCATGGTCTGGCTGGAAATCATCGATTGTTCCCCAAATGGTCGCCTGACACACATGAACAATACCTAATCTATTTTACCCCTATTCCACCGACATGGGTAGTTGGTTTCAAATCGAGTCGGTCATCCGAGAACGAAGTAAAGACTGGCGATCAAAGACTGGAGTGGGAAGGGGAAAGAAGCCAAGAGATTAAAGAGCTTCTCATGCCAAAAGTCGCAGCCTCAGAGGTCGCGCCTTAATGGGATATCGAACGCATCAGATCGAGCCATGCTCCACGATCGGTGACACTCTTTGACAGAATCGCGAAGCAATCGGGGGGCCTGACGACGCAACAGCGCTCCGACATTTATCACTCATCACTTAGCATTTCTAATACGCGTATTCTGTGCGGAACATCAGCGCGTCGGTCAACGGCACATGCTCGCCGGTGCTCGCGTACCAAAGGTCGCGACCAAAGGCGATGCCGATCTCGCTGCGGTTGGTGAGCCCCTGCACGCCGCGACGCTCGTAGCCGATCGTGAAGC
>CAYLYE010000007.1:0-56123 GCA_964387325.1 uncultured Planctomycetaceae bacterium
GCGCTTCATACCGCCGCCGAACATAACCACCGACGAACCGCCTGTGAAATGGCGGTGTTGTCCGTAGTGTTTCATTTCCTGAATCCGGTCGACCTTCTCAGTCGCTTGGTCTTGCGCGTTCGAGCCCGGCCGGCCTTCCATGATCATGTCGCGGCTGAACTCGCTGGCCACGATGATCAAAGTACGGTCGAGCAAGCCGCGTGACTCAAGGTCGAGCACCAATTGCGCGATCGGGCGGTCAATCTCCTGCTTCATGCGGACGAGTGTCTGGTGACCATCCTTATGCGTGTCCCAATGCAAAAACGGCACATACTCGGTCGTCACCTCGACGAACCGCGCACCGGCCTCGACCAATCGGCGCGACAACAAACAGCCCCGACCAAAACGGCCGGTGTCGTACTTCTCGTAGTTCTCCTTGGGTTCCAGCGTGATGTCGAACGCCGCACGCTCGCGGGCACTGAGCAAACGATAAGCATTATCGAGCGAGCGCAAGAACGACCCCTGTTGATGATCGCTCATATACTCGCGCTGCGGATTCTGCTCGAGCAGGCGGCGAAAATACTTCTGCCGATTCTCAAAACGGCCCAACTCCATGCCCTTGGGAGGACGCACACTTTGCGCGGCATCTTCGGGGAAGGGCAAATTCATTGGGCCAAACTCATTGCCGAAGAAGCCAGCAGTCGTGAACGCCTTGAGCTCTTCCTGCTCGCCGACTCCTTCGAGGCGCTGACCAATGTTGATAAATGGCGGGATGACGGGATTCTTGGGCCCCAGCACCTTGGCCATCCAGGCACCTAAATGTGGACAGGCGACCGTCTGAGGTGGCACGTAACCAGTGTGCCAGTGATACTGATGCCGCGAGTGCAGGATGTGCCCTAGGTCGGGCTGCACGTGCGAGCGGACGAGCGTCGCGCGGTCCATGACTTTGGCACAATGCTCGAGCCCCTGCGTGATCTTGATGTTGTCGACCACCGTGTCGATCGCCGGAAAGGTGCTGAGAATGTCAGCAACCTTCGTGCCCGGTTGAAAGGGGATGTGGCGTTTGGGGTCCCAGGTATCGGGAGCAGCCATGCCGCCCCCCATCCACAGCAAGATACACGAGTCGGCCGTGGCCCGCGGATGTTGGATTGCGTGTTCATCCGGAGCCGCCATCGCGCGCGGAGCGCTCAACGACAGTGTGCTGAGCGCGGCGGCCGAAAGTTGCCGCAGATATTCACGCCGCGTCCATAATTCTTCGCGATTATAGCCGTTCATCGTCACCCCCATCTGATTGCTATCGGGCAGCTTGATTAACGTACCAACTGAAACTCGGGCAACATCAAGATCGACCACAACAAGTCTTCGACGGCCTCGCTTTGCGGTGCATCGCCAAGTAAGTCTCGAGCAACACGCTGTTCGGCTTGAGTGGGCCGACGACAGAGCGTGCTCAGAAAGAGCCAATCGATCATCTCATCGGGACGATTGCGAAATCGAGCCAACAGACTGGTCGCACCCCGATTCAGTGCCGTGGCCAGCGTTTGACCATTCGTCAAATCAATTGCTTCTAGGGTCGTTAACTCCGCCGGACGAACGGTTACAATTTGGTCCCGATTCGGGCGACCCAAGGATCGCATCAGAAAATCGCTCTTCACCAACGACGCACGCACCATGCGATTGGCACCGGCCGAGCCTTGCATGAGCGATTCAATCAACTGAGATTGGAGCGGTTCGAGCCAGGCGGGCGTCGAAGTGCCGACGACCGTGTGCCAATCGGGCTCGATGAGCGTTTCGGCTGACTTGCTCCCCTTCGCGGGGCTACGCTTCGACTTGGCCTCGACGAACCTGCCACGATTGTCGGGGCGCAACATGGTCGACTGCCATTGATCATCGGTAGCGACGCGCGTGACTGAGCCATCGGTGCTTTGCAATCGGGCGGCAAAGTACACGTTCGGAGGATTCGTTTCTCGTGCCGGTCGTGTGGCTACGATCAGAAGCTCGTTCTTGCCCGTTCGCAATTGAGAGTTCAACACGGTGGGTGCGGGGATGGGGCGACCATTGCCGACGACCAAATAAATGCCATTCAAATAGATCGTGTAGTTGCAATCGCCCGCGATGACCGCCATTCCTTGCAGGGGATTCTTCAGATCGAAAACCTTGCGGAAGGTGAACGTCTCGTCTTGGGTCGTGTCGTTGCTCGACTTAGCAGCCCAGATCGATTGACCGATCAGCTTCTCCTTAGCTGCTGCCGCACGATCGAAGGTACCACGAAAGATCGGCGCATCAAATCGAGCCGGCGCGCCTCCGGTCAACTGCCATACGGCATCGACAAACTGCTCGGCCGTCAACCGCTTGGTCCGCGGACCTGAATAGACATAACTCGCTTCGTCAGTGGGCTCGTCGTGCGAACTGACTCGACTCTGATACGCTTGCGATGTGGCGATCAGCAGCAAGATCTGTTTCAAGTCGTAACGCTGCTCGGCCAAGTGGCTCGCCAAATAATCGAGCAGATCGGAGTTCCAAGGCGCTGTCTGCATGGAGTCAGTCGGATGCACAATGCCACGCCCCATCAAACGATGCCAAAAACGATTGACGATCGTCCGCGTGAATCGGCCGTTCTCCGGATGCGTGAGCAGCGCCGCCAATTGTTTCAACCGCTCGGGCTGGGGCGCGGCTGGATCGACTTGTCCGATCTCAGGAAACAACCAAGCGGCCTTCGCTTGTCGACCAATCGGCTTGTCACAGCGGTGTATTTCGAGCGGTCGGTTCGAGTAAATCGCCGCCAGACCGTATGACTCATCCAGTTTCCAACGATCGATGAAGCTGTCGTGACACGACGCACACTTGAGATTGATGCCCAAGAATGATTGGCCGACACTTTGAGCAAACTGAATTTCGACCGTCTGTCCCGCGCTGACGTCGCCGCGCCAGCGAATCCCGTCGGCAAATCCCGCGCTCTCGACCTTAGGCGGGGCGATCAACTCACGGGCGAATTGGTCGTAAGGCTTGTTCTTGACGAGCGACTCATACAACCAGCGGCTGATTTGCTTGCGGCCGCCAGTAATAAAACCGGTACCGCTGTAGTCGTTGCGCAGTAGATCGTTCCAAAACGAGAGCCAGTGCTCCGCATAGACCACGTCGTCGGATAGCAGTTGCTTCACCAAGCGCTCGCGTCGATCGGCTGCAGCGTCGCTCAGGAACGTGTTGAGTTGCTCGCTCGTGGGCAATAAGCCGATCAAATCGAGATACACACGGCGAGCAAACACGACGTCATCGATCGCCGCGGGCGTGGGCAACGTGTGATCGGCCAGGTAGGCATCGAGAATGCGATCAATAGGGTTCGTGCGATTGCCTACCGCGGCAGGTAATTCAACCCTGTGCGGCCTCAGTGGCGGCTCATACGCTGGCGCGACAAACACAAAGGCCTCGTCCCAGGGCAGGCCGGCATCGATCCATGATTTAAGCCGCGAGATTTGTTCCGCCGTGAGTGGCTTTCCCTCGGGTGGCATCCGCTCATCGGCATCATTGGACGCAATCCGCTTGAGCAGCGTGCTCATGGCGCTCTTGCCGGTCACCGCGACTGGGCCATTCTCGCCACCTGCGAGCAGTTCAGCACGGGTGTTGAGCGACAAGCCCCCTTCGCGCTTGGACCCGGCATGACACTTGATGCAGTGCTCGCGCAAGATCGGCGCAATCTGATGAGCGAAATCAAGCGGCTTTTCAGCGGCGAATAGGGAGCTCCATGTCGCCATCAACCCCAGAGAGCTGATAACGAATGCGTAGCTATAATAACGTATTCGATTTACCATAATGTCTCGACGACTTTATCCGACATTTCCCCTATGGCTTGAGCCGGGAGAGGCTCCAGAATCGGAATGCCTCTCAGTTTAATATCGCGCACGTGCCCCGTGTCTAGCGCGGCAAATATTTTTCCGGTTTTCCGACGCCGGTCCCGCTCGGGCTCGCCCGGAAACCAGAAAACGGGGACCACCGGAACGTTTTTCAACATCAATCTCTGGATCGGCATAGACCTTCTCCGTGAGGAACCACGTCTTCCACTTTTTGATCCGGCTCCCGGATCACGTCACGTGACTAGCGGCGATCTCCCAAGCCGGGAACGGCATCGACTAAAATGGTGAGAACTCACGCATAAAAGTGCAGAATGTCGTGACACTCAGCACGGATCATAGCCGACGCCGTGCTTGAAGAAGCCTGCCGTTTGCGAAATCGGGTCAGCCGTTCCGACCAACTGCGATTGGACGAGTATCTTTCGTCGGTTCGCGATGTCGAATCCCAAATCAACCGCGCGAGCCAAGCGGGCCGACTGCAAGGCTGGCGCCCGACGCTCACTGAGCCCAACCTGCCGCGCCTCACTGACGGTACGCCTCAGGACATCGACCAGCACATGGGGCTGATGTGCGACATTATGGTGCTCGCGTTCCAGACCGACACCACGCACGTCTGCACGCTGAAATTGAACAACGATCATTCTTCGCTACGGTTCCCGAACCTGTAGGCTGCCAGCGACACGGGGGGCATCGACTACATGATTCACCGCCTGCTGTCGCACACAAACGGTGCCGACTGGCTCAAGGTGAATCAGTTCTTCACCGAGCAACTGGCCTACATCGCGGCGCGCCTCGATGGCATCCAAGAAGGGGAACACACGCTGCTCGACAACTCGATGATCCTGTACTGATCGAGCATGATGACCGGCAATCACTACAACGATCAATTGCCGGTGATGCAGCTCGGCTGCAGCGGTGGGCAAATCCAGACCGGCCGAAATCTCGACTACCTGGGCAAGCCCAATCGCAAGATGTGCAGCCTGTACCTATCGCTGATGGACAAGGTCGGTGTGCGGCTTGATCGCTTCGGCGACTCACAGGAAGGGGCGGCGGAAATCTAGGACACGACAAGGGGTTTTCAAGTAAAATATTACCGCGATACTTGTCGGGTCGTTGTACTATGAAATCACACTTATGAAACTCACCTTTTCGTTCCTACTGTCCTCGTTGTTGATCCTTGGCTCGATGGCTCACGCTCAAGAGGCGACGAGTCCCGAGCCGTTGCGTTTCAACCGCGACATTCGCCCGATCCTCTCAGATAACTGCTTTACCTGTCATGGTCCCGATGCAGCGCATCGTCAGGCGGGCTTGCGTCTGGATGTGCGTGACGAGGCGCTCAAACCGGCCGATTCAGGCAATCGGGCGATCGTGCTAGGCAAACCGAGCGCGAGCACACTCGTGAGCCGCATCGAGTCAACGGACGTAAGCGAAGTGATGCCGCCGCCTAAATCGCACAAGCGGCTCTCGGCCTTGCAGAAGGAACGCCTCAAACGCTGGATCGTCGAGGGGGCCACGTACGAGTCGCATTGGGCATTCAGACCGATTGAACAAGTCGCTTTGCCCGCGGTCAAACAGACCGACTGGGTCCGTACACCAATCGATCGTTTTATTCTGTCTCGACTCGAACAAGCTAAGCTTACGCCATCGCCCGAGGCTGACCGTGCGACACTCGTGCGGCGCTTAGCACTTGATCTCACCGGACTGCCGCCGACGCTGCAAGACGTCGAGCAATTCCTGAACGACAAATCCGCCGACGCCTACGAGCGGGCGGTCGATCGCTTGCTACGCTCACCTCATTACGGAGAACGCATGGCGGTCGACTGGCTCGATGCGGCTCGTTTCGCGGATACCAACGGCTATCAAGTTGACCGTGATCGCGACACGTCGGCATGGCGGGACTGGGTGATTCGTGCGTTTAACGATAATCTCCCTTTCGATCAATTCACCATCGAACAACTTGCCGGTGATCTGCTGCCCGGCGCGACGTTGCAACAGCGGATCGCCACCGGGTTCCACCGCAATCATATGATGAACGAAGAGGGGGGCATCATTCCCGAGGAGTTTCTGGCCGAGTACACCGCCGATCGCGTCGAGACAACCGCGGCTGTGTGGCTGGGACAGACGTTTAACTGTGCCCGATGTCACGATCATAAGTTTGATCCGTTCACGCAGCGTGACTTTTATGGACTAAAAGCGTTCTTTCATAACGCGAGCGAGAGGGGCGTGGGAAATTACAGCGCCCCGATTCGTGTCAACAACCCGCCATTTGTGCGACTACCGACCCCCGAACAAGAGCAGACGTTGTCCGGCTTGAATCAACAACTGACACACGCCAAGCAGCAGTTGAGCGCTACTCCGGTCGAGAATGCCGAACAATTAAACGAATGGTCGAAACGGTTGCTCGCCACGCCGGTACTCTGGCAGCCGACGTCGCCTATCAAGGTCGACGCGGGTAAGGCCAAGTTGAGCATCGAGCGAGATCGATCGGCGGCTCGAGTCGAGTTTCCCGATGCCGCGGCGTACATGATCACCCTGCAGCTGGAAACCAGCCTCGAGCGGGTCTCGGCCGTGCGCATCGAGTGTTCCGAAGCGGGCATGACGGGCGCAGCACGCTGGCAAGATGTGCGTGTGTATCGGCTCGGCGACAAGCCGTCGGTCAAGCAGCAACTCAAGCTCCGCCCCGCCGAAAGTGGTGAGTCGCTCGCCTTGGCCGAGGTTACCAAGACGCTCGACGACAATCGCGCGACGTTTGTGAACGTATCGCCCAAAGTCGACAAGCCGTTCTGGGGCGCGTATGAGTTAGTCGAACCCGTCACGGCCGAGAAAGACAAGTCTGTACAACTCGAAGTGATGATCTCGGTCGCCTATGGCACGGGACCTCTTGTGTGGCAAGTCACCTTGACCGATGCGGCCGCCGATCTGCTGGTGCCCGAGGCGATTCGGACCATTGTGCAAAACGACCCCACCAAGCGCAGCGCGGTCGACGTGAAACGGCTAGCCGACTTCCGCATGAACAGCGACCGGGCACGCCGCGCATTGAACGATCAGATTGCCAAGTTGACACGACAAATCGACGTCGTCGAACGTGATGTGCAGACAACACTCGTGATGGACGAGCTGCCCAAACCGCGCGAGACATTTATCTTGATGCGCGGTGCTTACGACAAGCCAGGCGAGCGTGTAACGGCCAACACCCCTGCGGTGCTGCCAGCAATGGCGAGCGACTTGCCGCGCAATCGCTTGGGCTTCGCCCGCTGGTTGGTCAGTCGCGAGAACCCACTCACGGCCCGCGTGACGGTCAATCGGCTCTGGCAAGCGATCTTTGGCACAGGCCTCGTGCGAACGAGCGAAGATTTCGGCTCACAAGGTGAAGCGCCGAGTCATCCCGAGTTGCTCGACTGGCTCGCGAACGAGTTTGTAGAAAGCGGTTGGAATGTAAAGCGAATGAAAAAGTTGATGGTGATGAGTGCCACTTACCAGCAAAGTGCAGTTCGCTCGCAGAGTTCTGCAGACACAGACAATCGCCTGCTCTCCCGAGGGCCCCGTTTCCGGTTGCAGGCCGAGTTCGTGCGCGATCAAGCACTCGCCGTCAGTGGACTACTCGTTCCAACGATCGGCGGTCCCTCGGTGCGACCGTATCATCCCCCAGGCTTGTACGAGCAGGTGGTCGCTGGTAGCAGCGCAAACACCTATTTGCCCGGCAAAGGTGACGACCTGCATCGGCGGAGTTTGTACACCTACTGGAAGCGTTCGGTCCCCAATCCAGCGATGCTCGCTTTCGACGCCCCGTTCAGAGAGATGTGCACGTTGCGTCGCCCACGTACGAACACACCGCTGCAAGCATTGAACTTGATGAACGACCCGACCTTCGTCGAGGCGGCTCGTTTTCTCGGGCAACGAATGCTACGCGACGGTGGTGGCTCGGTTGAGTCTCGGCTCACGCACGGTTTCAAACTCACCTTGGCTCGCGTACCTCGTCCGGTTGAGGTAGCAGTGCTGAAACGCGCCTACGAAAGAACCCACCAAGAGTTCGTCAGTGATCCGGCGTCGGCCAAGCAATGGCTCGCAGTCGGCGAGGCAAAGCACGATGCGAACTTGGACCCGATCGATTTGGCCACTTGGGCCACGATCGGCAGCACGCTGTTGTGCATGGACGAAGTCATTACGAAGAACTGATCCTCCTACAGCTTTCGCGATCATGATCGAATTGCACCAATTTGCTTTGCATCTGACACGCCGTCATTTTCTGGGCCGCGCCTCGACCGGCATCGGTACTGCGGCGCTCGCGTCGTTACTAGCACCACCGTCGTCGTTGTCGCAAGCTTCGGCGTCTGGGACCATCAAAGCGGTCGCTCCCAAAGCCAAACGCGTCATCTGGCTCACGCAGGCTGGCGCGCCGTCGCAACTCGATTTGTTCGACTATAAACCGAATCTCAAGCAACAATTCGACAAAGACCTGCCCGAGTCGGTGCGGGGCATGCAACGCCTCACGGGCATGACCGCCGGACAAAAACGGTTTCCGGTCGCGCCCAGCACCTACAAATTTCAACAGCACGGCCAGTCGGGCATGTGGCTCAGCGAATTGTTGCCGCACACCGCCAAATACGCAGACGAGATTTGCCTCATCCGGTCGTTGCATACCGAGGCGATTAACCATGATCCGGCCATGACGCTACTGCAGACCGGACATCAAATCGGCGGGCGACCATCACTCGGCGCTTGGCTATCGTTCGGGCTCGGCTCCGAGAACGCCGAACTGCCGGCGTTCGTGGTGATGATCTCGCGCCCCACCGGACCAACTAACGCTCAACCACTTCACGAACGCATGTGGGGCAGCGGCTTCCTACCGGCCAAGTATCAAGGCGTGCGTTTCAGCCCCGGCAAAGACCCGGTCTTGTTTCTCTCGAACCCGCCGGGTATTACGGCCGAACGTCGCCGCGCTATGCTCGGCGATCTCAACACGCTCAATCGACTCACACTCGAAACCTATCAAGATCCCGAGACACAGGCCCGCATCGATCAGTTCGAGATGGCATTTCGATTACAGACCTCGGTGCCTGAGTTGGCGAATCTGAATGACGAGCCTGCGGCGACATTTGAGCGTTATGGTCCCGAGTCGCGCAAGCCGGGCAGTTATGCGGCGAACTGTATCTTGGCCCGACGGCTGGCCGAGCGCGATGTCCGTTTCATTCAGCTCTATCATAGAGGTTGGGATCAGCACAATAATCTCCCCTCGGGTATCAAGAGCCAGTGTTACGACACCGATCAGCCGACTGCAGCGCTGCTCAACGAGCTGAAAGAACGTGGTCTACTTGAGGACACGCTGGTCGTGTGGGGTGGCGAGTTCGGTCGGACCGTGTATTCGCAAGGAACGTTGACCGCCGACAACTACGGTCGCGATCATCATCCACGTTGCTACAGCATTTGGCTCGCCGGCGCCGGTGTGAAAGCCGGCCATGTCCACGGCGAGACCGACGATTACTCGTACAATATCGTTCGCGATCCGGTGCATATCCACGACCTGAATGCGACGATTTTGCACCTCTTAGGCATCGAGCACACGCAGCTCACCTATCGGTTCCAGGGGCGCGACTACCGGCTGACCGACGTACATGGCGAAGTGGTGCGCGGGGTGTGCGCGTAGTTCGACGCATCATTTTGGCGAAATCAACGTCAAAAGCGTGGCACTATTATGTGATGCTGCACTGGTCCACCGATCTTCGTGCCGTCGGCTTTGGGCCGTAACCCGTCTCGAACAGAGAGTTTAAACTAACGTTTCAGGAAGACGAAGCACCGCGTTTCCTGGGAATTGCTTATGCCTCGCCCGAAGACGATTACGCAGATTCCTCTGCCCAAGGCATGGTCGACTCAGGTTAAATCAGCCGTCCTGCGCGCGATCGCCACCGAGTTGCAGTTGGCGTTGTTCAAATTCGTCGGCAATCCGCTGCAACGCGGCTTCTGGCCGAGAAGCTTGTTGTTCGACCATCTTATGCACTTCGGCGAGAAATGTGGCCATCTCGAATTAGAGTACGCGCCGCTGTTTCTATACGGTCACTCGAACGGCACCGGCTTCTCCGCCGTGTTTCCCGCGTATCAGCCGGATCGGGTGTGGGGCTGGATTTCGATGCGGCCCGGCATTACGTTCCAGGTTTATCAACCGGGCGCGGCACAGGTGCCCGGCCTAGTGATCTTTGGTGAAGACGATCCCTTTCTGGCGCGACCCTCGCGCGAAGAGAATTTGGCCGTCGTTCCCATGATGCGAAAAGAACATGGCGCTATCTGGAACATCGCCGTCGAACCAAAGACCGGACACGGCCCGGGCGAGAAGACCTGGCCGCTCGTCGGCCGAGTTGAAACTCACTGGCGTGTTCGCCGATCGTTATCCATCGAATGAACAGGTCATCGGGATTTTATGGTGAAACAGATAACTCCAACCTTAATGTGATGAACATGCGATTGCTTTCCACCTGGATTATGGCTTTGCTGTTGCTGGTCTCGTCGGCCAACGGTGCGACGCTGGATGAACTGTTGGCCAAGGTCCGCGACCCCAAGGCTGAGCCGAGTGCCAGCGAAATTGCGGCGACGGAACTCGCAAAGCAGTTTCCTCAATCGCATGCCCAGTATTTGGAACTGTTTCGCAACTCGCGCATGATGCGTATCAAGCGTGTGATACTCAAGCAGATGATCGCACACAAGATGCCATCGCTCGACACCGCCGTGTCGAGCGCGCTGGCGGATGAAGAGACGCTGCTGCGGCTCACGGCGGCAGAAGGGCTCGCTGTGATCGCACAAAGCCCGTTGTTTTTTGAGCAATTGACCAAGGCGCTCGACGACGCGGATGTCGAAGTCCGCTGGGTCGCAGTGAAGACGCTCGCAAGTTCGGCGGCGGCATTGGAGAAATACGCTGATCGAGCCCGGCAACTCGCAGTCGACCCCGATCCGTTGATGCGGCAGGCATTGCTCGCGCATCTCACCTCGGCTCCGGCGGTGCAACCATTGGTGACAGAGTTGCAAGTGCAAGCATTGCTCGATGCCGATGCCATGACCTGCGTGAGCGCCGCGGCACGGGCAGCAGGAACGCTCTTTGCGTCCCAGGCCAAGTCCACCGCGTCGCAGTCCCAAGTGGTCGCCAGTCTGATCGCACGCCTCGCAGACCAAGATGGAGTCAAGGCAGGAGCGGCAGGCTGCGCGCTGTCACTGATCATGAATCCCGCCGTCGAAGAAGCACTGCGCAAGACGCTGACATCGTCCGATCTCATGCAACGCGCTCGGGCAGCCGACGTACTTCGGAAACGCAAGCTCGAGTTCGATCCCGCGCTGCTCGCGGAGGTCATTCGTCGTGGCGCAGAAGAGCAGCAACTGTACGCGTGCGGCACGCTGTCGAGAGTGCAGTCGCCGGCTTGTGTGCCGCTCGCACGGACTGCGTTGGAGAGCGCCTCGCCCGTCGTGCGGCAGTCGGCCGTCTATACGCTCGAAGTGATCGCAGACGCCTCGGCGCTCGAGGCGCTCATCGGCGCGTTACAACACGATGATGCGAATGTCCGGTATCGCGCCGCGGTCGTGCTCGGTCGCCGATCCGCAAGCGGCGCCGCGATACCGTCTCTGCAAAAAGTGGCTGCCAGCGATGAAGATGCGAAGGTGCGAGAGGCGGCTCGCATTGCGGCGGTATGTGCGACCGGCGGCGATGTATCGAGCGTACTGGCTGATCCTGCCGCGTTTCGAGCGGAAGCCTTGAAGACTTCGCCGCGACAGTTCGATATCGCCGCCGGTAAGCCGACGGTCATCGAAGCGGGCATTGCCCAAGTCGGCTCGCAGAAGCAGTTGTTCGTCGACGACCTGATCATCGACGAACTGGGGGGCGCGCAGCGACAATTGCATCGCTTTCGCAAAGACCCGAGAAATCCCGTGCTGGAGCAGCAGTTTCCCTGGGAGGTCATGGGCGTCGTCAGCTACTGCACCACGGTGCGATACGATCCGGCGACACGGCTGTTCTCGTTTTGGACGACCTCGTTTGGTCGGCTCGCGGAGAAGGGCGAGGCGATCGCGAGCCGCGCACAATGTCTCGCGCTGAGCACCGACGGTATCGAGTGGAAACGCCCCGCTCTGGGGTACGAAGGCTTTGAGCCAAGCAAGGACACGAATCGTGTCGGCCGCGCGCCGAACATCGTCCATTATCCTGAAGAGCAAGATGCCGCGCGACGTTTCGCCTCGTATGCCTTTGTGCCCGAGCGCAATGGCTTGGCGGTCTCCTTTTCGCCCGACGGCATTAGATCGTGGACCGACTGGAAGTTCGTGACTGGCGGCGGCAACGATGTCGTCACCGTCTGTCGCGACGACTTGAATCCCGGCACATACTCGTTCATGAAGTGGCGCATCGGTCGTTGGTTTCGTCGTGCCGCGTGGCCCGCCTGGGGCGCCACGCCCGATACGATCCGGCGCGGGCTAATCAATGTGACCGCCAACTTCGCCGATGACCGGCTGGCCATGAATCGCGTGGCAGCAGCTTTTCCCGCGCTCGATTCCTTCCAATCCGAAATTGTCCGCACGGAAATCTACGAGGTGACCCCCTTCATTTACGAAGGCATCTACTTCGGCTTGCCAGTCCGTTTCGATATCAGTGGCCGGGGCGGACGCAATGTCGACGGGCCGACCGATCTCACCCTGATGTTCTCTCGCGACAAGAACGGCAAGGGGGGCTGGCTCCGTCCCGGTTCGCCCGGTTATCTCGCGGCTGCCAACGATGACGAACTCGAACGCGCCGAGCGGGGCACGACACCACTCACGGGCGTGCTCGACTTCGGTCGCTGGGGCGAATGGGACGCGGCACAGCATTACGGCCCCAGTTCGCTGCTGGTGGTCGATGACCAGATCGTGCTCTATTACACAGGCGGGTCGTTCGGCCACGAGCCCGAAGGGAGCCGCTCCGACGGCGCGGGCAAGAATGTCTATCGCATGGCCATTGGCCGCGCGACGATGCGTCTCGACGGCATGGTCTCGCTCCGTGCCGGCAAACAATCGGCCAACATCAAGACCAAGCCGATGCGGTTCGATGGCCGCGAATTAGTGATCAACGCCGACTGCTCGCAGGGAAGTCTGCGAGTCGAACTGCTCGACTCTGCGGGCCAGTCCGTGGCCACGTCCGAGCCGATCACCTCAGACGCCATCCGCCACGTCGTAAAGTGGCCGGCGGGTTTTGATCTTGGCGCTCACTCGGGTAAACCAGTGCGACTCCGATTGCAGCTCACCAACGCGGATCTCTACGCGCTTCAGTTTCAGAGGGGACCATAGCAGGTGCTTTGTCGCGCTGGGATCGGCGATGAACCACGGGCTTCGCCCCCAAGGTCGACAAACAGCACACGTCCGTTGTCAGGCTCAAGACGTTAATGGTGATGATGCTTCAAGTGCGCCGGCAACTTGAACCCGCCCGACTCGACGAACGCGAGCAGATCGAGAATCTCCTGCTTGGTCAGCACGTTGAGCAATCCCGCCGGCATGGGCGAAATCTTTGAAGCGACTTTGTATTCGATCCGCGCTTTCGCCACGCGCGTCACGGCCTGCGGCAACAACAGGTTCGACACGACGTGATACTCCGCCGGCTCATCTTCACCACCTCTCCGGCCACGATGCGACCATCGCTGAGCTGAAACTGATAGTTGCGATACTTCTCGTGGATCTCGCTCGAAGGTTCGAGCATTTGCTTGAGCAGCGGCTCTCCTTTGAGCTTCTTCACGCTTTCGACCAGGTCGGGACCGAGATTCACGCCGTGCCCCGCGATGACATGACATTGATTGCACCGCGCCTTGACGAAGGCTTGCATTCCACGACCCGCGGCCTCCTCGTCCGTAGGAAACTTCACGCCGGCAAAATCACCCAGGACCCACTGGCGCACGATGGTCGGCTTGTTGGCGGCGAGCATCGCCTTGGCCGTCTCGTCGTCTTTGGCCACCACCATCACGCCGTTCATCACAATCCAGTGGCCGGGAAACGTGCAGACATACGGATACAACCCCGGCTCGGTCGGCGCCTGAAATCGCAACACATGTACCTGCGATTTGCGCGTCGGCCCAATCATTGGAGAGGCGTGCAGAATCAAATCCTTTTTCGCCGGTGGCACGAAGTCGGAATTGGCATTTTGCGGGTCTTTCGCCATGTCTTTGGCCGCCATCCCCACCTCGGCCAACGTCCCTGGACGGATCAGAATCAGGTTGTGATCCGTCGCGTCCGGGTTCGTGAACACCAGCTTGATCGGCTGACCGGGACGAACCACAAACTCGGTCGTGGTAAACAGCATCCGCTCGGGGACACTGCCGATGCGCACCGTTCGCAGCGTCGGATTGCGATCGAAGACAATTTCAGCCCCCTTGGGCTTCGGCTCGGCCAGCGCCTGATCGCGCGGCGAGGTGGGATTTTTTCTTACCTATCAGAGACTTACGGCGAGTGCGGCCGGGAAATCGGCGGGAATCAACGGCGCAGCGGGCTTGCCACGTGATTTCCTTGACAAACTTTATGTCCCACACCACCAGTGGTGACTAAACATCCAGATTCTTCGCCTCGAGCGCGTGCCGCTCGATAAACTCGCGACGGGGTTCGACCTTGTCTCCCATCAAGACTTGGAACATTTCATCGGCTGCTTTCAGGTCCTCCATCCGCACTTGTAACAACGTTCGATTCTGTGGATCTAGCGTCGTCTCACGCAGCTCTTCGGCATTCATTTCGCCCAAGCCTTTGAAACGCGTGATCTGCATCCCCTTTTCACCGGCTTCTCTGACTGCTGCGAGCAGACCGCGCAAGTCTTCCAGGCCAATCGCCGTCTCGCCACGCCGCAATACGTAGCGAGGTTCCTCGGTGCCGGTGCGTTGTTGAGGGATCAAGGCGTTGATATCGAACGAAAATTGCGCCAATTCTTGCAAGCAACGGTTGATCGTGCGGACTTCGAACAATTCAACAATGTGCAAGCGAGGACCTGTCAAGCCGTTGCCATTCTCGTCGACCACGCCATCAGCCACGGTGAGTTCCTGGCCGGTCGATTTTTCCTGCTGTTGAATAAACGCATCGACCTCTTGCCGAGTGTAGAACCAATGATCGGCCGATCCGACGAACACGTGATAGGCGGGCAGTCGGTTGGCTACCGGATCGAGCCGTGCGGCGTGTTGTCGCAGGCTGATCCCGCGACGCTCGAGGGCAAGAATCGAATCTTCGAGTTGCGCGAGCAGGCGGCACATCCGATCCATTTCGTCGCCACTGATCGTTCGGCCGTCGCCGGGTTCAAAGCTGCTTTCGCCCAAGCCTTGTTCGAGCAGTTGGGCTTTCATCTCTTCGTCGGTTTGGACGTAATAGGTTTGCTTCTTGGTTTTCACGCGGAACAACGGTGGCTGGGCGACAAAGACATGGCCCGCCTGTACGAGCGAATGCATTTGCCGGTAGAAAAAGGTGAGCAGCAGCGTGCGAATATGCGAGCCGTCGACATCGGCGTCGGTCATGATGACGATTTTGTTGTACCGACGCTTGGACAAGTCGGCGTCTTCGCCCAGTCCGATGCCGATGGCCGAAATCATGCTGCGAACTTCTTCGTTGGCGAGCACTTTGTCCTCGCGGCTTTTGAAGGCGTTGATGATTTTACCGCGCAGCGGCAGAATCGCCTGGTACTCGCGGAGTCGGCCCCCTTCGGCGCTGCCGCCGGCCGAATCACCTTCGACGAGATAGAGTTCGCATTTGGCGACGTCACGGCTGGTGCAATCGCGCAGTTTGCCGGGCAAGCCGGCTCCGCCCAGTGCGCCTTTGCGTTCACGCAACAATGCCTTGGCCTTGCGGGCGGCCTCGCGCGCCTCGGCAGCCAACATGGCCTTTTGCACGATCATCTTGGCGACCTTGGGATTCTGTTCCAAATACTTGGTCAAGTAGTCGCCGACGATCGAGTTGACGATCCCTTCGACTTCCGGATTATTTAGCTTACCCTTGGTCTGCGCCTCGAAGTGGGGATTCGGCACCCGGACCGCCACGATGGCGGTCAAGCCTTCGCGAAAGTCATCGCCCGTAGGGGTCAGGTCTTTGTAGATGTTTTCTTTCTTGCCATAAGAATTCAGTGTGCGCGTCAACGCCGTGCGGAAACCGGAGAGGTGCGTGCCGCCGTCGACCGTGTTGATGTTGTTGACGTAGGTATGAATGTTCTCGGAATATTCCGTCGTGTATTGCATGGCAATCTCGAGGCTCACGCTGTCTTGCTCGCCCGTGACATAGACAATGTCGGCATGAGCCGGTTCGGCAGCGCGATTGAGATGTTCGATGAACGCCAGCAAGCCGCGTTCGTACTGGAAGGTTTCGCCTTGGCCGTTGCGTTCGTCCTTGAGAATAATTTTCACCCCTTTGTTCAAGAAGGCGAGTTCTTGAATGCGACGATGCAAGGTCGCATACTCGAACTGAATCTGCCCAAAGATTTCGGGATCGGGCTTGAACGTGGTTTTGGTTCCCGTGCCGACCCCTTTGCCAATCCGTGTTACGGGCGCGACGGGCACGCCCCGGGCGTACTCTTGTTGGAACACGCCCCCTTCGCGGCGCACCTCGACCTCACACCACTCACTCAAAAAATTGACCGCTTTCACACCGATGCCGTGTAGTCCGCCCGAGGTTTTATAAACCTGTTTGTCGAATTTGCCGCCGACCTTGAGCTTCGTCATCACCGCTTCGAGCGTCGAGATGCCGAGCTCCGGGTGAGTTTCAACCGGGATGCCTCGTCCGTCGTCGCTCACTGTGCAACTACCATCGAGGTTGATGGTCACGTGAATTTCGCTGGCAAAACCGGCCATGACCTCGTCGATCGAGTTGTCGATGGTCTCGTACACAAGGTGATGCAGACCACGCGAACTGGTATTGCCGATGTACATACCGCTACGTTGGCGGACGTGATCAACGTCGCTCAAAGCTTGAATCTGTGCGGCTCCATACTCGCCTTCAACTTTTTCGTTAAGAGGGGAAGGAATATCGTTACTGGCGGAATCGTTCGACATGATGCGCTGTTTCAGTCAGAGAAAAACAATCGTGATCGTTAAACGGGCCCCACTCGGAGCCGGATATCAGTAATTCGTTCTTGGGGTATTTGTTGGGCGAGCTTGCTAATCAACTCGGCCTTTTGAAAGGTCAATTCTTGCACGAGTGCCGAGTTGGCAACCGTTACCTCGAGTGCTCCGCGACGGACGCTGCCGACCCGACATCGCTTGGCGAGAGATGCTCCGACGGCCGCGGTCCACGCCTCTTGATAACCTTGATTTGCCAGCGATCGTGCATAACCACGCCGGGTAATCAGTTCACTCAAGGCATCAGCGAGACGCGTAGGTTTCGACATCCGGTACGGTTACTCAGCGTGTTTCGTGATCGCGGGCAAGGGGCATGATTACGTAACCATAACCGTCGTCGGTCGAACAAACCGCCGCACTCTCGGCATCTTTGATTTCGACAGCGAACGTTTTATCTGGATCGAGCACGCGAAGAAAATCGCTCATAAATCGCGGGTCGAGCATGATCGAGATGCTCGGTCCATCATAGGCGATCGGTAATTCGATACGTGCTTGACCAACATCAGCCGCCTTGGCTGTGAGCACAATACTGCCATTACCGAACGTGAAATCGACGCCGCGGCTTTCTTCGCTGGTGGTAATCTGAGCCTGGCGAACGGCAGCCAAAAATGGACCCACGACCATTTCGATTCGCGAGGCATTCTCCCGTCGAGGAAACACGTCGCGCCATTTCGGAAACCGACCTTCGACCAGTCGCGTAAAGATTGTTGCACGCGAGGTTTTCACGAGCACGTCGTTGCCTCGAGCGGCAATTTGGGCCTCCGTGTCGCCGTCTTGCAATACACGCTCGATCATCTGCATTGCGCGGGTCGGCACGATCGTCGCCTGATCTTGAGTGTGGCTGCCGCCGACGCTCTTGGCAGGCCCTTCCATCTTGGCCAACCGACGACCATCGGTCCCCACGGCCGTGATCTTATCCTCCGTCATTTCAAGCAATACGCCACCCAAGGCGTAGCGAGTACTTTCGTTGTCCGTGGCAAACACCGTGCGACGAATCAACTCTCGCATCAGTCGAACCGGCAACTCGTGGTACGTTTTTTCATTGAACATGGCCACGACTGGAAATTCGTCCGGATTAGCGGCCGGCAGCTTAAACTCGCTCCGATCGCCACGAACAATCGTGCCATGACTATCGGTTTCAATCCGCAATTGAGCATCGGAAGATTCACGTAGAATCGAACCGATGCGGCCAATCGGCAGCACGCAATTGCCTGGCGACTCGACCTGGATACCACTCACGGCAACACGAATGCCAATCTCCAAATCGGTGGCCAACAGCAGAGCACTGTCGCCAGCGACTTCAAGCTTAACACTCGAAAGAATTGGCTTAGGGCTGCGAGCCGGGGCAATAGGTGATGCAAGTTGAAACGCTGCTAGGAGCTTTTCACGATCAAAGGTTGCTTTCATGCGATTGTCGTCGATCACTAACGATAAAGGTTATAAAAGAATTCTAAACAGTATAACTAATGTCATGTCGATCAAAATGTACCCGGCATGTTAAGTGCTGTAGTACAAAGGCGTATCTGAAATATAAGCCGGTGGATAAGCTGTTGTGCAAGTGTCGTTCGATGGTCGGCAATCGGTCGACGGATGTCGACGACAATCGCGCGGACTCGGGGCGCGACACGACTCGGCGGTGGTCGGCCCACAGTCGGTCAACAAGTTATCCACAACAGGCTTGAACATCGATATTCATCTCGAGAGGTGAGTTGCCGGAATGGTCAAGGTCTGACGAATTTCTCGCAGGGCTTGCTGAAGCGATGGTTCGAGGTCGGATTCGATCTTGCGGCAGGCATGAAGCACGGTCGTGTGGTCGCGACCACCAAAAAAATTGCCGATTTGAGTTAAACTGAGCCCGGTAAGCGAACGGGCCAAGTGCATCGCGACACCTCGGGCACACACGACGGCTTGTCGTCGGGTCGCGCTGCGCATATCGGTCAGCGAGACCTCCAGTCGGCGAGCCGTAGCCAGGGCAATCTCTCGGATGGTTGGCGAGGCCGTGACACGAACGCGATTCAACGCTTGTTTAACATCGTCGAGGTGGATCGAGCGTTTTTCAGCTTGGGCGAGCGCTTCGAGTTGCAATACCACACCAAATAACTCTTGAGCTTGGCCCGGCAAGCCTTCGGCAAGATGCCGTAATGCGCTAATCGAAACGGCCATTTTGCGAGCTTTCGCGAGCCGTGAGACGAGCTCGAAGCGAGTTTCGGCCCGCGGCGGTTCGATCGTCACCACCGCGCCTTCTTCGAGTCGGCTGAGCAATTCAGGCAACAGATCGATGGTTGCATCGATCGGGCGGCGCGAGGTGATGATCGTCGGCAACGACTGTTCGCGCCGTTCGTCGAGCGTATTCATCAGTTCGAGTTGTGCCGAGTGATGCTCGCTCAACACACCTATTTCTTCAATCATCAACAGTGCGGCGTTACGCTGTTGCGAGCGCCACCAGGCGAGTCCATTTTGAGCGTTGGCGTCGCTAAATTCTCGGGCGTAGTCGATGGCCGCAAAGCAGATGACCTCGACAGCGGCGCGATCGTGAACCCAGGCGTCGCGGAGTAGATTGATTAGATGGGTCTTGCCCGAACCGGTCGGGCCAACAAGCACCAACGGATAGACGAGCGCGAGTTCCGCTTCGATATCTTGTTGAGTTTCGAGAGCAAAGAGCGGTTGTTCGCGGAACCGCGTTCGAGACTCGCCGGCGATTTGGATCAGCTGCGTGATGACGTGTCGCAGTAAGGTGTTTTCGGGTCCGACAACAAACTCGCGCAATCGACTGGTGCTGCGCGTACGTCGAGAGGACTCGACCCAAGGAGCCAGTTCAGATACGGCGGCGGGAATGGTCACAACGCCTGAGAGCACGACGGATCCGTCCGGGATGAACGCCCGCTGAAGGGGGCGCAAAATGACCGATCAAATTCGGCCCGCATTATAGCGGAGCCGCGTTCGCAGAGCGACCCGAAGGAGCGGTTTTTCCGGCGTTTTTTTGTTTGCGCAAGCGAAGGTAGGTTAACGAGATACGATCGCTGGCCTCGATAATCTCGGCGGCGGTCGTGGTCGCCCCGAAGCTGAAACGCAACGAACTCTGGACAACCGCCTCGGCGAGCCCCATCGCACGCAGAGTGGGCGAGGGTTCGCTGGAACCGCTGGCGCAGGCCGAGCCGGCCGAACAAGCGATGCCCGCCAGATCGAGTGCCATGAGCAACGGTTGCCGATCGACCCCCAAAAACGCAACGTTCGACGTGTGCGGCAATCGCTCGACCGCCGCGCCGTTGACGATCACGTCGGGACACGCTGCCCGTAAACGCGACTCGAACGCATCGCGCAGTGCGCGTAGGTGCGCCTCACGCGCGGCTTGCTGTTCATGCCACAGTTCGAGTGCCCGGCGAAAGCCGACCACCAGCGCCACGCTCTCCGTGCCGGGTCGCAAGCCTTCCTGCTGGTGTCCGCCAAACAACTGCGGGCTCAACTCGGTCCCATGTCGTACGACGAGGGCGCCGATCCCGACCGGGCCATGAAACTTATGCGCTGCGACGGTCATTGCCGACACGCCCAGCGTGCGAAAGTTGAGCGGCCGTTTACCAACGACCTGCACGGCGTCGGTGTGGACCGCGATGTTGAGTGCGCGACATCGTTCGATCAGTGGCGCGAGCGGTTGCAAAACGCCCGTCTCGTTGTTGCCGAGCATCACACTTACGAGTCGTGTGTTGGGTGTGAGCAACTCGGCGAGTTCGTCGAGTCGTACAAGGCCGTTCGCGTCGACTCCCAGGTGTTGTACGTCCACGCCGGTTCGAGCCAGTTCCGCGGCGCTGCGTGTAATCGAGGGATGTTCGATGGCTGAGACAATGAGTCGGGTCGGGTTCGATCGCTGGGCTCCGAGCAAGCCGTGTAAAGCGAGGTGATTCGCCTCGGTGCCGCCGCTGGTAAAGATCACCTTGTCGGCATGGAATTGGTCGACATCGGCGCCCAGTATTCGGCCGATGCTCTCGCGGGCATCTTCGATCACCTGCCGCACACGGCGACCCACTTGGTGTTGGCTCGAGGCGTTGCCGACGTACCGAAGTTGGCATTCGTACATGGCCTCGGCCACCTCACGAAGGAGCGGCGCGGTCGCATTGTGGTCGAGATAAATCGTCGTCATACCGCTATTCTACGAGGCCGCTGGAGCGTGCGGTACCCTTTGGCTCGCGCGTTCAGGAGAACTGCGGCTTGTCTCACTCCTCTCCCGTTGGGAGAGGATGGCGAACGAAATGGTCCAGGCGTGGGCAATTTATCCGCGTTGGCGGTTGCGATAGCGAGCGCTGACCCGATCGAGCAAGGCACGGTCCTCGTCGCTAAGACTCTGCCGCCCGAGGCGTTGCAGCCGTTCGAGCACGTCGTCCATGCGGCGTTCTTCATCGGCTTCGATTTGTTGTCGGCGGCGATCCCGTTCTTCGCGATGTTTTTCGATCCAGCGGCGCATCAAGCCCGGCTCGGGCTCGTTCCGCGCCGAGCCTTCCAAGCTGGTGAACCCCTGCGAGAAGTCGTATCCGAACGGAGCATCGTCCGGTTCACGATCTTGCAGCCGTAGTGCCTCGGTTTTGGCCGTAAAGTACAAGAAGATGCCGAACACCACGAGCGGCAAGGAAGCGTAGCTGTACGTATTGCGTACCAGCCAGGCGACGAGCACGAGCAACACCGCAGTCAGCTTGGCCGAGAGCACGACATACAAGACCGCCGTGCGATAACCTTTGTGGGGCCAGACGAGCGCCCGCAACGCGCGGCCACCATCGAGCGGCACGGCCGGCAGGAGATTAACCATCGCCAACCACCAGTTGAGCCAAAACGTGACGGCCAGCACGTGCAGCCAAGTGATCGTTTCGTCACCGCTCGGTGGCGCCGGTGGCTCGAGCGGATTGAGCAACGGCAGCACCTGATCCCAAGACCCGCTGACCGCAATGAGCGGCGGCAGCACGAGTAGACAGATCACCAGGTTCAGCAGCGGGCCGACGAGCGAGGTGGCCAGCTCTTGGTGGGGGTCATGCGAGACGTTCACATGGCTGAGCCCGCCGAAGGGGCCAAGCAGAATCTGGTCGGCATGACCGCCGATGCGCCAGGCAGTCCAGCAGTGGGCCAGCTCGTGCAACAGCACGCTGAGAAATAGAATTCCCAGGGCCGTGAGGGCGTACCCTAACACGTCGTGTCGAGGACCAAATAGCGCCAGCGCGGCCAGTAGCACAAAGAAAACGTGCAACCGGACTTGCAAACCGGCCCAGCGGCCAAGCGAAACATTCCAGGAGAGCAATTCGCGCATGGCGTGTTACCGCGCAGCAGTCAAACAGGCCGCCATTAGGCAATCGACCGTTCGGTTGGTGAAAATCAGCGCCTTGATCTATCCTATCACGAGCCCCTAAAGCTTGGCAAACAATCCTTTTCCTCGATTTTCAACCCGATTTTACCCGTCGAGGTCAGACCATGCCCCAAGGCGAAATTCTCCTCCAAGCGCGGCGTTTTACGGTCATCCGGCAAATCCACCGCACACCCGACGGCGTGGAACACATTCGTGAGACAGTGCAGCATCCAGGGGCGGTGACGATTTTGCCGCTCTTCGACGACGGACGAGTCTGCCTGATCCGCAATTACCGGATCGCGGTCGAGCAGGAATTGATCGAGTTGCCGGCGGGCACGCTCGAACCGGGTGAGCACCCGGATCAGACCGCCGCCCGTGAGCTCGAAGAGGAGACCGGTTTTCGCGCCGTAAAGCTCGTCAAGCTGCACGCGTTTTTTATGTCCCCCGGCATTTTGAACGAGCGGATGCATGTCTATGTTGCCCAAGGTCTCACGAAGTCGCAGACCCATTTCGACGCCGGTGAGCAGATCGAGAACTTGATCGTCACCTGGGACGAGGCGGTACGGATGGCGCTCGACGGCCGGATTCAGGACGCGAAGAGTATTGCGACTATTTTGGCGTGGGAGTTGAAACGTTAGCCGCGACGCGCAGCGGAGCGCGTAAAGTCGGCGACTCATGCGGGGCCATCCATGACGCGCTCCGCTGCGCGTCGCGGCTAACTGCTCGTCTGCCCCACCGCTAGCAGCTAGCAGCGGCGCTCTCGTCTTGACGCTATCGCTCGATCGACGCACACTACGCCCCCCATGCGCCTGATTACCCGTTATGTCATCATCGAAACGCTCAAGGTGTTTGTCGTCGCTCTGGCGGCGCTCACATTGGTGATGGTCATTTTCGGTCTGGTTCGCGAGGCGCAGAGCCAAGGTCTCGAACCGCGTCACGTGTTGCGGATCGTTCCCTATATCCTGCCCGACTCGCTTCGCTATACGATCCCCGCGACGGCTCTGTTCGCCGTCACGATCGTGTGCGGCCGGATGTCGGGCTCGAACGAAGTCGTGGCCCTGAAAAGCTTAGGAATCAACCCCTGGGCCGTCATCGGGCCCATCTATGCGCTGGCGCTGGCGCTCAGTTTTATGACCGTGTGGATCAACGACTTGGCCGTCTCCTGGGGACGCACCAACGTCCGCCGGGTGATCATCGAGAGCGTCGAGGAAATTGCCTACGGGCTGCTCCGCTCGCAGCGCAGCTTCCAGTCGCCGCAATTCTCGATCATCGTCAAAGGGGTCGATGGCCGCCGTTTGATTAACCCGATCATCAACATCAAAGGGGGTGGCAAAGGCAAGCCACCGATCACGCTCTCCGCCTCCGAGGCGGAACTCGAGTCGGATACAAAAGAAATGCTGCTGATGATCGTCTGCCGTGACGGCAACATCAACGTCGAGGGACGCACGCGCGTCCGCTTCGAGCACGAGCGAATTCCGATTCCGCTCGAATCGGCAAGCCCTAACGGCATGGATATCGTCACGCCGGCCTATATCCCCGGGTCTCAACTGCCGATCGAAACCGCCCACGCCAAGGAGAAGATTGACAAATTCATCCACTATCGCGCCGGTCGAGCGGTCTGTGATTTGCTCTGTGGCGAGTTCGCCTTCTTGGACAATTCCGAAACCCGTCTCCAGGCCGATATTCTCGATGAATTGTGGGGCAATTTGGCCCGACTCAAAACCGAACCCCATCGCCGCTGGTCGAACGGATTTAGTTGCCTGTTCTTCGTCATGATCGGCGCGCCCCTCTCGATCTGGTGGCGCAATGGCGAAATCCTCTCGAGCTTCTTCGCCTGCTTTGGCCCGATTCTGGTGTTGTACTACCCGTTACTGGCCCTCGGTGTGCAGCAAGCCAAGGACGGTCACCTACCACCGATCAGCGTGTGGATCGGCAACATCGTGCTCGGCCTGCTAGGCAGCTTTTTGCTGCGACACGTGATTCGCTATTGAGTGTGCGTCCGTCTCGGACCGGATGGGTTCGGCCTCGCGTTTCTCGTCGGGTCCGAAACGCTCCAGCGATGGCCGCGCGTGGATCACATTTCGATCGCACGCTTCAAAGCGCGGCGAAGTTCTTGAGGATCCGCAGGCCGTCGGCCTGGCTCTTCTCAGGATGGAACTGGGTGGCAAAGACTCGATCGCGCCACACGGCTGAGGTGAACTTGACGCCGTAGTCCGTCTCGGCGGCGATGATCTCGGTGTCTTGAGGCACAACATAATAGGAGTGCACAAAATACATGTGGACCCCCTCGTCGAGCCCGGCAAAGATCGGTGAGCGGCCGCGAAATTCGAGCTGATTCCAGCCCATGTGCGGCACTTTGTATTCCCGCGGCAGATCGAAACGCACGACCTCGCCACGCAGAATGCCGAGCCCTTCATGCCGGCCGTCCTCGTGTCCCACCTCGAACAGCAATTGCAGCCCCAGGCAGATACCCAGCAGGTGCTTGCCCGCCGCGACGGCATCGTGTATCGGCGCGATTAAGTTTCGCCGCCGCAGTTCGAGCATCGCATCCGCGAACGCTCCCACCCCGGGCAACACGAGCTGATCTGCCGCGGCGATCACGCCGGGGTCGCTCGTGATCGTGGCTTGCGCGCCGACCTTCTCAAAACCTTTTTGCACGCTCCGCAAATTGCCCATGTCGTAGTCGATGATGGCGATCATGGGCTAACAGCGGGAAAAAGAGTGTGGAGGCTTCGGGTTACGTCCGATGCTATCATTCTATTTACTCAGACTCCGCCATGACAGGAGTTGTTCGCGGCCGAGAAAAAAATTCTTCGTCCGCTTGTCGTTCAAATCGACCTTGACCCATCAGAGCGATTTTTCTATCCTCCCGCCGCACTTGAGCACCGCGCGGTCGGTTTCACGAATCGACCGGCGTGGTCTCGATGGCTCGAATGACAACTTGAACCACGTGGGCGGGTCTGCATCGGAGAGCGGCTTCGGCGGCTCTCTGCGGACCGCGGGGCGCGAGTCGACATGGATGTCGACCCCGCGCGCCTCGTTACCCGCCCCGCGTGTGGATGATCCAATCGCTCCCGGAAACGAATGGTGTCCTTCGCCCCCCTGGGACCCGTTTCTTCCGGGAGCCTTTTTTTGCGCCCACGTCAATATCTTACGTGGCGCGACCCGAGAACAGCGGCTCGATGATCTCGCCGCTATTTAATTGCAGCGGGCGATTGAGCCGATCGCGCAGTTCACTCGCCGGATCGACCCCCAGCAAATGATACAGGGTCGCGCCAATATCGTCGGGCGAGTACGGCTTGGTGATCGGATACGCGCCGATCGCGTCGCTCTTGCCGATCACCTGGCCTCCTTGCACCCCCGCGCCAGCAAACAGGCCGAAGAAGCAAGGTCCCCAGTGATCGCGTCCCTGCTGGGGGTTAATCTTCGGCGTGCGGCCGAATTCGCCCAGCAACATCACCAGCGTGTCGTCGAGCATTCCGGTCGACACAAGGTCGTCCAGCAAGGCCGACACGCCCAGATCGACCGGCGGCAGCAGGCGGTCTTTCAGAGTCGGAAAAATATTGCCGTGGTTGTCCCAAGTCTGTACGCGACCCATATTCACCTGCACGAGCGGCACGCCAACCTGCACGAGTCGCCGCGCGATCAACAAGGACTGGCCATTCGTGTTGCGACCGTACCGATCGCGAGTCGCATCGGTCTCGTGATTCAACTCGAACGCTTTCGAGAGCTTGCTCGTGCTCAGCAGCGAGAAGACGAGTTCTTGCTGACCGGTGAGTTGCCGGCACTCGGCCGAGTCGCTCAAGCGTTGTTGCTGCGCATTGAGTTGAGCCAGCAGCGATTGGCGATCTTGAAAGCGGTCAACGTTGATCCCCTCGCTGAGTTGCAGGGCATCGACACGGAACTCGCTGCTGTTAGGGTCGCCGGTGATTTGCCACGGATCGTGCTTGGGACCGAGCAGACCGGCATGTTGGCCGGGCCACGTGAGCGGGTTTTGCATAAGGAACGTCGGAAGATTGACGCCGCTCGGGAGCGCATCGCCTCGCGGACGTAGGTAGTCGAGCGCGGCCGAGTAGCAGGGCCAATCGTCGCGCGACGCGACTTTGTCGAAGAACGCGCCCGGCTGCAAGTGCCCGGTCAGCACATGATGCGTGCTCATCAAGTGGTTGTTGTCTTTGTGCGACAGCGAACGGATGATCGCGTAGTGCTTGGCGCGTTGGGCCAACAAGGGAAGGTGCTCGCAGACTTGTAAGCCCGGCGTCGTCGTGTCGATGGCCTTAAAATCGCCGCGCACCTCGGCCGGCGCGTCGACCTTCATGTCGAACGTGTCATGGTGACTCGGCGCGCCGGTCAAGAAGATCACGATCACGTTCTTGGCTCGTTGCGGCAACGCGCGCGAGGTCGCCTTACCGGACGCCGCGCGTGACATAAACGGAGCAAGTCCCAACCCCATCGCGCCCGAGTAGCCCACCTGCAAAGCTGCGCGGCGCGGCATGAGCACGCTACGCGATGGGGTCGTCGTCATGGCAATCACCGGCGGGGCTATTGAGGTTCGGATAATGAACTTAACAGGACGACCAGCGGGAGTCCGAAAATACCGGCCTCGCGTTGCTCGGCCTAGTTTAGCTATTTAGCTGAGGATCAATAAAAACTGGCGGGGGGCGAGGGCTTCGCGATCGAATATAGGCACTCAGGCTACCATTATGCGGTACCGGAAGATCACTGCAAAGAGCACGGTCCCTGGATCTCGATGCCTTCTCGCAGGACCCATCCATCTCGATCGACCAGTTTTGAGGGCATTCTGAAGCGGTGTCGGGCAAGGAGAGGGTTACCGATTCCCTTCGACCGTCGCCAGCCGCACTTCTTCCATACCGACATGCGAGCCGGCGTCGACCGCCTGCACGACCCGTTCGTGTCGCGCGTCGCCGTGGGCGACCACGAGCAGTTTGTTGGGTCCCCGCGCGTCGGCGGTCGCCGCTTGGCGCGCCGCCCGTAGCTTGGCAAACAGATCAGGCTCGGTCAGCGCTTCGCTGTCGTTGACCCAAATCGAGCTGTCGGCCTCGATGCGCAGGATCACGTAATCGTCGTCCTGTTCAAGCTCTTCGATCGTCCGGGCCGATGCGGCTGATGGCGTCGCGCTGGGGTTCGGCAGATCGAGTGACTTCTGCAATCCAAACGCGGCGGTCACCATGAAGAAGATCAACAATTGAAACACGACGTCGATCATCGGCGTCAGGTCGACGTCACTGCTCTCGTTGGCGTTGCGCCTCTGGAATTTCAGCGGCGGCTCTTCGCGCTCGGGTTCGACACTCTCGGCCGGCTGAGTTGGAGGCGCGGGGACGGTGACCGCCGCGCCACAGTGGTTGCATTTGGCACGACGGCGTGCGAACGACTCGGGCGCTTTGAGCGTCTGGCCGCACTGAGGACACGAGAATGCGATCGTCATGGGTCAGTCGATCTCCATGACGGCGAGGTTCACTTTGACGCCGCTGACTTGCGAGGCGGCGGCCGCGACTCGCGCCACATGACGGTAAGCCACGCCGCGCTCGGCCTTGATCAGCACGCCGGTCTTCCCCGTCACGACGGCCTGCTGTACTGCGTCTCGCAGCGCCGACTCCTGGGCCTCGTGCGTGCCGCCGAGCGGCGCGCCGAAACGACCGTCGGCCAGGTAAATAGCCGGCTCCCCCATGCCGCCATCGGCGATCGTGACGACCAGCGTGGCCCGATGATCGACACCGACACCATGACGCGCCGGGGGCAAATCGAGCGCCTTCTGCACGTCGGGCACGCTCGTCACCAGAAAAAAAATCAACAGCAGGAACGTCATGTCGATCATTGATGTGATGTCGAGTTCCGGCTCCTCGTAGAACCGGCGGCGCGGCACGAGCGGTGCCAGATCGTCGTCCTCTTCGTCATCGATGAGCGCGTCGGTCGACATTAGTTCACCCGTTGCGAGGCGGCGAGCGCCGACTTGAAGGCGTCGAGGAAGCGTGTCAGGCCGTGGCCGACGAGGTCTTCCAACTTGCGAAGCTGAATGTTAATGCTGGCCAGCACCAGGGTGAGCGGGATGGCGATGGCGAGTCCGATGGCTGTGGTGATGAGCGCGAGGCTGATGTCGTCGGCCAGTTGAGTCGGATCGACTTTGTCACCGCTACTGAGCTTGGCGAACGCCGACATCATGCCCAGCACGGTGCCAAAGAGTCCGAGCATCGGGGCAGTCTTGATGACGACGGTGACCCAACTCATGCGATACTCGAGATCGGCGAGCACATCGCGCTGGAACAAATCGGTGATGAGGTGTTTGACCTTGGCGAAGCCCAGTTGTCGATTCTCGATCGCCACGCCGGCCAGATACGCGGTAATGCGCGGGTCGCCTTGGCACAGGGAGGCGGCCCCTTCGAGGTCGCCGGCTGCGAGGTGCGTTTCGAGTTGCACGATGAAGTCGGTCTGTTCGCGCTCGCTGCGGAACCGCAACTGGGCTGCGCGGCGCCACACGACCACGGCGCAGTACGCACCCCACAAGGCGACCAAGGCCAGCGCCAAGTAACAGGCGTCGCCGGCCATCTGACTGATTGCGCTCAGTTCCATATTCGCCTCACCTACTCCACAAAAACGAAACGATCATCCCCAGCTCGTCGAATCACTTCGTCCCGAGCGGGAACTGTTCAATGACAAAAAACTCGAACCCTTTTCCCGCCGCTCGCACGCCAAAAATCGTCTTACGAATCTGCGGGGCTTGTAACTTGGCATGCGCTATTTCGATCTGTGCGAGTTGGTTCTCGATCGCACTCGGAAAGAACTGCACAATCACCTTGCTATCGGGAGCCAAGCCCGCGCGGCGAACCAAATCGCGATCGGCCTCGACGAGCGTGCCGCGTCGCCAGGACATGTAGAGGCGCTCCTCGGCTTCGCGCGTGCCGGTGCGGACTTGTGGCTTGGCGTCGCTCAGGTGATGCACGTACAACACCTGCTGCGTCGCGCTAAGCACGCCGAGCTCGATCTGAAAAAAGTCGAGTTGCCGGGCGTATTCGTCGATCGATCGCGAGTCGCCAAAGCGGACCTCCCAGCGATTGGCGCGGGGGATGCCCACGGGCCCGTCCCCTTGCCCTTTGCCGCTCTGATTGCCGGTGCCTTGCTGTTTGCCGCCCCCTTTTGTGCTGTTCTCGCCTTGTTGTTCAACATCGCTCAACGAGGCCTTGCGCGTCGACACGGCATCGGCGATCGAGGCGACGCTTTCCGGAAAGTTTCGCTCCGTGAGATCGGTGTCGCGCGCCAGTTGATCGGCGTTCGGAGCATCGAGCTGCATGCTTGCGCCGACCACGCCCGACTCGCTGCCTCCGCCAACGTCGGCAATCTGCACGGGGACGGCCACGATGGGAACATGCAGCCGGCTCGTGTACCACATCACGATCAGACAGAACGTCCCGAGGCCCACGAGCACAAGCAGTGACACGAGCCAGCTGGCCGTTTGTTCGTACGACGAGACTCGCAGCCGCTCGGAGGCCATGTTGTGCGGATCGCGTGACGAAGTGGCAGTCGACATGAGGTGGATCGATCGGTCGGTCGAGTCTAAGGTTTAATTAAACTGGGCATCGGGTTTCAGCGTGCGGTACCAAGCCTTCCACTTCTCGGCTTCGAGCCGCTTGGCGGTCTCGTCCGGATCATTCACGATTCGGGGGACCGAGAAGCGTCGGCTCATGTGCCGCAGCGCGTCATGCGCGGCATGGAAGACGTGCGCGTCCGGATCGCTCAGCGCGGCGATCAGCAGCGGTGCTTGATCGAAATCGCGTGATCGCCCCAGGGCCGTGAGCGCTGCGGCCTTGGCCTCGGGCGAGCCCCCCGCGGCCAGTGCGCGGAGTTGCCGCTTCAATTTTCCCAGCACCGCGACGTCGGCCCGCTCGACGAGCTGATCGAGTCCTTCGATCGCGCGATCGAAGTCAGGGTGGTTGGGATTTTCGAGCTTGGCCACCAGCTCTTCAGCCGGGCCTTGCAGAGGCTTGGCGACCACCTTGCCCAGCCGCAGCTCGATATCTCCCTGACCGGTCGGTACCCCGCGCCCGCCAATGAGAATGCCCGCCCCGTAGGTCCGCGCTCGCTCGATGGCCTCGTGCGTCGACCGAGTCAGAAACAGAACCGCAAAACAGGTCGAAGGGACCAGATCTTCGTTGCCATTCCAGGCGCCGTCGTCACGTTGTGACTTGATGATGTATTGAGCCGCCTCGGTGTACCACTCGGGTTCGGCCAGCGGACGCTGCGCGGCAATGTCACGCAGCGTCTGCATACGTTCGTAGGTGTAAAAGAAGTAGTTCAGGAATTGAGCGGGGAGCGCCTTTTCGCGCGTCTTGTACCAACCCTCGGCCAGTTGCAACGTCTGCTGAAACGTTTTGCGATCGATCGCCTCGGTGAGCGGCACGGTCGTGCGTGGCGCGGCGGGCTTGACGGCCTGAAACCCCTCCGGAGGTTTTGCCGTCTCGGCGGTCGACAGCGAGATGAGCCCCAGCCGATCGCCGGCCAGATACAAGCTACCCCAGCCCGCGGCAGTCATCGTCACCGTGATCTCGTTCTGCGCGACACGCGAACCGGGCTCGGCCAAAACTCCCTGATAGCCAAACGCTCCGCTGGGGTCTTGCGTGCGCAGCAACCACTGCGTGGCGCGGATCCACGAGTCGAGCGGCAAGTCTCGTCCGTATTGCTGTGCGACCCACGCGCCGAGCAACGCGTTCTGAGTCATCGAGGTGTCGCCGGTAAAGCGGCCCGGATATCCCCAGCCGCCGTGGGGCATCTGTCGACGCTCCAACTGTTTCAGCAGCAGGTCGATCTCGTCACGATACTTTTCAGGATCCAACTCGACCAGAAACGCCAATGACAGCCCGAGCGTGTAAATATCGAGCACCTCGGGCAAGTTGTGGAGCGACTGTCTCAAGGCCGACACGGCCTCGGCAACCTTGGGATGGTCGGGCTGTTGGTTCATCACCAGCACACGACCCACGAGCGTCTTGGCGCCCACGCGCGGATCGTTGCCCTGCGTGGTCAGATAATCCACGGCGCGACGCACCGACTTTTGCACCTCGGGGCTCTTGGGCGTGAGTGCCCAGGCCGGACGAACGACGGCCCCGAGGCTGGCGAGCAACGCCAGGCAACCGAGCATGTCGCGCCACAGGAGCATGATGGACGATCCGAAACGAAACGAGGGAGCGGCTCTGACTAGGCCACGCTCATCAGCCGAGGCCGACGAGCTTATTGAGGTATGCGCAGCAAAAGAGCCCAGGCGAGCAACGCGAAGACGATCAATACTGGGCTTCCGTTGGTCGCCCTGGTTCATTAACCGCGCAGTCGTCAATAAAGGCATCGTAGCCCCCCGCTCGCGGAGAGACAATCTCTCGACCATGGGCGCTCATACAACCCGCATACTTGACTCTGATATGGGGGTGTGCTCTTATGCGACATCGCTTGTCTTGAGCTCCATCGAATCGCATCTCTGGCAGTCATTTTAACATGAGTCAAACATCGCTTCCCTGGTATCGCGAACTGAATCGTTATCACTGGTTCGTGCTCGTCGTGGCGGCCTTGGGCTGGTTGTTCGATACGATGGATCAGCAGCTGTTTAATCTGGCGCGACGACCGTCGATGCTGGAGCTGTTGCCACTCACGGCGGGCTTGGGTGTGGCCGAGATGTCGGAAGCCGCGTTCAAGGCGCTCGTGGCCGAGTACAGCGGTTACGCCACGGCGATCTTCTTGCTCGGCTGGGCCACCGGTGGTTTGACCTTCGGTGTGCTCGGCGATCGTTTCGGGCGCGCGCGCGTCATGATGTGGACGATCCTGGCCTACTCGCTCTGCACGGGCTTGAGCGCCTTCTCGACGTCCTTCTGGGACTTCGCTTTCTATCGCTTCCTCACCGGTCTGGGGGTGGGTGGCGAGTTCGCCGTGGGCGTGGCCTTGGTTGCCGAGGTCATGCCCGATCGAGCACGTCCGTTCGCGCTCGGCTGGTTGCAAGCTCTGTCGGCGGTTGGCAATATCTCGGCCGCGATTATCAGTATGTCGCTTGGTCAATTGGAACAGTCGGGCATCACGGGGGATCTGTCGATCCTCGGCTTCAAGATGACCGCCTGGCGATTGATGTTCGTCGTCGGCACGGTCCCGGCTTTGCTTTGCTTGGTGATTCGCGCCAAATTGAAGGAGCCCGAACGCTGGGAGAAGTCGTCGCACGACGGCGCCGCTCATAAGACGCTCGGGCTGTACTTCGATCTGTTCGGCGATCCGCGTTGGCGCAAGAACGCCCTGGTCGGCATGTTCCTGGCCTTCTCGGGAGTTGTCGGGCTGTGGGGTATCGGCTTCTTCAGTTTCGATCTGCTGCAGCTTGTCTTCCGCAAACATTTTGAAGGCCAAGGTCTGACTCCCGAACAGATCGCCGGCAAGCTGGTCTTTTGGAGCGGCATGGCCTCGGTGATGCAGAACCTGGGCGGCTTTCTCGGCGTGTATTTCTATAGCCGAATCACGCACGTGATCGGTCGCAAAAAGGCGTTCCTGATCGCCTTCCTGGCGGCGATGACCAGCACAGCGTTCGTGTTCTGGAATCTGGCCGAGTTCTCGCAGATTTTCTGGATGATCCCGCTGATGGGCTTCTGCCAGTTGATGATTTTCGGCGGCTACGCGATTTACTTCCCCGAGTTGTTCCCCACGCGCTTGCGGAGCACAGGGACGTCGTTCTGCTACAACGTGGGTCGCTTTGTCGCCGCGCTGGGTCCGTTCACCTTCGGACTGCTGACGAGCAAGGTGTTCGTTGGCCTCGAGCATGAACCGATGCGCTACGCCGGCGTGACCATGTCGGCCGTGTTCATCTTAGGTCTGCTGGCCTTACCGTTTGCACCCGAGACCAAAGGTCAGCCCCTGCCCGAGTAACGATCGTCCAGGCATGGAACCGTCCGCGCTCGAGACGCTCATCGGTTCAGTCGCTCGTCGCTTTGGATTTTGCCGTCGCGTAGGCGAATGATCCGCTTGCTGCGATGAGCCACCTCGTCTTCATGCGTTACCAGCACGATGGTCTTGCCGGACTGATTGAGCTGCTCGAACAAGTTGAGAATGTCGGCCGTGGTGACCGAGTCGAGGTTGCCGGTCGGTTCGTCGGCCAAGATGAAGTACGGGTTGTTGATCAGGCTGCGGGCAATGCCCGCGCGCTGCTGTTGTCCGCCCGATAGCTGAGTCGGCCGGTGGTCGAGTCGATTGCCCAAGCCGACCAGCGTGGCCATTTCACGGCACCGCTCGCGGTCGGCGGGGGCCCAACGTCGCTGGTAGTACAAAGGCACTTCCAGATTTTCGAGCACGGTCAACTGCGGGATCAAGTTGTACGATTGGAACACGAACCCGATGCGCGAGCCGCGAATCTCGCTGAGCCGGTCGTCGTCGAGGTGCGCGACGTCGTCGGGTCCGAGAAAGTAACTGCCGCCCGTTGGTCGGTCGAGGCAGCCGAGCAAATTGAGCAACGTGCTCTTGCCGCTCCCGGACGGGCCCATGATCGCGACGTAGTCCCCCTCGGGCACGGTAAATGTCACCCCATCGAGAGCCCGCACGGTCTCGCCACCGAGAAAGTAATGTTTTTGCAGATTGTCGATCTGGGCGGCGTACATGCGGTCGGCGGAGAGAGTAACGGCGAGAAGTGGATGGCTTACGGCGAGCGTGATTGCAGAATCAGCGTGTGCTCGCGCGATCCTTCTATCTTACTTCGTGAGTAGAGCAAGGGGAAATACCGTCCCTCTTTCCACAACGGGAGCAGATCGGCGTAATGAGGGCTACCTGGCTGGCCGCTCTGCCCGGGTGTGCTGGTCGCTTGGCCCAAGTCCCAGTCGGCCAGATCGACGAGCAGGCGGAACGACGCGCCATGAATATGACGATAATTCTTGTCGTACCGCGCGTTGTTCGGCGAGTTGACGTCGCCGGGGGTCGCCACGGCCGGGGGTGAAAAGGCCTGCGCATACGCCTCACCGAGCGAGCCTAACGAGTGCGTGAAGTGCGCTTGATGCAGCCGACCCCACGACCACGTGGCGAGATCGTGCCCCAGCCGCTTGTCGAGCTGCGCCACGGCGCGTCGCAGCGAACGCTCCAAGAGTTGAGCACGTGCTTCGGTCGGATTCGAGCCGAGCCAACGCGCGTCGAGTTTCTCCAGCGCGTCGAGCATCAGTTCGAGGCCCGGTCCGCTCGTGCAATAATCAAGCAGATCGGCACTCACATGTGGGCGGAACAATTCGCGCAGCGCCTCACTCGACCAGGCGGCAAAAATCGGCGCGGCTTGACTCTCGCGCACCATTGCACCATCCCACTGGGCAACGCTCTTGGCGTAAGGTTGCAAGTCGCTGTCGCTCAACTTCACCTGGCTCACCACGGCCGCGAAACGTCGAGCGGCGATGTTCGTGTTGTCGTGCTGGATCGTCTTGAAGTCGTCGATCGTGAACTTGCTCGCGCCACGCAGCCGCTCGTCGCAACGCTGATAGCGGAAGGGAGGTGCGAACTCATAGGCAATTTCGCGCCCGTAACCCGAGGGGAGAATGTTATGGTTCGCCGTGGCGACATAATGGCGTGGCGGATTAAAGACCTGCGGCAACTGTTCGCTGGGCAAGAAGCCAGTCCAACGGTACTTCTCATTCCAGCCAGGAACGGGGAGCAAGCCATCGAATCCTTGTCGCACAGGGGTCAAGGCGGCGGCGATCCAGCCGATGTTCCCGTCCACGTCGGCGAAGACGAGATTCTCGCTCGGCAGCTTCCAACGCGCCGCCTCCTTGAGGAACGCGCGCGCGTTGTTGACTCGATTTAGAGCAAGGCAGCCGAGATAGCCGGCCGTGCCTGGCTCAGCGCCCGACCAGCGCAACGCATAAGCGCGGTGCTTGTCGCGGTCCTGATGCATGATGGGTCCATGCGATGAGAAACTCAGCTCGAGCTCGACGTCGGCCGCGCCGCGTACTTTGATCGTCTCGCGGATGATGGTCAGCTTTTCCCACTGATCGCCTCGCCGGACCTGGTCGGGGGCGTCGGGCTTGGTCTGCTCGACGAACACATCGGCCTGATCGGTGCCGACGATCGTCATACCCCAGGCGACATGATCGTTATGACCGATCGCCACGCCCGGCAAGGCCGGTTCGCCGCCGCCGATCACGTTCCAGCCGGGGGCATTCAGATGCACCAGGTAACGCAACGACGGCAGAGCCAACGAGCGGTGCGGATCGCTCGCCAGCAGCGGCTTACCCGACGCGCTGCGGGTCGCGTCGACCACCCAGTTGTTGCTGCCCGGCGGAACGCGCGCGAAGTCCAGCGCCTTCGTGGCGGCTTCATAGCCCGAGAAGATCGAGGCGGGCAAACTCGCCGCGTCGAGCTCACGGTCGAGCGCGAACTCGCGTGCCGGATCGGTCGGCGCGAGCCACCGCGCCTTGTCGAGCCCCACCGCCGCGATGAGCCGCGCGCGGTCGACCTCGCTGCGAAAGTTCCGGCACATGATGATGCCCGACATGCGGGTCAATATGTCCTCGGGCTTCCACAGCCCCGGCCGATACTTGAGCAACTGGAACTCGATCGGCAAACGATCGCCGATGTGCGCGATGTAGGCGTTGATGCCGCGCGTGAATGCCACGGCGATCTGCTGCGTATCGGGCGAGTAACTGGTCCACTCGGCTTGCATATCGCCGCGATAACGCACGAGCCGGGCGAAACGGTCGCCGGCCACGCCCGACTGGCCGAGCACCTCGGCCGTCTCGCCGACACCGATTCGCCGCCACATGTCGATCTGCCAGAGCCGGTCTTGCGCGGCGATAAAACCCTGGGCGAAGAACAGGTCGTCCTGATTCTTCGCGTAGATGTGCGGGACACCCCAGCGGTCGCGAATCACCTCGACCCGATCTTTGAGGCCATCGAGAGCGATGTTCCCGGCATGCTGCGCGAGCACCGCTTTCGAGCGTTCGAGCAACGAGTCGACGGTCGGTTCTTGAGCGCCGAGCGGCGCGGTTACGAGGGTGCCAATCATGACAGCCCAGCCCAAGATGCTCTCCAACATGCTCATGCGGACGTGAGCATGGCACCCTCGATATGATCTTGAAATGCTTGCGAGGCCACGCATGACAGACTCCTCGACGATTGAATCAGTTACTATTTCGGAGCGAAACGCTTCTCAGCTTCGGCTTTGAAGAGCCCTTGGCTCTTGCTCCCTTCGCCAAATAAAGCCCGTGTGCTGGAATGAGCGGAGTCGGGAGCGAGATGCCACAACGCTCTTTCCTCACCCGGCCTTTGGCCACCCTCTCTTGACGGTCGAGGGGATGCGTCGAGACGTTCTCGGCAGTGCAATAAAGTTTGCATCGTTGAGGGCCAGAGGGGAGGAGATATTGATGGAGAAGTTTAGTGTTTCGCGGCGAGTATCACTCGGGCCGCGAGACGGTCGCCGTAGCGGAGTGTGTCGGCGTCGGGAGTTAATGTGGCCGAGCGAACCGTGATGCTCGACTCGGCGATCACGCCGCGATCGCGGAGCAGTCGCTTCTCGATCCAGTTGAACAACTCAGAGCTTTGCAGCGAAAAAAGGATTTGCGGCTGTACGATCTGAAACAACTCGATTGCCGCGGTGTCTTGTCCGCTGCGGGCGAGCGTCCAGACGCGCTGCAAGACATCGGAGACTCCGAGCCCTGGCATCAGACCGCAGATGCCGGCGGGGATGAGTTCGAGCATATACATGCCCCCCCAGCCCTCGAGTACGCCGATCTTGCCGCCGGTGGCCTCGATGATCTGGCGAATCTTGCCGCTCATCATCGACTCTTCGAGTTTGAGATAGCGGAAGGTCGGGCATAGCTCGGCGAGCCGAGCGGCGAATGATGCCCCGACGGTAGGTCCGCCGGGATTAAAATCCTGGATCAGCACGGGGATCGACACGGCATCGCAAATCCGTCGGCAGTAGTCGAGCACGTCGCTCTCAGGGAGCGCGAACATGCGTGGGATCGCGAACGAGATGATCGCCGCGCCTAAACCCTCGTAACGCTTGGCGAGTTCGGCGGCGTGCTTGGCGCTGGGGTGATTGGCCTGCGCGACGATCGCCAGCTTGCCCTCGGCCGCTTCGAGTGCCGTCTCGACTGCCTTGGCGCGCTCGGCCTCGCTCAGTTTATAAAACTCGCTGGCATACGCAGGCAGGCAGGCGGCCACGAGTCCCGAGCTCTTGGCGAACTGCACGCAACGGGCGATCCCCGAGTAGTCGATCTGCTCGTCGGCAAAAAACGGCGTCGGGATAATAGGGACCACGCCAGTCAATTCCACGGGCGTCTTCAGTGGCATCGGCAGCTCTCCAGCGGCGGTAAGGGTCGTGCATCCAACAGGGAGCATCGAGTATAACGGACCCGACGAGGGGAATGGAGAGTTGGGGCCCGACGATTTATTGTCCGCAGAAAATTGCATGACGACGCCGATTGAACGCCGGGGAGTGGTCGCCGTGGTGCTGCGCGAACGCGCCTTGCTGGTGATCCGCCGCTCGCAGCACGTCGTGGCCCCGGGTGCGTATTGTTTTCCGGGCGGAGGCATCGAGCCGGGCGAGGACGAAGCGACTGCCCTGCGTCGCGAGATGCGCGAAGAGCTCAATGTCGCCGCCGAGCCCCTAGAGCGCATTTGGCAGAGTATCACGCCCTGGCGGGTGAGCTTGGGTTGGTGGCTAACGACACTCGACGAACACGCCACGCTCGCGCCCAACCCGGCCGAGGTCGAGTCGGTTCACTGGTACGAGCCGCACGAGATCGCCGCGTTGAGCGAGCTCTTGTCGAGCAATCATGAATTTCTGGCCGCGCTCGCGAGCGGCACGATTCGTTTGCCCTGGGGCGACGCGCGCTCCGGCGGTTAGTGGGCCTCGCTTCGAACCCCCAGCGGGTGCCATGCCCACGGCTCGGCGTGGGCATGATCGTTGAGCATGGCCACAAGATGTGAAGAGGTTCGTTGAGCATGCCCACGCGGACGTGGGCATGGCACCCTATGAGGAGACTTATCACCACTGACAATGTGGACTAGTGTGCCTCTTCGAGGTACGTGTAGCCTTGCAGGCCATCTTCGTAGAACCGCAATAGGCGGCCGGACTCTTGGAAGTCGATTCGCTTTTCGCGGACCGCGGTCTCGACGTCGTTACGCAGTTGCCGGACCAGGGCGCTCACGTCGAACTCGACGTACTCGAGGGCCTCGCGAACCGTGTCTCCCTTGATGACCGTCTCGAGCACGACCGCGCCGTTGTCATCGAGACTCACGTGGACGGCGTTGGTATCGCCGAACAGGTTATGCATGTCACCGAGGATTTCCTGGTACGCGCCGAGCAGGAAGGTGCCGAGATAATACGGCTCGCCGTTGAACGTGTGCAGCGGGAGGGTGCGCTTGACGTCGCGGCGGTCGATGAACTGATCGATCTTGCCGTCGCTGTCGCAAGTAATATCGCCGAGCACCGCGTTGCGTTGCGGTCGCTCTTCGAGCCGATGGATCGGCATGATCGGGAACAACTGTTTGATCGCCCAGGAGTCAGGCATCGATTGAAAGAGCGAGAAGTTACAGAAGTACGTGTCGCTGAGCGTGCTGTCGATGCCCTGCAATTCTTCGGGGACGTACTCGACTTCGTGAATGTACTTTTGCAGTTTGCGCAAGATGGCCCAGTAGAGATTTTCGGCCAGACTGCGTTGGTCGATGGGCAGGTAACCGCCACTGAACAGGCTCATGGCCATATCGAGCGCTTGCTGCGCGTCGTGATAGGCTTCGAGCAGATTGCGATGGGTGACGTTGTTATAGGTGTCGTAGAGGTCGCGGATCGGCTGCTCGGCGTCTTGCGGCGGCTCGGTGGGGATTTCGACGTCACCCAAGCCCGACACACCGAGCACGTTGTAGATGAGGCAGCTATGATACGCGACGATGGCGCGACCGCTCTCGCTGACGATGGTCGGGTGTTTGACGCCGGCTTCGTCACAGACGGTTTGAATGTGGTAGACGACGTCGTTGGCGTACTCTTGCAGGGTGTAGTTACAACTCGATTCGAAGTTGGTTTGTGAGCCGTCGTAATCGATGGCCAGCCCGCCGCCGACGTCGAGGTACTCGAGACCCGCGCCGCGATTGGCCAGTTCGACGTAGATGCGGACGGCCTCGTTGAGCGCTTGTTTGATGTGACGAATGTTGGGGATTTGGCTCCCCAGATGGAAGTGCAACAGCTTGAAGCAGTCTTCCATGCCTTGGGACTTAAGCTCTTCGTAGGAGCGAATGATTTCGCTGACGGTGAGCCCGAACTTGCTGCGGTAGCCCCCCGAGCCTTGCCAACGGCCGGTACTGCGCGAGGCGAGTTTCACACGGAAGCCGATCTGCGGGCGTACGCCGATTTTCTTGGCGTATTCGAGCACCAATTTGAGCTCGGTATATTTCTCGATCACCGGAATCACCCGCCGGCCGATTTTCTGGGCCAGCATGGCCATCTCGATGAACTCAGCGTCTTTGAACCCGTTGCATATGATGGGCGTGTCATTGCCGGCCAGGGCCACGACCGCGAGCAGCTCGGGTTTGCTGCCGGCCTCGAGTCCGAACTTGAAGGGCTTGCCGAAGGCGAGCACTTCGTCAACGACCTGGCGCTGCTGGTTGACCTTGATTGGGTAGACGCAGCAGTAGTTGCCTTTGAACTGATGCTCGCGCATTGCGTTCTGGAAGGCTTGGTGGATTTCGCCCAGGCGGTGTTTGACGATGTCGGCAAATCGGACCAGGATCGGCAGATCGATGCCCCGTAATTGCAAATTGTCGACTAATTCTTTGAGGTCGATCGCGCGTTTAGGGTCTTTCGTGGGATGGCAGAGCAGGTGGCCATCGCGGCCGACGGAGAAATAGCCGGCCCCCCAGCGACCGACGTCGTACAGTTCACTTGCTTCGCTCGTGCTCCAGGACTTAACTTCGGGAACCCAATTTTTGGGCTGCTGCTCGAGCATTGAGGTCGACCTCGCCAGGATACAGAACGGAACGATACGAATCGTTCACGACTCTCTATAATACGACCCGTTGAACAAGCCGTCGACGCCAGACCCGCGCAAAAATGGATTTAAGTCTGATGAGTTTTATGCCCCCGACGATCCACTGGATTGCCAACTCGCAGGCCAGCCACTTGTACGCGGCGGCGGCCATGATCGCAAATCGCCCGCTGGTCGACGTGGCGCTCTTCGAGTCCCTGCGAGAGGTCGTCAGCGAGTTGCAGCACGAGTTGGCCGGGGGTAGCCTCGAGCGGGACACTTTTTTTTCGCTCGCGATTCCTTTGGCGCAGCATGCGGTCGCACCCCGCGACTTGGCCCAAACGGTGTGTAAAAAGTGGCTCGGTCCCACGTTCATCGAGTCGATCATGTCGCGGCTGGCGGTTGCACTGGCCGAGCTGTTCCACGCCGGAGATCGTGCTCAACCGAAGCTCGCCGACGAGTTGAAGCTCCGCGGCGGACCGCTCCGCGAGCAATGGGAGACTTACGGGCCCGGCCTGCTCGCGGGGATCGCGCGCCGCATCGAGCCCGAGTTGTTTGTTGAACGGGCGAACGTGTTGCTCGTGCAGCCCATCTCGGGCGGCGGAGGCACGGCGTACCCGCAGACCAATAGCGTGGCTTTTGAGGCGGTGCTGACCAATGCTCAGCCACAGCTGCCCGAGGTGCTGCGGCTGGCGTGGTTGTTGGCCCAATTGAACCTTGATCTGCCACGGTACAGCGAGCGGCTCGAGGCGAGCCGGCGCGACCGTGTGCTGCGACTTTCGATACTGCCGGTCGTGCTCGAGACGGCCGCCGATCTCGAGTTGACGACGTACAGTCCCGATCGATTAGCCCAGGCAGCGCTAGCGTGGGGAGCCCCGCTGTTTGAGCCGCTCACTCCGGCGGTGCTCGATACGTGGTGGCAGACGTATCGCTCGACTTGCCCACCGTGGCCAATCGCGCTCGAGGCCCTCGACGCGCTGTGCGTGACGACTATTTGATCCTCAGCAAAATAGCCTAACGAGTGACTACCGCGCGGATAAAGAGCCAGGGCGCCCATCGGAAGCCCGGTATTTACCGTCTTCGCGTTGCTCGCCTCGGCGCATTCGCTGCGCAGACTTCGATAACAAGCTCCCCGGTTTTGGATTTTACGCCTGTCGTGACCCGTCCGGCGCGACAGAACCGAGTTCATCCCCGATCGAGGGGGCCACGGCTTGCAAAAAACCTTGTGCTTCGTATGCTGCAAGGCTAGTCTTGGCCAAGGCTTGCGAATACGAGCACCTCGCGTGTGTCGATTGTTCGCCGACTGGCGTCTAAAGGGTACGGTTTTTCGTTTCGCTTGTGTCGCGCTATCACGTCGATTGCCATGGATAAAGTTCTGTACGCTTACCAGGCCCCCGAATTTGGGACGTGGATCTATTGCGCGTCGCTGCTCATTATTGCGCTGTTCTTTAAGTTCGGCCGACTGTGGAGCATCCGTAATCTCGATTTGCTACTGCTGGTGTTGTTCGCGCCAGGACTGTTCCTGGTCGAATACGGTCGGACGGTCGAGCAGAGCATCGCGGTCGAGCGTTGGGGATACATCTGGCTATTCAGCGTCGGCGGACTGTACTTGGTGCGGATGCTTTGCGATCCGATGATGGTGCGTCGGCCGCTATTGGAGCCCAACTTATCGACCGGCGGGTTGGTGTTTCTGGGCGCGGCGCTGTTTTTGTTTCTGACGGTCAACGTGCTCACTCGCGCGCCGACGAACGAAGACCTGATCGGCCCGCAACGGCTGCAAACGATGCTCTCGCTCACGGACGACCCGGGCGAGCGCCCCACGCTGTCGCAGTATGGGCCGGGGTTCCCCTGGTTGCAGGTGATTCCGAACATCGTCACGCGACCGCTCGTGACCAAGGACCAAGATCCATCGGCGGAACACCCCGAGCAGGTCGAGGCCAAGGGCCCGCTGATCGCCACGGCCCGCGCAACGGCGATCCTGTCACACCTCTTGGTGGTCGTGGGACTGGTGCTGATCGGCATGCAGCATTACGACAACGCCCGGACGGGCATTGCGATGGCCGCGCTGTACCTGATGCTCCCTTACACGGCGGCGGCCACCGGTCAGGCGTATCATTGTTTGCCGGCGGCGCTGCTCACCTGGGCAATCCTCTGTTATCGACGACCTGCCATCTCGGGCATGCTCTTGGGCCTGGCCGCTGGAGGCATCTATTACCCGGTCTTTTTGCTGCCGTTGTGGAGCAGTTTTTACGCCAAACGGGGCCTGCTGCGATTCGTGGCAGGCTTCCATCTCACGCTCGGATTGCTCGTCGCCTCGCTGGCGTTTACCTCACGTGATTGGGATGCTTTCTGGGCCCAGGCCAAGATGACGCTGGGCTGGACGAGCATGCAAATCGTCGGCCTGCAAGGCTTTTGGGACCTGAACAGTCAGGCCTTGGCCCCCTATCGTATACCGGTCTTTGTGGCCTTTGTCGTCATGTCGCTGGCGCTGGCGATTTGGCCCGCTCAGAAAAACCTGGGTGTGCTGCTCAGCGCCTCGGCCGCGATCATGCTGGGCGTGCAGTTTTGGATCGCCAAGTCGGGCGGCTTGCTGATGGATTGGTATCTGCCGCTGCTGTTGCTGACCGTGTTCCGCCCCAACCTGGAAGATCGCGTCGCGGTTGTCGCCCTCGAAGAGAACTGGTTCGCGCGGCGACGCTCGCAACTCAGGGTCCGCGCCGCCTAGAGAATTTTTTGCTGCATGTGACCTACAGGGGTGCCATGCTCACGTCTGCGTGAGCATGTTCAAGTCGAACCGTGGACAGAGCACTCTTACACAAAAGCATCCCACACGGCTCACTGAGCCCGATGCGGCTGCTTAGCCCATGTGCTGATGAGTGTAGACGTAGGCCTGTTGAGCCTTGATGCAGGTGGCCCGAAACGGGAGCGGGTTGCGAACGCCCGACAAACGAAGCGTTTCGAGCGTCCCTTTGCGGAAGACCAATTCGCCGCAGGGGTACCATTCCTGGCCCGGTAGCACGACCAGATCGATCGTGTCGAACTCGTCCAACCCGCAGCTGCGAAGTTCCTTGTTTTTCAGCCCCCGCTCGATGATCACCCGGCGATTGGTGAGCCGATACCGCATGCCGAACAGCAGCTCGACAAAATAGCGCGGAACGACCAGTGGAATCGAGAGCAAAGCGATGAGGTTGCCGAGCGTGACGATCGGCGGAAAGCCGACTTTCGACTGGCACAGCCCCCCGAGCAGTTGCCCAAAACCAATGGCGCCCAACGAGGGCCAGGTGACAATACTGGTCACTTCAGCTTGTTCGGGCGGCGTCACACCGGAGATGGCTTGTTTCATGGCAGGGGACGAGTTCATGGAATTTCAAGGTCGAGTCGCTTAGAATATCGCGCGATGGGTTAAATTACTAGGCAGGCCAACATGAGCAATCCCGATCCGGTGGACCCCGCAAAAGAACCCTCCCAGGGCGGTTTTTATCCCGGATCGCCTCCGCCCCCTCCGCCGGGTTCGTCACCCCCGGGTTCGTCACCAGCGGGCGCGGCGCAAGGCGCCCCCAACTCGACCGGCTTCGCCACCGACGAGTCGCTCGGCGAACGCTTGAAGCCAGCCGTCGAGGCGGCCAAGGTCACCGCTCAGCGCACGGCCGCCGCCGCCAAAGAGACCGCCCGTCGCGCCTGGCCCATCATCGAGCCGATCATCCATCAAGGCTGGATCAATCTGCGGGTCTGGGTCCCGGCCTTGGCCAACCCCGACTTTCGCGATCGTCAAGTGGTGTACCCCGCGCGCGAGTTTCGCGAGCGGAACGTGTGGACGATCGAACTTCCACAGCAATGCTGTGTCAGCGATCAGACCGCCGGGGTCGAGGCAACGACGCTCCGCGAGTCGCTGCGCTGCTTCGAGTTGCCGATGCAAATCATCGCTGGATCCTTGGCGGGTTTCGGCTTCTTTGGCCTGCTGTGGTTGTGGCTCGGCGGCTTCAAGTTGTTCTGCCTCTCGCTACTGAGCCTCGCGGTCGGTGCGGCCGGTTTGTGGCTCAAAAGCTGGGCCGAGCAAATCAACCTCGTGATCTGGTCGAAGGCGGAACATAAATCAGCCGTGCAGTTTCCCGAGGCGGTGATCTTCGACGACGCGCTGCATCTGATGTTGCCGAGCAGCACGCTGGCCAACGCGGCTCGCATGCAGATCGCGCAACAGCGACGCGAACAGAATAAGTACGGCGTGGCTAGCCCGGCCGACGAGGCCCCGTCACCCTCGGCGAGCGCCACGTCACGCACGCCACCGCCCCCCGTTCAACCATACAAGCGCGACGAACTCCCGCCGATCAAACTCGATGACTGACGCAAGTGAAGCGACTACCGGACGGTCTTTTTTCTGGCGTCGCGAAGGGGACGAGTTCGAGCTGTCGATGCGCACCGGGGCGCGTGGCGTCGGCTGCTTCATGTTCGTCTGGCTCACAGGCTGGTCCGTCGGCAGCTCGGTGGTCAGCTATAAGTACCTCACGACCCACGAGGCAATCTTCCTCTATGTCGCGCTGGCCATGTGGACGTTCTGGCTCGTCGGCAGCTACATGATGCTCTCCTCGTTCTTGGGAAGATTCCGGCTCTCGCTCAACCCCGTCGGACTCACCCTGGCCGAAGGCATCGTCTGGCCGCGCGTGCGACGACAGTATCCGCTCGACGAGGTGTTCCGCTTCAAGCAGTGCCTGGGCCCACAAGGGAACAAAGGACGCACGACCTATGCGATCGAGGTCCGTTGCTGGGGCATCCCTCACCTGTTCGGTTCGTCACTCTCGGGCGACGATCGCGAAGCGGTTATCAATCTGCTCAACGATGAGCTGAAGCAACTCAAGCAGCGCCGCCTCAAACGAACCCGGCTTCCCACCGCGCCACGGATCATCGTGCGCCGCGACGATACGAGCCATCACGACGATAGCAGCGGTGAGGACTCGAACGAATGTCTCACCATCACCGCGGCGGATCGTCTCTTCGATCCGCCAAGTGACTGCCGCTGGCAACACCTGGCCGGCATCGACGCCGACGTGTTCCATAATCGCGGCCGCTTCGAGCTGAAACAAATCCTGTTGCTCGCGGCGGTCAGCGCCTTCTGGAATGGCATTGTCAGCGTGTTCATCTTCGCTGGGCTGCTCGGCATGCTCCCCGGTGGACATGCGGTCCACGGCCCAGAATGGCTGGGGTTGTTTTTGTTTCTGATCCCGTTCGAGTTGATCGGGCTGTTTCTGATCGGGGCCGTGTTGTTCCATGTCATCGAGCCGCTGCGGGTCACGCGCTGGACGCTCGACACGCTGGGGGTCACCTGTCGCGTCTCGTGGCTGGGACTCGGTTGGCGACGCTTTCAGCCGATCGCACAGCTCGATCGGGTCGAAATTCATCGTGTCCGCTACAAAGACCGGATGCTCAAATTTCGTTTCGCCCCTTGTAGCTCGCGCGACAAGGTTCCGCAGACAAGCGATAATTTCAGCCTGCTCTTTTTCGCGCCCGATGGCAAGGAAGTCGCCGGCATCCACGACCTCACGCGCGGCGAAGCGGTCTGGATCGCTCAAACGGCACTCAGTCATCGCTGGCTCAACTGGAGTTAGCGCATGTCGAGTGCGTCGGTCGTCATTCTCGGCGCAGGCATCAACGGCGCGGCACTGGCTCGTGAGTTGATCTACCAGCGCGTCGCTGTCACGCTCGTCGACACACATGACATCTCCGGCGGGGCCACCGCCTATTCCTCGCGACTCATTCACGGCGGACTCCGCTACCTCGAATACGGCGAGTTCGCGCTGGTCCGCGAGTCGCTCGAAGAACGCGAACGGCTGCTCCACTGGGCCAGCGATTGGGTCAAGCCGCTGCGGCTCTACGTTCCGGTTCGCTCACGATTGAGCGGACTCGTTGCCTCGGGGATGAAATTTCTCGGCCTGGAACGCTGGGCGCCCCGGCATCGCGAGCGCGGGCTGTGGCTCGTCGAGTGCGGGCTCATGCTGTACGACTATCTGGCTCGCTCGTCGCAATTGCCCCGGCATCGCACGCATCGCGTCGCATCCGGCGCGGCGTTGCCGATCGACGACCCGCGCCGCAGTCGCTGGCTCTGCGAGTATTACGACGCGCAGGTGCAATATCCCGAGCGGTTCGTGATTGCTTTGCTTAAAGACGCCCAGCGCGAAGCCGAGCGGACCGGGACACCCTTCGCCGTTCACACGTACGCGCGCGCTCGGTTCGACGGTCATCGCGTGATGGTTGATCGCAACGACGGCGCTGAACTTGAGCAGCTTGAGCCGTCGGCCGTCATCAACGCCACCGGCGCCTGGGTCGATCGGACTCTCGGACAATTTCTGCCTTGCAATGGCTCCGCGACTACCCTCTCCCGTCGTGGGAGAGGGGCCGGGGGTGAGGGGGTGCCGGCAGCGACTCAAGCTCCGCCGCTGATGGCCCCCACCAAGGGAAGCCACCTCGTCTTGAATAGCGTTCGGCTTCAACAACGACTCAACGGCTCGGGCCTGTATGCCGAAGCGGACGACGGCCGGCCGGTGTTCATCTTGCCGCTCGGTCATGTGCAGTTGATCGGCACCACGGACTTGCCCTACGACGGTGACCCTCGTGACGCGGTGGCTACCGACGACGAAATTGATTATTTGATCTCGACCGTCAATCGTTATTTAGCCGACCCGTCGGGCTCGATCGTGTCGCGTGCCGATCTGCTGTATCACTACAGCGGCGTGCGACCGTTGCCCGCCGCGCACACGTCGAGCACCGCGGCCGTCACGCGACGGCATTGGATTCATGAGCACACCGACGCGCCGCTGCCGCTGGTCTCGCTGATCGGCGGCAAGTTGACGACCTGCCGCGCACTCGCCGAGCAAACGGCCGACCTGTTGCTCGCGCGACTCGCGTTGCCCCGGCTCACGTCGACCCGCGAACGACCGTTGTCAACCGAGGCGGTGCCCGATCCGGTCATGTCTCAGCGCGCTTCGCCTCCAACTGACACCATCGTCGGCACGTCACTGTCGCGCCGCGTGGTTGCCGAGGTGATTCGCCGCGAGTGGGTTAGCACGCTCGACGATCTAGTCGAACGCCGCCTGATGCTGCTCGACGAGCCGCGACTGTCCCGCGCCTCGCTCGTGGAATTGGCGCATTTGCTGGTTGAGCATGGCAAGCTCGACGCCGCCGCGATCGATCGCACCGTCGCCGTGACCATCGAGAGAATTGCGAAGCACTACGGCCGATGTGTCACTTAAACTTGCGGCTGTCGAGGTCGTGGAGCTTCATGAGCCGATAGAGGGTGCCGCGCGGCAACTGGGCTTCGTCGGCCGCCGCCTTGACGTCGCCCCGATGTCGGCCGAGCAGATCGCTGAGGTAGCCGCGCTCGAACATCGCCACGTGGGCGTCACGCATGGCGAAGTACCCGCGCTGCGCGGGCTTGGCTGCCTGACCGGCCGAGGTGATCAGCGCGTCGGGCAAATCGTCGAGCCCGATCATCGAGCTTTGCGACAGTGCCACCGCCCGACGAATGACGTTCTGCAACTCGCGGACGTTGCCGGGCCAAGCGTACTGGCTGAGCACTTGATACGCTTCGGGGGTGATCCCTTTGAGGATGCGTCCCATCTCGCGCGTGTATTTCGTGGCGAAGTGTTCGGCGAGCAGGCCCAGGTCGTCGCCGCGCTCGCGGAGCGGCGGCAGATCGATGCGCACGACGTTGATGCGGTAGTACAGATCGCGTCGGAAGCGGCCGTCTTGAATCATCTGCTCCAAGTTTCGCCCCGTCGCGGCAACGACCCGCACGTTGATATCGATCTCGCCGCGGCCACCGACACGGCGGATCTTGCGTTCTTGCAGGGTGCGGAGCAGTTTGGCTTGCAAGAGCAGCGGCAACTCGCCGAGCTCGTCGAGGAAAAATGTCCCGCCATCGGCGAATTCGAGCAGGCCGATGCGCCGCGCGTCAGCGCCGGTGAATGCTCCGCGCTCGTGACCAAAAAATTCGCTCTCCAGCAGGTTCTCGGGAATGGCACCGCAATCGACCGGCACGAAGGGCCCCTCGGCGCGACGGCTGCGACGATGAATGGCGCGGGCGACCAGCTCTTTGCCCGTACCGGTCTCGCCGACCACGAGCACGTCGACATCCGAATCGGCCACACGTTGGATCAACTCGAAGACCTTGGTCATCGGCGCGCAGGTGCCGATGATATCGTCGAACACGTAGGGTCGCTCGACCTGTCGGCGGAGCAATTCGCGTTCGTCGTCTTGCCGACGAACGGCGAGCAACCGCTGTAAGGTCTCGCGCAGCAACGTGGCGTCGAGCGGCTTGGCGAGGTAGTCGCCTGCGCCGAGGCGCAGCGCGGCGGTCGCGGTGGACACTTGAGGCTGGACCGTCACCAACACGACCGGCACCTGCGGATCGCGGGCGCGCAACTCGGCGAGCAGCGCAATCGTGTCCCAGCTCGACGACTCGGCGAGCAACACGATGTCGGGGGACTCGTGTTGCAGCTGTTCGAGCGCTGCGGCGGGCTCGGTGAGTACGTGCAGTTCACAAGCCGCCTCGGCGTCGAGCAGCACGCGGTAGGCGGCTTCAGCCGCGGGGTCCGGATCGACGACCAGCACATTGAGTTGCCGCATCACAGCGCACGTTCCCCACTCAGCGATGAAACGAAGATCGAAAACTCGCGGCGTGGCGATGCGTGCGAGATCGACGAGCGTGCGAACCTCAACCGGTGATTTTGCCTCGACGGAAGGCGCCGGCGGTGGCCAGCGGGACCTCGGCCTCGGCCAGCAACAGTCGCGCGCGGTTCTCAGCCGTCTTGGCCTTCATTTCTTGTTCACGAGCGATCGCTACGCTGCGACGTTCTTCGGCCCGAGCACGGGCCACGCGGGTGTCGGCCTCGGCCTGATCGGCTTGCAACCGCGCGCCAATGTTCTCGCCAATCTCGATGTCGGCAATGTCGATCGACACGATCGCAAAAGCGGTCTGCGCGTCGAGTCCCCGATCGAGCACGGCGCGGCTGATCTTGTTGGGATTCTCCATCACCTCTAAATGCGTGTCCGACGACCCGACGGCGGTGATGATTCCTTCGCCCACGCGGGCAATGATCGTATCCTCGGTCGCTCCACCGATGAGTTGCTTGATATTTGTGCGGACCGTGACGCGGGCGCGAATCTTGGCCTCGACACCGTTCCTGGCGATGGCGCTGAGCGTCGAGCGACCATCACGCTGGTCGGGACAGTCGATCACTTTCGGATACACGCTCGTCTGCACCGCTTCGAGAACGTCGCGGCCGGCGAGGTCGATCGCGGCAGCCCGATCGAAGTCCAACTCGATATCGGCTCGATGAGCGGCGATGATGGCGCGAATGACCTTGGGAACATCGCCCCCGGCCAGATAATGAGCTTCGAGGCGGCGCGTGGTGATGCCGGTCGTGCGAACGTCGCCCAGGCCGGCCTGAATCGACATGATCTTGGCGCGGACGATCGTGTGCGCGTCGACTTGCCGCAACGACATGCCGATCAGACTCAGGAAGCTGACCTGGGCGTTCGACATGTAGGCCTGAAACCAGAGGCTGCCGTAGGTCAGGAACATGAACAGGAACACGAGGGCCAGAAAGCCCAACAAGACGATGCCGATAATGAAGCCGGCCGTCTCGGCGACACCGGCCGCGAGCAGAGGAGCGAAGGTCATGGTGGGTCCCGCACAGTGCAATGGGTCGAACGGCTCTTAGCATAGCGAACTTGCCGCCGAGCGGGAATAAGTCGGCGTGCTTGAGCTGCGAGGATCGTGAAATCACCCCTGTTTATGTGACTCTCGTGCGTTTAGAATCGCATGCTATGTCAGAAATCGCCACGCCCACACCGTCTGCCGACGGCTCGCTGCTGTCCCCCGGTCGAGTTGTTTTGAAGCCCAAGAAGGCTCGGCCGTTTTTCGGCCGCCACCCTTGGGTGCTCGATTCGGCCGTCGATCGGGTCGAGGGACAGCCCGCCGATGGCGACGTCGTCGATCTGCTCAGCGATCGCAACCAGTTCATTGCCCGCGGCGTGTTCAACAGTCAGAGCCGGCTGCGGGTGCGGCTGTACTCATGGGTGATTACCGATCGACTTGACGGGAGTTTTTGGCGTCGCCGACTTGACACCGCCGGGCAGCTCCGCGAGCAACTCGGACTCACGCAGCCCAACGCTGCCGTGCGACTCGTTTCGAGCGAGGCCGACGGACTCAGCGGCCTGGTGGTCGAACGCTACGGTGCGCACCTCGTCGTGCAAATTCTGTCGCGTGCGATGGCCGTGCGATTGCCGGAACTGATCGAGGCGATCGTGGCCCGGTGGCAGCCGCAGAGCATCACGCTCCGCACCGACCGCGAGATGAGTAAGTTCGAGGGGATCACGCTCGACGAGGGGCTCGCCTGGGGTCAGCTCGACGAGGGGCCCGTGTTCATCGAAGAGCATGGCCTGCGGTTCGGCGTTGACCTGCGGGCTGGGCAAAAGACCGGCTTCTATCTCGATCAGCGCGATAACCGACGCTACGCGGCCGAGCTTGTCGCGGGGCAACGTGTGCTCGACGTGTGTTGTTACAGCGGCGGGTTCGCATTGAACGCCGCGCGAGGCGGCGCGCGCGAGGTACATGCCCTCGACAGCAGCGCCAAGGCAATCGCGCTCGCCAAGCATAACGCGCAACTCAACGGCATCAGTACCATTCAGTTCGAGATCGCCGACTGTTTCCAGCGACTCGATCAACTGCGTCAGAGTGGCGAGCGGTACGGGATGGTCATTCTCGACCCGCCTAAGTTTGCCAGCTCGCGTCGTCACGCCGCCGACGCGCTGCAAGCCTATCATCGGCTCAATCGCTTGGCGGTCGAGTTGCTCGAACCGAGTGGCTGGCTCGTCACCTGTAGCTGCTCGGGGCATGTGAGCCGCGAGGATTTTCTCCATATGCTGGCCGGTGTCGCCGAGAAGTCGGGTCGCACGATCCAGGTCGTGCAGCAGCGCGGGGCCGCACCCGATCACCCGCTGAGCGCCTCGTGTCTGGAAGGTGAGTACCTGAAGTGCTTCACCTGCCGTGTGGTCTAGCGACATGAAGTGCCAGTTTAACTATGGCACTGACTATGGGTCGTCGCGACAGGCTACGGCGGCACGGTCAAGTAATATCAGGTGCTGATCGACACTCGTTATGCTGCGACAATACGAGGTGAGGATGCATGAGGTGGAAGCGGCGGTCTCGAAGTCGGCGAGGAAATTGTCAGTGTCGGCGCCTTGATTGTCCATCAGATGTACGAAGAGCTGCAAACCCGCAACACGGGCGAAATGCCTCTCATACCCAGCCTGAACGACTGATCGATTGACCGGCGGAATGCTAGCATCGGGTAGCGGGCGTGAATTGATCTTGCCGCCGGCTGCGGCCCGAGGGCATGATGATCGCTTGCCGTGGGCATGGTCGCCCGGGCGCGATGAAGCTCCTTGTACCTCTCGCCGAACCTGCCGATGTCAGCACACATTTCCTCGATCGCCGTGCGTCCTGCTTGGCGCAAATGGGCGTCACATACCGTGCGTCCTTGGGTCAAGCGTCTGTATGGGCGGCTTGCTCCGGTGTTGCCGCCGGCGTTGCGAACGCGCTGGAAACATCAGCGCGAGCTGGGTTTTTGGAATGCACAGCTTGCCCAAGGGCAAAACGATGAGCAGGCGGACCTGTACTACCGCAAGTTGATGCTGGCGGTGGCCGGTGAGGCGGACGATACATTTTTGGCGGGCAAGATCGTCGCTGATTTCGGCTGCGGTCCGCGCGGCAGCCTGAATTGGGCTCTCTCGGCCGCGCAGCGTATTGGTATCGACGTGCTGGCCGATGCCTACGCCCCGCTGGGTATTCGGCAGCATCGCATGACGTACGTCTGTTCGAGTGAGGCGGTGATCCCGCTCCCCAGCAACTATGTGGACGTGCTGTGGACGGTCAACGCGCTCGATCATGTGAGCAATCTGCGCGTCATGTGCCGCGAGCTGTTGCGGATTTTGGCGCCCGGCGGCACGTTCATCGCCTCGCTTAATCTCGACGAGCCGCCAAGCCTGTGCGAACCGCAACGACTCGACGAGCGCACAATTCGCGCGTTGCTGCTCGCAGAGTTGCACGTGGACTCGTATCGCATTGCGCCGCAGGGCCCGCCGGAAAATATCTTTGCACACTTCAGCGACGGTACGGCCGCGCCCAGTGCGCCCAGCTCAGGGCCGCGCTATTTGTGGCTCCGCGCCACGAAGCCGGCGCAGGCAGCTCGCTAAGCGCCGATCCTATTGAAGTCTGCACAGCGAATGGGCCTAGGCGAGCAACACGAAGCCGGTAAATACCAAGCTTCCGCTGGTCGCCCTGGTTCATTAACCGCGCAGGCGTCAATAAAACCGAAATATGAGGGGGACCGTCCCCGTCGGTTTTAGGATACGCACTATGTCGCCACGACCGTGATGACATGCGCGCCGTGCCAGCAGTAGCCAGCCGGATTCCAGTCGATCGCGCCATCGAGTGGCTGGGTCCGACCCAGCGCGTCGATGGCCCTGGTATGCAGCGTGTGCGAGCCCGGTTCGAGCATGAGTTCCGTTTGCCAATGATGCCAGGCATAGGGGCTCTTGGGGCGTTCGAGTTCGGCGCGCTGCCAATGCTGGCCGCCGTCGCGTGACCATTCGACGGCATCGATCCGTGCCCGGCCGTCGTTCCACGCCACGCCGCGGAGCGTGACGCGTCCGGCCCGCACGCGCTCGCCATCGAGCGGCGCGAAGATCGTGTTCTTGATGCGCATATCCCAGTTTGGCTCGCTGTTTTCGAGCCCGTAGTCGAACGCCGAGCCGGGCGGAAGCGGACGCAAAGGCGTGCGATAGCGTTTAACCTGATGATGATTGAACGACTCTTGCGCTTCAAAACGCAGGCGCGACAACCATTTCACATTCATCGTGCCGTAATAGCCGGGCGTAATCAATCGGAGCGGGCCACCATGCACGGCCGGCAACGGTTGACCGTTCATGTGTGTGGCGAGCAGCGAACGATCCAGGGCATCGGCAAGCGGCAGGCTGTGTTCAAAGTCGGCATCGGCGGTCGTGGGCGCGCTGTCTTGCCCCTCGGCGGTAAGAAACTTCGCGGCGGGATGCGGTCGAACATCGAGTGCTTCGATCACCGACCGCACGCTGACGCCGCGAAAGGTGACATTGGCCATCGCACCATGCGACCAGGGGCTCCCTTTGCAGAAGGCGGTCTTGCTGAACTGAGCCCGGCCGTTGCCCGAGCATTGCAGTACCACTTCCTGTTCGACGCGCGGCAGCTCGATGAGCCGGGCCCAGGAAATGGCGCGCGGATACTCGACCAGACCGGCAATTTCCACGGTCCAGTTTTTGGGCTCCACGGGCTTGAGCGTCAGGGCCCAATCGGGGTGCTGATTGTTACGCACGAACATTAAGTCGAGGGGTGTTTGCTTGTGTTCGCGCAACAACTCGAGCGGCGTTTCAATCTCGAACAGCTTGGAGTTGTAGACGATCAACCGGCGATCTTTTCCGGCGAGCACGGTGTCGGCCGTGGGGCGCGGCGACGGATCGGCCGCCAACGAGGCGCGACCAAGCAACACAGCTGCCGAAGCGGTCGCGCCGGCTCGCAAGAAATCTCGCCGGTCGGCACGATACGAAGTGGAACGTTGCGGTAGACGATTCATGTGAGATGGTCATCGTGTTGAGTTGAGCGCATCGACGATCGGGCGCGAAGGGGAGCGAGCGGCCTGGGCGGCACGATCAGGACAAGATGTCCTTGGCCACGACCCCGGCGACGTCCGTGAGACGGAAGTCGCGGCCCGCGTAGTTGTAGGTGAGGCTTTCGTGGTCGAGGCCCATCAGGGCGAGCAGCGTGGCGTGCAAGTCCATCGTGTGCATGCGCCCTTCGACAGCGTGCAAGCCGTATTCGTCGGTGTTGCCGTAGGAAAAGCCCGGCTTGACACCGGCGCCGGCCAACCACATCGGATAGCCGGTGATGTTGTGGTCGCGGCCGTCGGCGCCTTGAGCCGTGGGCATGCGACCGAACTCGCTGCCAAACAGCACCAAGGTTTCTTCGAGCAAGCCCCGCTGTTGCAGATCGGCCAACAAGGCGGCCACAGGCTGATCGACAATCGACGATTGCTTGAGCAAGCCTTTGTGCAGGTTGTTGTGATGGTCCCAGCCCGACTGCGTGATCTCGACGAATCGCACCCCTGCCTCGCTCAATCGCCGAGCCATCAGACACTGACGGGCAAAACTCCCCTCGGGACCCGGGCGGACACCATAGGCGTCGAGCACCGATTTGGGTTCGCGCGAGGTATCGAGCAGCGCGGGCACTTTGTCTTGCATGCGGAACGCGAGTTCGAACGAACGAATGACGCCGTCGATTTCGTCTGGCGCACCTGGCTTTTCCGACAGGTTGCGGTTCATCGACTGAATGAGTTCGAGTTGGCGACGTTGGAGCGAAGCGGGCAACTCGGGTCGCAGATTTTGCATCGTGCCGCTGTCGTTGACGCGCGTGCCTTGAAAATGCGCCGGTAGGAACGCGCTGCCGTAGTTCGCCGCTCCACCAAAGTTGGGTGACGGATTCACCGTGATATAGCCGGGCAAATCTTGGTTCTCGGTCCCCAGGCCGTACAGCAGCCACGCGCCCATCGAAGGCCGCGTGAGCGACGCGATGGCCGTGCCGGTATGGAGCTGCATGACGGCCTGCGGGTGGGCCGGCGTGTCGGTGTGCAGGCCGCGAATAAAGCACAGCTTGTCGACATGCCGAGCAACGTTCGGAAAGAGTTCCGAGACCCAGGTGCCGGTCTCGCCATGTTGGGCGAACTTAAATTTCGAGGCGGTCAGCGTCGCGCCCCCCGGCGCGCTCTTGCCGTTATTCGCTTGCAGGGTCGGCTTGTATTCGAAGGTGTCCATCTGCGACATGGCCCCTTCCATGAAGACGAAAATAATTCGTTTGGCCTTCACCGGAAAATGGGGCGCCTTCGGCGCAAGCGGCTGCTGCGGGTCCGACGCCGAGGCGTTTTGGCCAAGCATGCCGGCCAGGGCTAGGTAGCCAAATCCGGCACTCGCGGTCTGTAGCACTTGTCGACGCGAGCAGCGGACTGGGATGGTCGAGAGCGCATGCGGATTGAACATCAAAGCTTCTCCAAGCAGAGCCTTATTGGATATAGCGGAACTCGGCGGATGCCAAAATGGCCTGGCAAAAACTGGTCCAGGCCTCGGCCTGAGGATTCGTTTTTGGCCCGATCTTTTCTTTGCGGACAGCCGCTTCGTATTCAGCGAGATAATTCGTGACTTGGACAATCTCCTGTGATGTCGGCGAGCGACCCAAGGTGATTCGATACGCCTGAACGATGCGGTCGGCTGCCGACGTCACACTCAACTCGAGCAGGTGATCGGTTAGGGCGCGCGATTGCGCACGGACAAACGAGTCGTTCAACAAATACAAAGCCTGCGTCGCGACGGTGGTGGTTTCGCGACTGCCGGTCACCATCCCTTGCTCGGCAAAATCAAACACTTCGAGCGACCGAGGCGTCAGTAGGCGCAGCAGCGGCAGGTAAATGCTACGGTGCCGACTATCGAGCGCGTGTGCTTCGAGCCGTTTGGCTTCCACGCCGTCATTGCGCAGCTCGACGACTTTGAACTGCTGGGCAGGCGATCCCGCAGGCCGACGCAGATCGAGCCGCCCGGCCGCGGCCAGCATCGCATCGCGCGTCTCTTCCGCATCGAGCCGGCGTGGCGCGTGACGCCAGACGAGTCGGTTGCCTGGATCCACGACCAGATGGCTGGCCGGCGCTGCGGAGTCGAGCTGATACGCTCGGCTGAGCACGATGGTCCGCACGATCTTCTTGATCGACCAACCGCCGTCAATAAACCGGGTCGCCAGATGATCGAGCAGTTCGGGATGCGAGGGGGAGTCGCCCGTGACGCCAAAGTTATCGACACTGCTGACCAATCCTTC
>CAYLYE010000008.1:0-55043 GCA_964387325.1 uncultured Planctomycetaceae bacterium
GGCACCGGCGGCTCCAGCACGACCGGCGGCGCCGCGGGCTCGGGCACCGGCGGCGCCAGCGGCTCGGGCACGGGTGGCGCCGCCTCGGGCGGCACGAGTGGCTCGGGGAGCGGCGGAGCCGGCGGCACCGGCGGCAGCGCGGGCGCCGGGGCCTGCGACCCGCTGGCCAAGCCCGACACCGCGGACGCGATCTTCGTGACCCCCTCCGGCTCGGACGGCAACGGAAACGGAACGATCGACAAACCTTTCGCATCCGTGTCCAAGGCCATCAGCGAGGCCGTCTCGCTTTCCAAGACGCGCATCGTCGTGGCCCAGGGCACCTACAAGAACGCCCACAACGTCCAGCTCATCAAGGTGCCCCTCTCGATCGACACCTCGAAAGCCGACGTGGCCCGCGCGGCGCTCGACGTCGGGGCCGAGATCGTCAACGACGTGACCGGCTTGCAAGGGGATCCCGACATGCTGAGTGTAGTGGTCAAAAGCCACTGCGGCGTGTGTGCCATGCACATGCAGGGGACCCCGCAAACGATGCAAGACGACCCGCAGTACCGGGACGTGGTGCTCGATATCTACAGCTACTTGTCGCAGCGGCGCGATACGCTGCTCGCGGCGGGAGTGGACCCGACGCGGATTTGTCTCGACCCGGGCATTGGCTTCGGCAAGACCCACCAGCACAACCTGACACTCTCGGCGCATACGTGGCGCTATCATGCGCTCGGCTGTCCGCTGCTGGTCGGCCACTCGCGCAAGGGATTTATTGCCAAGGTGCTTGGCGATCCCAACGCGGATCGCACCTACGGCACGATCGGCGTGAGCTTGTCACTTGCTCGGCAAGGGGTGCAAGTGCTGCGTGTGCATGACGTCGCCGCGACGCGCGCGGCCTTGTTGTTGTTTGAAGCGACCGGCGGCATTAATGGTCGACCCCTGCAATTGCCCGCGACGAAGTGATAGGATCAGAGCCGTTTTGAGCGCGGTCGAAAGTTGCTGATGACGTGTCCCATTCCCGCAAGGGGCGAGGGTTGTCGAAAGATGAGTATGTCTCCGCACCCTCTCCCCTTGCGGGAGAGGGTCGTTCGCCGCAGGCGAACGGGGTGAAGGGACAGTTTGCCTTGTCTAGCGTGTTGATTCAGAATGGAACGTGTTCGGCGGCTCGCGCTTCGAGCGGGTTCGGATGGTTGTGTCCATGTAACTTCAACCCCTCACCCGGCTCACTGCGTTCGCCACCCTCTCCCGCAAGGGGAGAGGGTGCGAGGAAGAAGCGAGTCGAATTGTGAAACCTTGCCCCGTGTTGAAAGTTGAGCATGAACGAGCAGTATCGCGTGCGGATGACGAAAGACTATCTGGTCTTTAGCGCGGCGCACTTCATTACCTTCGGCGGCAATATCTGCGAACGGCTGCATGGGCATAACTACCGGGTCTCGGCCGATGTGTCGGGCCCGCTCGACGAGAATCACTACGTCGTCGACTTTATCGCCCTGCGCGACACGCTCAAGCGGATCGTCGACGAGTGGGATCATCACATGCTACTGCCGACACAGCATCCGACGATTCACGTCGTGGCCGACGAGTTGAGTGTCGAGGTGACGCATGCCGATCGCCGCTGGGTGTTTCCGCGCGGCGATTGCATCCTGCTGCCGATCCCTAACACCACGGCCGAATTGCTGGCCAAGCTCCTAGCCACGCGGCTGATCGACGAGTTGGCAAAGAAAACACACTGGCGCCCTACGCGCGCCGCGGTCGAGGTCGATGAGTGCAACGGGCAGTCGGCCGTTTGCGAACTGAGCGGACTTTAAGAGTAAGGATAGATCATGCGCATTGCCGTGGGAGAATTGGCCCAGGAGACCGACTCATTTAGCCCGATCGTTGCGGAGCGGTCGGATTTCGAGGCGTATGGACTGTACTTCGGCGACGAGGTCATCGAGCGGATGCGAGGCGTGGGGCCGATCGGTGGATTTCTCGACGCGGTTGCTGACTCGAAACGAGAGATCACGCTGCTGCCGCTCATCCGCGCCTGGGGAAGCGCTGGCGGCACGATCACGGCCCCCACGTTGGAATTTCTGACGCACGGTTTAATCTCTGCACTGCGCGAGTCGCTCCCGGTCGACGGCGTGTTCTTGTCATTGCACGGGGCGGCCGCCTCGGAGCAGGAAGACGACGTGGAAGGCTATGTATTGCAGCGCGTACGCGAGCTCGTCGGACCTCGTGTGCCGGTCGTCGTCGCGTTCGATCATCATGCGAATATCACGAACCAGATGATGGCGTGCGCCGATGCTCTGGTCGGTCACGAGACGCAACCCCACGACCCTCCGGCCACGGGACGGAAAGCAGGTCGAATTCTGCTCCGCATGTTGCAGGGCGAAATTCGTCCCACGCGCGCGTGGCGGAAAATCCCCATGATCACGCCGCAGGACCAGTTCCTAACGTCAGCAGGTCCGATGAATGTCTGGTTCGATCGGGCTCGTGAGTTGGAACGTCGCGCAGGAGTGCTCGATGTCTCGCCCTATCCGATGCAACCGTGGCTGGACGTGGCCGAAGGGGGCTGGGCCGTCGTGGTCCACACGAATAACGATCCGCGGTTGGCCGAGGCGCTCGCGATCGAAATGGCCAACTTGGCGTGGGATCTGCGCGAGCAATTCTGGCGCTCCGAGCGGGTCGCGGCCAACGTTGCGGTGCGGCAGGCTCAACAAGCTCAAACGGGGTTAATTATCCTGTCGGACACGGGGGATTCGGTCTTTGGTGGCGCGCCGGGTGACAGTACCTGCATCCTCCGCGCGATGCTCGAAGAGAAAATCACCGCGACGGCGCTCGTGCCAATGGTCGACCCTGAAGCGCTCGAGATGGCAATCGCGGCCGGAGTCGGCGCGACGATCACAGTCGATCTGGGGGGCAAAATCGATCATGTGTTCAGCCAGCCGGTCCGGGTCACCGGTCAAGTGGCCGCCGTCTCGCTCGGCTGCTGTGTCGATTTACACGATCGAGGCATCTGCGATCTGCAACGCACCGCCTTGCTACGAGTCGGTGCGATCTCGATTGCTCTGGTCGGTCATCGCAGCTTCGCCGTCAATCACCCCGTGCTGTACACGCACTTGGGGCTCGATATCACCGATGCGAAAATGGTCGTTGTGAAGACCGCCAGCAATTTTCAGTTCTTCGCCCGCTGGCGACAAGGCCTGATTCGGGTCGACTCGCCGGGGACCACGCAGTCGGATCTGACCGCCTTCACCTGGCGACGCACCCCGCGACCGATCTATCCGCTTGATCCGCTCGAAGCGTGGCGGGCAACTTAGCCGATTTTCCGCGACACGCTCGGCATAAGCGTTACGATCGCACCGGCAACCATCGCGCGGTGCGATATCTCCCCAGCGGAGTTTTTGACTCGGGGCATTCCAAACCTAGAGTTGCAGTGATGTTGTCCAACTCGTTGCCTCGGCTTGGTGCCGCTGGTGACATTGGACGATCAAGTCCCGGGTGGTGTTGCTGTCATGATGCGTGCTGAATACATCAATCCATTTCTGGTGTCGACGGCCAATACCTTCCGCACGATGTTGAATTGCGAGATTCAACGAGGCGAATTGGGGCTGCAAACCGGCCGACTGCATGAGATCAGCGGCATCATTGGCCTCTCGGGGCGTGCGATGGGCATGGTCATCCTCAGCCTGTCGCAGAGCGTCGCACTCAAGGTGGCCAGCACGCTGTTGATGGTCGAGACCGACGAGATTGACGACGACGTGATCGACGCCGTCGGCGAAATGACCAACATGGTGGCCGGCTCGGCCAAGGCCGAACTGAGCGAGTTCGATATGTCGATCAGTTTGCCAAGCGTGATTACCGGCGGACGACACCGGATTCGCTTCCCCTCGAATGTCACACCCGTCAGTGTGCCTTACGAGACTCCGTGGGGGCCAATGAAACTTGAGGTTGGTCTGACACCGTCCGTCGAACTGGTGTGAATCTGACGTCAGTGCCGCCACTGCTGGCAGGCTCAAGTTGCAACACCGAATCGACCGATGCGCGCTGATAACGCGCACGGCTGGGTCGCCAGCGCTGCAACCCTTTTCGAGGCTCGTCCAACATGGTCGCCCCTGAACTCCGCAAGGCCGCTGTGCTGTTGATGAGCATGCCGGAGGACTTGGCCGGCAATTTGCTGTCGAAACTCACTCCGAAGCAGGTCGAGGCGGTTTCGATCGAAATCGCCAAAATCGCCGCGATCGGCGGCGAGGAACAAGAGGCCACGATCCTTGAGTTCGCCAACGCCAACCCAGGCTCCGCGAGCAACAGTACCGGCGGCCTAGACCTAGCCAAAAACCTAGTCGAAAAGGCGCTCGGTAAAAACGCCTCCGGCACGCTCGAGAACGTTCGCCAACAAATCGAAGCGTTGCCGTTCAGCTTTCTCAAGCAGATCGACAGTCAGCAGTTGCTCACGTTTATCATGGACGAGCACCCGCAGACCATTGCGCTGATCCTGACACACTTGCAGGCCCCCAAGGCCGCCGAGGTCGTGGCGGGGCTACCCTCCGATCGCCAACTGGCGGTGATTCGCCGCATCGCCCACATGGGCCAGACGAATCCCGAGATCATCAAGGATGTTGAGTCGGGCTTGGAACGTCGCATGGCCAGCCTGATGAACCAGCAGTTCGAGACGGCCGGCGGCGTCGAGAGCGTGGCCGAGATCCTCAATGTGACCGATCGGGCCACCGAACGGGCGCTGCTCGAAAACCTCTCGCAGGAAGATCCCGATCTGGTCGAAGAGATTCGCCGCTTGATGTTCGTCTTCGAGGACATTGGCAAGTTTGGACCCAAGGAGGTTCAGGCCTTGCTCAAGAACGTCGAGACCTCGCAATGGGCGATGGCTCTCAAAACGGCCAGCGAAGAACTCAAGCAGAAGATCCTGGGCAACATGTCGAGCCGTGCGGCCGACATGCTCCGCGAGGAGATGGAGTACCTCGGGCCGGTCAAGCGTTCGGCCGTCGAGCAGGTGCAACAGCAGATCGTCGACGTCGTGCGTCGCTTGGAAGACGCCGGCGAGATCCAGCTGCAAGGGGAAGAAGAGAACGAAGAGCTGGTGTAGCGTTCTTCATAGCCGATCCCTATGGGACCGGACGTCTCCTCGCTAGCGTCTCTGAAACAAGTACCCGCTTGTGCTCTTCATTTCCGTTCATACGCGTTCATTTCCGGCCGTTCTCGATTACGGTGGAGAACTGGGCCGGAAATAAACGGATTTGAACGCGAAATGACCACGGTTTTCGTGCTGCTCACTCGGCCGATGGGGCGAGCGTCGCACGACCGGCCCGAGTCGGACCCGGCTTGGGATGAATTGGACACAGGGGTAAAAAGAAAAACGGCCCGCTCGTCTTGCACAACGAGGGGCCGTTTGGTTTGGTCAAAACCGCGGAGGCGACTTGCTGCCCCCTGGGCGTCGCTTCGCGGCGACGCTTTCAAGAGACTACTTGGCGGCGCAAGCCGGTTCGCAAGCACAGGTCTTTTCGCAGCAGCTGTTGTTGTTGCAGCAGCGCGAGAAGAGAGGCTTACGGCAATGGCTGTGGCAGCACTTCGGGGCGGCACAGCACTTGGGCTCGGTAGCTCAGCACTTCGGCTCACAGCACTTGTTGCATCGGTCACGACTGCATCGTTGCTTGCAGCAGTCGTCCTTGCAGCACTTCGGTGCGGCGCAGCACTTGGGCTCTGCACAGCACTTCGGTTCGCAGCACTTCGGCTCACAGCAACGCGAGAAGAGCGGCTTGCGGCAATGGCTCTTGCAGCAATCGTTCTTCGCACAGCAGGTGGGTTCGGCCTTCGCACAGCAAGTCGGCTCACAGCACGACTTGGCACAACAGCCACGGCTCAACAGGCTGGCATCGGCGTTGGCGCTCACGGCGAACAACGCAACTAAGGCCAGCACGGCGGTAAACAAACGCGATTTCATGGGATATTGCTCCAATAGGGGAGGCACAGACTACGGGGAATACGTTTAGCTTGCTGCAGCTATGCGAACTGATCGGCGCGATTGGGCAGACTTGTGAATGCTGGCAACTGATTTCGATTTCTAGTGACTGTGCCAGTTCTGCCGTCCGTAACGTCCTCGCTGACTGTGCCGCCAATAGCAGCGTTTTTCGCTGCTCAGCATGCCAGAGACCCCAACAATATCGCGCCAAACGTCATAACAGAACCGAAGCGACACTCGTCGGTGTGCGAAGCAGCACACGCAGATTTTGCCCCACGCTTGACGATGACCGAGCCGAGCAAGCCCGTAATCTCGCTACGATCGTTACCATAGCGCGACTCAAGCAACAACGAGCCGTTGTTTACGCGCGAGCCTGGAGATAAAGGGTCACTAGATACGGTACGGGGCTGCTCCCGAGCGCATTCAACACCGTGCCGCCGGCCGTAAAGCAATGCGTGATCCAATCGTCTTGGCCGTACTTCTCGAGCGCTGTGCCCCCTTCGCCGCCACCGATGTAAACTTCCAGACCGGCATCTTTCATCCGCTTGAGTTGAGCGATGAATGCCTTGGTGCCTGACTCAAAGCGCGGGTCCTCGAACATGCCGAACACGCCATTGTAGAAGACGACGGCCGGAGGGGAGCCGGCGCCGCGCTGCTTTTGGGCTGAGATAAACTCGCCGACCTTGGCGGCAAAATGCTCGTTCGTCTTAGCGCCCACGTCGAACTGTTGATCGCTCGGACCAATCACCTCCGATGTGCGGCCGTCTTGCAGGACAAAATCGACCGGCAACACAAATTGAATCCCCTTGCCGCGCCCCGCCGTCAGCATTTGCTTGGCCTGCTCGATGCGGCTACGTTCAATATAGTAAGGCTTGTCGGCATGTTCGCTTGACTCGGCCAAGCCGAGCGAGAAATCCTTGAGAGCGAGTTCCGCATCGGCCTTCTTGAGCGCCATTGCCAGCGAGCCGGCCGTGAACACCACGCGAATCGTGCCGCGATCGATCATCGCTTGCAGGTCGTCGAGCTTGTCGGTCTTCAAGCCGCTGAACACGACCAACTCGGTCGCCAGGCAACGCCGCATCGGTCCATCAAACTCGCCGGCCACATAATCGCCTAGCGCTACGCGATCCATCGCCAGTGGCACGATCGTGCTCGATGTATCGAGGCTCCCCGCCGAGAGAGCTTCGTTCACATAGACCTTGGCGACCTTGTCGGCCATCTGCTGGGCAAAATTCGCCAACTGCGCCGCCAGCGTATCGGCCTCGCCCAGCTTGGCCTTCCAGAGCACGCGCTCGATATCATATTTACGGGTGTTTTCCAACATGATCACACTGCCCGGCGCGGCTGCGGTAATCGTGTTGGTCAATGAGCTGCTAACGGTCTTCGTGGCGTCGTCGTACCAGTTGTCGACGAGTTGCACGTCGGTCTTGAGCAACTCGCCCAGCCGCTTGGCAACGGCCTTGAGGCTCCCCTCGGGCTTGCGACCAATGTGACCGAAGACGATTTGTTTCCAGCCGTGCTTACGCCCGAATTCGAGCGTGTTGACCATCGATCGTAACCGGACGTCCCCTTCGCCAATGGCCGCGCCGGGCTTGGCGTCCACGTCGCCTCGAACCAGCACGGGGGTACCGCTCGGCACATCGGCGAGCGATTTCAGACGTGGGATACTGTCGAGATACTCGGTCAGCTTGCGAGCGTTGCACGCCGCGTCGGCTCCCAACAAGGCTCGAATCGCTTGGGCCACTCGTGAGGTGCTAAATGACATGGGACTCTCTTCTCTCGACAGGACAGTTTTGGGTTCATCGACCTTGCGGCAGTGCGTAAGATAGCAGATCGACTCCGCCGCCGACAATGAGTCGAGGTGTGTTGATCCTCGATCGTTTTCGCCTTGACGCTCCGTGAGACACGTTTGCGGCCCCTCGCCCGCAAAAGGCGAGGTTCATTCGCCGTGATGAGTCTCACTTGCCCGAAGCGCCGACCTCCAGGGCCTCGACCCCTTGACTGCTGCTAACAATCAATAGCGGCTTGTCGCCTGGCAAATGGGTTATGCCCGAGATCGCAACACCATAGTTAAAACGATCAATGAGCGTGCCGTCGGCGCCGAGCAGATGCACCGACCCATCGGGCCCCGCGACGAGCCATTGCTTCATCGGTGACTTGAGCAGATTCGCGGCCACGACCGACTCGAGTGCCGGGTGCCCGTGCATCCCTTGTGGCAACGGATACGCCCATTGCTCACGACCGGCGTGGTCGAGGCCGATCAACTCATCCTTGCCCGGTCCGGTCGAGGCGAGCGCGCAAAGTTCGCTCGTGCCGTCACCGTCGAGGTCCTCGGCATAGACGGCGCGAATGAATCGTCGACCGACATGAATCGGCGCCCCTTCGAGCCCTTGATGATTGATCGGCACGAGGGTGCCTAGCTGATGGGCGCATAGCAACCCGCGCTGGGGGCTCCCGGTGGTGTGCATGGCCGCCAGGCGAAACACATTCGAGAGCGAACGGACCCACCAGCGACGTTTCCCGTCGAGGCTGACATTCTGCACGCCGACGACATCGTAGTAGCCGATGTTGAGCTCCGGCTGACCATCGCCGTCGAGGTCGGCGAGTTGGCAGTCGGCGATCCCGCCGGCACTGGCCTGATCGGGATAACTGAGTGTGCGGCGGAACTGATCGTCAAACACATGTATCTGCTGCCGGGCAGTTGCGCCGCCGGCGAACCACCGTCGCCCCGCGCCGTCAACCGTCGTGCGAAGATACAGCACGATCCCCTCCTCGGGTGTCTTCGGCAGCTCGAGCGTAAACGTAGCCGCGATCTGGCCCGAGGCGTCGAGTTCCGCGATCTTGCTCCAACCGTCGTTGACGAGCAGCGTGGGCTTGCCACTTTGACGCTCGACGAGGAGCGTGTTGCCTGGTTCCTTGAGCGAGGTTACTTTCCATTTCGACTTAAGTTGCAGTGTCACCGGGGGTGTCGCGGCGGCCACGACAGCGCGCGACATCTCGGCCGGCTGCGCCTCGTTTTGTTTGAACTGAGCTTCGTACTCGCGCTGCTGCTGATCGTAGCGCCGCAATGCTTCTTCCTTGAGACTTCCGCCGGCGAGCAGCTTGTCGATCCGCCGGGGTAAATCGGTCGCCAACTCGGGGTTCACGCCGGTCTCATGATCTTGCAGCGTACCGTCGGGGCCCAGAATGAAGAGACTGGGGATCTTCTCGACCAGGAACGTCTTGCGCGCGTGTTGCTCAGCGTCGCGCAGGATCGTTACGTTGAGTTTGGCTTTCTCGAACGCGGCTTTGGCGTCGGCATTCGTGATACTCTCGGCCTGGGCGTTGGTTTCCACGGTGTTCGTTTTACCGGTGGCCGACGGTCCCGCGACCGACTCGATATTCACGGCAAAGATCGCGACCTTGTCGTTGCCACGGTAGCGGCCATCGACTTGGTTCAGGTTCGGCAAACTCTGGAAACAGGGCCCACACCAGGTAGCCCAAAAGTCCAGCACGACCACCTTGCCCTGCAAGCTCTCGGGCGTGACGCTCTGACCGTCGAGCGTCGAGAATTGATAGTTGGCAATCTTCCGTCCCAGCAACGGCGAGAGGGGCTCGGGCCGCTGCACAAGCTCGAATTGTTCGACGGTCTTCTGGCCCGTTGGGATCTCGAAGCGAAAAGCCTCGGGGGCAATTTTCTGGTTCAGCGTGGCTCCGTGAAAGTCGGCGACCAGCGAAACATCGCGGACCGTGCCGTGACGCTTGAGAAAGCTCGTGAACTCGTCGATCGGGTACTCGGCTCGCATGAGCGTGTACGTGAGCCGATCGACCCAGAAGGTCAACGTGCCGTCGGGGCGGCGAATCTGCACACCGTAGCACGCGCGGTCGTTGATCGTCCGCGTCGGGAGTAACTCGGGCAGGTCGGCCCCGCTCAGAATGCTGCTCAGCGGATCGTCATCGAGCAGCAATGCCAATTGCAACGAACCGCTCGCGGGCCCCTCGAAGATCGTCTGATACAAGGCCAAGTCGGTCGACACGTCTTTCGTTTGCAGCTTGCTCGGCGCGACGCGATCGAGCACCTGATCGGGCAGCTCTTGAATCGACGCGCGGAACCGTTGGCCATCGGACACGACATTAGCCGAGTAAATGTGCATCCGCAGCTTGTTGGGTCGCTCAAAGGCAACCGAGAAGTTGTACTGCTCGTCGGTCGGCTGATCGCCGAGCACGAACTTGCGATGCACCTCGCCGCTGTCCTGGTAGGTGGTCGCCTGACGGTACGCGCGCAGCATCCGTTCGAGCAGCTCGCGACCCGACTTCGGCTCGGCTTGGGGCTGGGAAGCATTGTTGCAACCCACGAGGGCCAAGCTCAGCAACAGACTGCACAGCAGCCCGATCGAAACATGAAGGGAACGACCGTCGTTGTGCAAGGGCATACGTACCTCGAAGCCAGGATCGGCGTGATTTGATGTATTCGGATTAGTCGAGCATTATCCTCCAAGCGAGCAAAAGTCGTAAAGCTCGGTTCTTGACCGCGATGATCCCGATTTGATAATGAGGAGCTTAATGACGACTGCGAGGTTAATGATCCAGGGCGACCAACGGAAGCCCGGTATTTGCCGGCTTCGCGTTGCTCGCCTAGGCTCTTCTGCTGTGCATACCTCAACAATGCTTGCGCACTCCCTCTAACTTGACAAGTCAGGACGCCATGCCGATCTCGCTCGACTACGGCGACGCCACGTCGCTGTTGTTCACCCCGCCGGCATCGTGTCGCGTGGAGTTTTTGGACCTGCCGGCATCGGCTGCCACGAGCAACCTCGCTGAGCAGACGCGAGCCGCGCTCGAAGAGCCGCTCGAATATCCGCCGCTCCGCATGTCGGTCGTACCGGGGGATCATGTCGCCGTGGTCATTGAGCCCGGTTTAGATGCTTCTCCAGAGATCGTTGCCGAGATTGTCGCGGCGTTGGCTCAAGGTGGGGTCGCGGCGGCCGACGTGGTCGTGGTTCGTTCACAACTCGACGCTGCGGCGCAGCTCGCCGATCCGCGCCTGAAATTGCCCCCCGAGATTCGCGCCGCCGTGCAGCTCGAAACCCACGACCCGGCCAATCGGCAGCAGGTCGAGTATCTGGGCGCGACAAACAAGGGGCGTTCGTTGTATTTGAATCGGGCGATTTGCGACGCCGACGTGGTCGTGACCGTCGGCATGCTTCGCGCCGAGACGACACTCAACTACTACGGCGTACATAGTGCGGTGTATCCGACCTTCGCCGACGAAGCCACGCTGAAACGGTTTTGCAATCCGGGTTTGCTCAACCGCGACGGCCGACTCAAACGCCGCGCACTCAACGAGGTGAATAGCGCCGGCTGGCTCTGCGGAGCCACGTTCACGGTGCAGGTTGTTCCCGGCGCGGGTAATGACACACTGGGCGTTTTCTGCGGCGAGCCACGTGCCGTGTACCGCTCCGGTCGCGAACGCTACGAGTCGATCTGGCAAACCTCGGTTGCCACGCCGGCTCGTGTGGTCGTCGCGGCTGTCGACGGACAGCATGGGCAAATGACCTGGGAGAATGCCGCGCGCGCCTTGATCGCGGCTGACCAATTGGTCGATGAGGGGGGCATGATCGTGTTACTCGATACGATTGTCGAGCCGATCGGTAAGGCGCTCGCGATGGTCGATGTTGATGATGACGACTCGGTCACCTTTCGCAAGATTGTCGCTCAGCGGCCGAACGATACATTGCTGGCGATCGAGATGGCGCGGATTGTCCGTCGATCGCGGGTCTATGCGAACACGCCGCTCGCCCCAGAGACGCTCGAAAAATTATCCTTGATCCCTTTGGTCGACGGCCATGAGTTGGAGCGATTACTCAGCGGACATCGCACGTGTATCGTGCTGCCGCACGCTCAATTCGCCGATGTGCGATTGCTTGAGGAGACCAACTCAGACGAAGTCTAGGGCTGGCGTACGCCAAGGGCGGGTCTTTCGCGCACCCTCTCCCCTTGCGGGCGAGGGGAGGCGAATTGTGGGATGCGATCATGGCCTGTCGAACAAGTCGCAACACGATAGAACGCATTCATCGATTGGGCTGGTCTTATATTGAGGGCGATTATTCGTTATGAACGAGTCGCACAACCGGGCACGTGAGTTACGCCAGCGACAAACCGAAACGGAACGTCTTTTGTGGTCGAAATTGAGATCGCGGCGTTTCGATGGCTACAAGTTTCGTCGACAAGTCCCTCTTGGCTCTTATGTGGTTGACTTTGTGTGCTTTGAGCGTCGTCTGATCGTTGAATTGGATGGTGGACAGCACGGTGAAGGTGATGTGAAGCAATACGATGCCCGACGCACTGCTTGGTTGGAAAGGCACGGTTATCGAGTATTTCGAGTTTGGAATCACGAAGTGTGGCAAGACGGCGATGCGGTTGAGGAGGTACTGTGGCAACAATTAAATGAACGAAGTGACGACAGCAAGAGTTGAATGCCCTCCGCGCACCCTCTCCCCTTGCGGGAGAGGGTCGTTCGCCGCAGGCGAACGGGGTGAGGGGTACATTGGCCCCTTCGAGTGCATGATTTTCAATGAAACGCTTGAGGCAATCTATGATTTGATCGGGTTAATGTGGTTGCCTCGTTCGTGCTACTACCCCTCACCCGGCTCGTGGACCAACGCTTCGCGTCGGTGCCCCTCGCCACCCTCTCCCGCAAGGGGAGAGGGTTAAATCGAACGATCGTCGCTGCCACGCGAGAGCATCGCGGCGTGAATGCGGTCGCTGCGACGAAGAGCCCGCACAAGGACCAAGCCGACGAGCGAGGCGCTGCTGAAGAGCCGCTCTAGCCGACGGGGCTGAAACGTCCGCGAGAGTTGCGCTCGCCGCACGCTTGCCAACTCTTCGCCGAGTACGGAGCGATAGCGATCCATCATTTCGAGCGTCGCAACGAGCAGCGCGGGCATGCCGAGCCGCCGCAGAGCGCCGAGCAATTCGCACAACGGGGTCGTATGCACAAGAATCAGCAGCGTCGTGAAAGCCAGCGTGCCTTTGACGATCATCCCCAGCATGCGCGGCGCGCCCGACTCCCAGCCTTGCGTCAGAGGGATCGACGCTGACAGCGACACGAGCCACGGCAGAAACAAAGCCCAGCGACGCAGCAACACGCGCCAGGAAACGTTCGCGACGATGATCGTCCCCCCCAAGCCGAGCGCGATGGCGCCGCAGATCGCACTGACGGGAAGGACACTCCAGGTGCGGTTTAAATCCGTCGGCAGACAACTGATAAGCATCGTGACAGCGAGTGCCGAGAGCAACCGTCGCACGCTGGACCCCGTCGCGCGCGGGGCCAAGAGCGCATCCAACTCGGCTGTCGACGGCAGATAATGCATGGTCAGTTCACGGTGCGGGGAGCGGAGACCCTCGATCACCACGATAATCGCTCACCGCCTCGCTTGGCCAGGGGCGCGTCAGTCGCTGCCAGGTGTCGACCCAGGTCGTCCAGCGGATCGGCGTGTCGGCAAAGACCAGCCGATGACGGTCGAGCGTCGGCAGCTGACAGGGGGCCGACGGTGCGACAATCGGTGTCCGGTCGGCGTTGGTACGCAGATCGTAAGTCACCTCCAGGTCACCGTGTGGGTCGCTGAGCACGATCAACCCCAGGTCGGCGATGCGATAGCGCGACGCGGCCGATCCCAGGGAGTTCTCGATTTGCTCATGGATCAGCTCGACACCACAATACTTGTAAAAGCCGCTGAGTGCCGCACGAAATGCTCCCGACTGCTCAGGTCCGAGCCGCTCGAACCAGCCGGGCTCGATGAGCCGAGTGACGAGCCAGTTGCCCTTCTCTTGAAATACGATCTGAATCAGTTCGGCGGGCTCGGCTGGGTTTTGCAACATGACCCTGACGTGCGTGAGGGCCAGCCGCACCTCGGCGACGCGCAGCGGCGATGCTTGCCAGGCCGGGCTCATGTCCACGAGCGCGAGCAGGTCCCGTTCGACGAAACGCTGGATGGCGTGCTCGACTTGTTGCAGTCGGTCGTGATACACGCGGGGCTTTTTCCACTGCCCGGTGGCGAGCGCCGCGCGGTCGACGCGCCGCAGGCGGTTGAACAGCTTGGGGATCGTGCCCGAGTGAAAGCCGGCTCGCAGCAGCCGGACCAGTGTCTCGCCATGATGGCCGATCAACGCGGGACGCAAATTCAACGGACGATTTGCCGCGTACAGACGCCAATTCTCTTTCAGCTCCCAGACTAAAAAACCGAACACACCTGGGATCAGCCAGATGGTCGACCAGACGACGGCGTTCGCCTCGGCGATGCCCAGCACCGGAGCCAATTGAGCGACGAAGAACGGTCCCAGCGGCAGAATGACTTTGTGCGAGACCGTGACGACCGGGAAGTGTTTGATCGGATTGATCTGCGGCTCGACCAGGAGCGTGATGCAAAAACGGATCCCGTAGTTGAACACGGTCCACACACTCACGAGGATCGACTTGACGATGATCGCCCCACGCGGCTCGCCGCCTCTGAAGCGGAGCCATTCGTCGACGGCATATAAGAGTCGTTCCACATCTTCGAGCAGCTGTTGAAAGCCTTCGATGATCCACTGCACGGCTGCGGCGAAGATGCGGATGCGTAATTGATACCAGGAGCGGACGACCCAATCGGTCAGCAGCTCATCGACGCTCCGTCCGAGACGTGAATTGAGCAGTGCGTTGTAGCCCAGAAACAGAGCTAAAAACGACCCGGCATCGAACGCCCAGGAGCCGAAGAACGCGAACGGAGTGACGGTCACCGCCGACCAGACAAGTGGCTTGAAGAAAAACCGTTCCCATTGTCGAAAGAGCGGGTTGTCGAGCAGTCGGCGTACCCAAGGGACTTGGATGATTCGGCGCGGCAGATCGATGGCCAGTCGGTACAACCCTCGCCCGGCCGAGCGACAGGCGTCGGCAACGATTCGACGAAAGGCGGCGTTGTAGAGCCCCAGTAGAAATAGGCCGACGCAGATGATGGAACGGAGCGAGGAGATGTGCGCATGCTCGCCTAGGACCCAACTCAAAGGGGTGTGGAACATATGCTGCACGAACGAAAGCAGGATGTACGCACCGCCAAAAGGGATCGCCAGATAGCGTGTCGCAAATCGGCCTGGCGGGGTGCCGAAGGCGATCGAGCTCAAGGTCTGTGGCCAGCGGAGGTACACCTCGCCGCGGCGATACACACCATCGAGCGACTCGCTCAAGCGTTGGTCGACGCGCAGTAGTTGATCGCCGCCGAGCATTTCGCGCCAACCGCTCACGTCGCGTAGCTTGATCTGATTGCGCGAGACGGCGTCGCGGACATTGCCCATGTTCAGATAGCCGAACTCGGTCAGTCGGTCGAGCAACTCTTCGACGAGCTTGCGGCGAGCGACGATCTCGGGGCGATTGCCTGGGACGAGCCCCACTTCGTCGAGCGCGTTTTCAATGCGCGGGCGGAAATTCGAGCGCAGCCGACTCTCGACGCGCTGAGCCGCCGTGTGCAGCAAGCTCGACAGTCGATCGCGGGGCATCGTGGGCAGCCGCATCGAGGGGAGGCGGTGTGTCGCCGCGAGCAAATGCTTGGCCAGCAAGACGTCGCGCTGGGCCGGTAGCGGGCGGCGCAACGGCATCTTGCCGCGCGACAGCGCCCAACGGAGCACATCGAGTTTGTAGACGCCCCGTTCGTGATCGAGGCAGACCTTTTGCAGGTCGTAGAGGAAGCGTGTCTCGGCGGTCCAGATGCCACGGATCGCTTGCGGTAACAGCTCGGCGAGACATTCGCCCCAAACGGTCACATCGGCTGCTGGGAGGTCGAGCGCCTGGCCTAACCGTTCTGCGAGGTGCTCGACGTCGGCTCGGCCAGCGTCGCGTGCCGCTTTCGAGAGCTTGGGGCCAATAAAGAGCGCGGCGCGCCAGCGCATCACGGCGCTATGCACGTCGTTGCCGCGAGCACGGGCCCGATCGCTGTAATTCATCAGCCGGCAATAAATCTTTTCCGACTGCTTGCGGGGGTTCAGCGGTTGAACGTCGCCGCGCGATTCCACGGCGTGCTCTTCATCTTCGATCGTCGCAAGCTCGTCGGGCAACGGACACTGCGGCAAGCGTGTCGCATGAAAGATGCCCGGCGCGTCGACGTCGAGGCTCAGCAGTCTCTCGACTCGGTCCGGGTCGTCGATCGCCGGGAAGTAATCTCGCACCAGGCGCGGCGCGAAGTAGCGCAGCTCCAAGAACGTGGCGAGGAATTCGACGTAGACCGAAACATCGTCGGCCGTGCGAAGCACGAACTCCTCGAACTTCAGGACCGCGGCGATGTCGTCGAACACGACGCGGCCCAGCTGTACGATCCGCTCGGCGACCGTTTCAGGTGAGAGTCGTCCGTCGGAAAAACGCAGATCGAGTTCCAAATGCAGTCGGGCATGAAAGAGCAGCCGCCAGTAGCGAAGCAGCGCGCGGTCGCGGGTCATGCCCGAGAGCTCTTCGCTGTCGAGACGAGCGAGTAACATCACATGAGGGGGGAGCATGGCGTCGGCCGCCAAGCCGAGCTCAACGGGCGAGACCACTTCGAGCAATTGTTCTCGTGAGAGCACGAAACACTTGCGATGGGGGACTCGCACGACCGGCTCGCTGAGCTGCCATTGATGCTTGATCACACGCCGCAAAATGCGCGGCGGCACCAACAGCGCATGGGGATCGACTGCCGCGAGGGCCGTTTCCAACTCGTGATGGGTGAGCCCCCAGCGGCGCGGTTCGTCCATGCGAGTGTTGCGAGATCGCGATGAATGGGACCCCCGACAGCTATTGTGGTTCAGATCATGAACTTAACAGGACGACCAGCGGGAGGAGCGGAAATACCGGCCTCGCGTTACTCGGCCTAGTTAAGCTATTTAGCTGAGGATCAATAGTCGATCGGGGGATGTAAAAGCACGTTGCAGTTTGATGGACCGCCCGCCTATTGAGAAGTGTAGGGGCGCGGGGGCGAAACTGACAACTTGAAGATTGTCGGTTGAGTTAGGAAAGCTCTGCCGATTGCGACAAAAAAACCCCGGGTCAGCAGGCCGAAGCCTACCGACACCGGGGCTCTCTTTGGCTAGGCGGAAGCCAAGGGGAGATGGGATGGTTTGGGTCGACTCTGTACCGGCGAGTCCCTTTCTCTCACCGGCACAGAGCCACCAAACCGTAGGAGTCGAAAGAGGCGTCCCTGCCCAATCGTCCTCCGTGAACGAGACACCTGACGAACTCCCTGGGGGGTTACTCGCTGCGCGACAGGACGAAGCCGTGGTAGGCTTCGTTGCCGTGTTCGCCGACGTCGAGGCCTTCGATTTCTTCCTCGGCCGAGACGCGGAGACCCATGATCGCCTTGATCGCGATCCAGCAGATGCTCGACACGACGACGACATAGACGGCCGTGGCCGCGACGCCGATCAACTGCGTGATCAACTGCGAAGCACCACCGCCGTAGAACAGGCCGGCCATCTCTTTGCCCGCTAGGCGAGCCTTGACCAAACCAGGTTCGGCAAACAGGCCGACACAGATGGTTCCGAACACGCCGTTGACCAAGTGGACCGAGGTGGCACCGACCGGATCATCGATCTTGAACTTATCGAACGTCATGACGGCGAGCACCACGAGCACACCGGCAATGAGGCCGATGATGGCTGCCGCGAACGGCGTGACCCAAGCACACGGAGCCGTGATGGCGACCAAGCCAGCCAAGCAGCCGTTGAGGGTCATGCCAATGTCGGGCTTCTTGAGCAACAACCAAGCCGTGGCCGTGGCACTCAGGGTGGCCATCGCTGCCGCGAGGTTCGTCACCATCGCCACGTCGGCGATGAATTGCGGATCGGCAGCCATCGTGCTACCCGGGTTGAACCCGAACCAACCGAACCACAGCACCAAGCAGCCAATGAAGGCGGCGGTCATGTTGTGACCGGGAATGGCATTCACACGGCCGTCGGGGCCGTATTTGCCGATACGCGGGCCGAGGAACAAAATGCCGGTAAGAGCTGCCCAGCCACCGATCGAGTGGACCTGAGTCGAGCCGGCGAAGTCCAGGAAGCCGAAAGTCGGATCGTACAGAGCCAACCAACCGCCGCCCCAGACCCAGTGACCGACAACCGGATAGATGCAAACGGCCATCAGCACAGTGAAGACGATAAACGACAGGTACTTAATGCGCTCGGCAACGGCACCCGACACGATGGTCGCGCAGGTTCCGGCGAACACGAGTTGGAAGAAGAACTTGGCCGTGAGCGGTACGCCGGTCCAGTTGAGCGCCGAGTAGACGCCCTTGTAGTCCGCGGCGGTCGCAGGACTGTTGTCCGCGCCACCCGCAAACCACAAGCCTTGTTGTCCGATGAACGGTGTACCGTCGCCGAACATCAACCCCCAGCCGATGACCCAGAAACCGAGGGTCGAGGCCGCGAACACGATGAAGTTCTTTGACAGAATGTTCACGCAGTTCTTGGCACGGCAGAAGCCCGACTCGACGCAGCCGAAGCCCAGGTTCATGAAGAACACGAGCATACCGGTGACCATGACCCAGACCGTATCGGCGGCGACTTTCAGGTCGCCGGTCGTGATGGGGGCAGGGGCTGGCGGCGCGGCCGCTGGAGCCTCCTGAGCGAGTGCCAACGAGGCACAACTACACAACAAAAATGCGCCTGCCAGCAGCAGCACAGCGCGTCGCAAAAAACCTTGTCGCATGAGAAAACTCCCTCGAAGCAAGTCGTGAAAGAACGAACAGGGGTTGAGGTACGGTGAGAGCGCGACGCACGTGCGTTCGTCGTTCACCGACCCGCTAAGCCGCCTTGGAGAAAATTCGCAAGGGCACAGAACCCGCCTAAATGCTGACGTGAGCCGAGTTGATCACTCACGGAACGTCCGCCTAGAGGCGCATCAGCGCCCTTCCGCACGAGATTGATAGCAACGGTTGTGCCAAAGCTGCACAATAATCGAGCGTTAACGCGCGCTGAGTATCAACGATCAGACGAAAGCCTAATCTAGATCAAAGGTTAGGGCGTCCCCCTGACGGAGCTAAAAATCGCTCAACGTCTAGCCACCCGGTTCAATGTAATGCTCGGAGCATCGAGTGCGACGCGCAGCTACGCAGCCGCCGCCAAGAAAGTGAGCAGCACTCGGAGCGTTAGCCTTTGACCCAGACGGTCGCGCCGGCGGGCGCTTTCGCCGGTCCCTTTTGCGAGGTCGGCAACGTCGATTGCGTGGCCGGAGTCGGTGTGCCGAATTTCGCTTTCGACGAGCGATTGATCGGCGGTGCGAGGGTCGGCTCCCCGAGATTTTTCGGTGCCGGTGCAAGCTCCGGAGTGGGCTCTTCGGCCGCGGCAGGAGCACTGGCCGGGGCCGGTGTCTTGGCTGAAGGGGGAGTCGTCGAGGCCGATGGAGTTAGCTGGGGCTCCGTCTCGCGCGGCGACAAGGTCGGCGGTACCTGTTTTGTGGGGACCGGCGGTACAGGCGACTCGATTTGAGGTGCCAAGACGGGAGCGACGGTAGCTTGGGGCGCGACACTCGGAGTGTCTTCCACGCGGGCCGGAGTGCCCGTGTTCGTGTTCTTCCGACGGGCAGACGGTGAGTAAGGATTGTCTGCTTCAACAGGTGCAATTACGGGCGCGGTTGACTCGTCGGGAGCGGATAAGCTCGGCGCGGGGGTAGACGTATTCGGTAGGTTCGGAGCGAGCGGCTCACTCAACGTCGGCGGAGCCTCGGTCGTCGGGTTCACACGGCGACTCGTTGGGCGACCGTCCGGCGTGAGCCGTTGAACACTGGGCAACTCATCCGTGACGGGGCTCTCGATGTTCGGACCCAACGTGGCGGTCGGGGGATTGATGTTCGGCTCGACAGGAGCTTCCGCTGGAGTCGACACCGGGGGCGCGATCCGGTTCGCAAATGGCTGCGTCGACTTGGTCGTCTTCAGCGCCGGCTGACGGGGCGCAGGACGCGCCGGTTCTTCATATCGCGGCGCGGGGGCGGGCGGCTCGGACTCGCTTTGCGCCGGATCATTGCCAGGGCGAAACATCACCGGCTCACGAGTTGCGCTCGGCGCGAGACTGCGCGACTCGCTCGGATCTTCTTCCGGCGGCGGACTTGTGTTCGCAAATCCGATTCCGGTGCGCGATGATTGCTTGTTCGATGGTTGGCTCGGCGAGGCCTGAATGAAACGCGGCCCGGAGTCTGGCGCTTGTGGAATCGTACTCGACGCGCTCGGCTTAAATGGCGCCAATCGGGTCGCTGAACTGGTCGCGGGCAACGAGCGGGCCGGCTCCTCATCGGCTTGGGCAACACCGGTTCGCGGAGCACTCGACGGACCGCTGGGTTGCGACCTGGATGGAGTGTAGTCATCCTCGACCGGATCTCGCAAAAAAGCATTCGCTGTCGACCGCGATGGACTGTCGGCGCGGGTCTTATGAGCCGCTCGCACAACGTCACGCGCGGCACCACGCACGAGCTCGGAACGTTCGAGCGATTGGCCACTCGAATCGCGCCCGTAAGCCATGTCGGCCACGATGCTCGCTATCACGTCGTCGCGACACAACGCGCGATCACAACGCTGGCAACGATGATTCACGTGATCGAGTACGGCTTGAATCGCTTCGTATCGTAGGTCTTCCTTGGAACTAGTGAGCGCCGCGATGAGTGCCCGCTTGGCTTCCGGATGACAGGCGCAGGCTTGCGTTGCGAGCCGGTCGAGTTCTTGTGCCGAGATAGCTGACCGCGAGGGGGTGATGACCCGCGGCAGGCTGGGAATCGAGTACGAATGCAACGCGCCGGTCTTGGAACTCGCGCTCGGCTTCGCGGTCGCATTCTTGGGGAGTGCGTTCCCGGAGGTCGGGCCCGAGTAGGCGTTCGTTGAACTGGGCCGGTCTTTCCAGAAGCCGGTCGGCTTGCGCGGCGCCTCGGAGTCGATCTCGGGCGTGGGCTGCTTCGTCATTTTGGGCGCCAACGTGCGGAAGAACGAGCGGATCGGTCCCACGTTCTCCGGAACCGGAATTTCGTCGCCAATGTCCTCGCGCGGCGGAGCAGCGAACGCGGCCACGGTCAGTGTCGCGACGCCCAACCAAGCTGTGCCAGTCGACCAAGCTCGTCGCATCGTCGGTGCTCTCCTGCTAACTGCTTAGCGTAGACGGTCGACGGCCGCCACGGTCGGGGGCTGGTCGTGAACTCACACGCGTCTCCTAGCGAAGACGAGCGGAGGTGCTACGCGATCGTGCTGTCATATAATCGCTACCACCGGCATAATCAGTCCGGTGTCGGTTGGTATCGGCGCGCGCCTCAAGTGTGCATCAACCGTTTCTTGTTCTAACGAGTATTTCAGCGCCAGGATAAAAGGACGCGGCCGCTAGCAGACGCCACTGCTGGCAAACGAGTCGAAAATGGTATTCGACACCGCTGAGCCCAACGACGATAATCGCCCGTTATGAACTCCTCAGCTGTGCAACGCATCGGCGGTGTGGTCCTGTGCGGTGGTCAAAGTCGCCGGATGGGACAATCCAAGGCTTGGCTGCCCTTCGGAGCTGAGCTCATGTTGCCGCGCATCGTCCGCTTGCTGGGCGCGGTCGTCGACTCGATCGTGGTCGTTGCCGCGCCGCAGCAAGCGTTGCCCCCGCTGGGCGACGGCGTGACTGTGGCCCGAGACGAGCGAGAAGGACGCGGTCCACTTCAAGGGCTCTCGGCCGGACTATCACAATGCGTCGAGCGATTCGATGCCGTCTATGTGACCTGTTGTGACGTGCCGTTTCTCCAGGCCGCCTTTGTGCGGCGGATGTTCGACTTGCTTGGCGCACATGAGATCGCGGTCCCGAATGTCGACGGCTACCACCACCCGCTCTCGGCCGTGTACCGACCCCGGGTGGTTGCCGAGATCGACCGGTTACTTTCGGCCGACGTGCTCCGCGTCATCCGGCTGTTCGATGCGTGCCCCACCCGAGTTGTGTCTCGCGAGGAATTGATCGACGTGGATCCCGAGTTGGCGACGCTTCGTAACTTGAATCAGCCAGAGGACTACCGCAACGCACTGCGGTCGGCTGGGCTGGCTGCCGACGACCACCCGAGCGGGCTCGACCCTTGACGCATCCGAATGTCACGATTAGCGTGGCGAGCGTTTTGATGCTTTCTTTATATTCATCCCGTTCGTACTTTGTCTGCCGTGGAACCTAATCCGTTCGCAGCTTGAATTCATGCGATAACGCATTTGCAGACCGCCGTCGAACGTCCTTTTCATGATGAGAGTCGACGCACCCGACATCTGGGGTAAAGCGACGAGAAAACCATGGTCGATGATGACCAAAATGATCCGAATAGCTCTTGGGTTGATCGTGTTAAAACCGTCGTCGTGGGTAAGCCCCGCAACCTGACCGATGACTCGATTCACAAACATGTCACGCTGATCGCGTTTTTGGCCTGGGTCGGCCTCGGGGCCGACGGCTTGTCCAGTTCGTGCTATGGCCCCTCCGAGGCGTTTGCGCATCTGATCTCACCAGAGTCGGGGGATCATCACTATCTGGCCATATTCCTGACGGCCGCGATCGTGTTGACCGTGTTTATCATCTCGGCCTGTTATAGCCACATTATCGAAGAGTTTTCGTCGGGTGGCGGCGGATATTTGGTCGCCACTAAGTTATTAGGGCGACGTGTCGGGGTGGTCTCAGGCTGTGCGCTGCTCGTCGATTATGTCCTGACCATCGCCGTTTCGATTGCCGCGGCCGGCGATGCGCTCTTCGGTTTGGTCGACCCTAGCTGGGGTATGTTGAAAGAACCTGCCGAAGTTGCGGCAATCGTGTTGCTCATCGTGCTTAACCTGCGCGGAGTCAAAGAGTCAGTCATCTTTTTGCTGCCGATTTTTATTCTCTTCCTAATCAGTCACGCGGCGGTCGTGTTCGGAGCGATCGGACTTCATCTCTCCGAAACAGGCCACGTCGTCACTGAGGTTGTCGATGACGTACAACGTAGCGTGGCCGATCCCAACCTGGGGCTCTTTGGCATGCTCTGGCTCTTGCTACATGCATATTCGATGGGCGCTGGCACGTACACGGGCATCGAGGCGGTGTCGAACAGCATGCCGGTAATGCGTGAGCCTCGAGTCGCCACAGCGAAGCGGACTATGATCTACATGGCGATCTCGCTCGCGTTGACGGCTGGCGGTTTAATGCTTGCCTATCTCCTGATGGGCATTCGTCCCGCAGCCGACAAAACGATGAACCTAATTTTGACCGAAACGTTGCTCAACGAGATCGGGTTGACTGGGACGTTCGGCAGCGTGTTGTTGTGGTTGACGATCTTCTCCGAAGGGGCGCTGCTGTTTGTGGCCGCGCAGGCCGGCTTCATCGATGGGCCGCGTGTCTTGGCCAATATGGCCCGGGACTCGTGGATGCCGCACTGGTTTGCTCACCTGTCGGAACGGCTCGCCACGCACAACGGTGTCCTCCTGATGGGCATTGCCGCGCTCGTCGCGTTGCTATTCACGCATGGCAGTCTGGCGACGCTCATCACGATGTACTCGATCAACGTGTTCGTGACCTTTTCGCTCTCCATGGTCGGCATGGTTCGACATTGGTGGGAGTTGCGTGGCACACACCCGCTGTGGCGCCGTCGCTTGGCGCTCTTCTCGCTCGGCTCGGTTCTGTGTCTCGCCATCCTGGCGGTGACCGTCGTTATCAAGTTCCACGATGGTGGCTGGGTGACCGTCGCTGTCACCAGTGCGCTCGTCTACCTTTGCTTCTACATCAATCGACACTATCGCGACGTGCTCGTCGAACTGCGCAAGCTCGATAAGACATTAGGTAACGTCGCCACGGTGGGCGAACCGATCACCACGCCTCCCGACAAGACCCAGCCCACCGCGGTTGTGCTCGTCGGCGGCTACAGCGGCCTCGGCGTGCATACGCTCCTCAACGCGATGGCGTTCATCCCCAACCATTTTCGTAACGTCGTGTTTATCTCCGCCGCCGTTGTCGACTCGGGCAACTTCAAGGGCTCCGGCGCGGTCGAGGAATTACAAGCGTTCGTTGGCAATGCACTGGGACGCTATGTCGATCTGGCCAACCGACTGGGGATTCCCGCAACGTCCTACTCGGCCATCGGCATCGATGCGGTCGATGAGTTGGAAACGCTCTGCCGTCGGGTCGCGACTGACTTTCCGCGCTGTGTGTTTTTTGCCGGGCAGCTCATTTTTGCCCGCGACACGCTGACCCATCGGCTGTTGCATAACCAGACCGCGTTCTCGTTGCAGCGACGACTGCAATGGGACGGCTTGCCCATGATCATCCTGCCGACCCGCGTGCGGCAGACGCTCAAAACCCCTGGCGGGAAATCGGCTCAGCCCAAGGCCGCGCCGATCACGACCGGCTGACCCGATCGGGCCGACTCCTCGGCGGCGGCCACCGCCGCGACCGCATCGCGAGCCTCGCGCGGCGTCACGACCGTCGGTCGCGTGTTGTCCCGCGCGCACTTAATAAAGTACTCCAACTCGCTCCGCAACGCGCCGACAAGCTCGCCGTGCATTTCAGGCCAGTACAGCGTGTCGGGCGCGTCGAGCTGCTGCCGAGACTGAATGACCACGTTCGTGTCGCTGCCGTGAATGTACGCGGCCCCCTCGGTACCGATGATCTCGAACTGCTCGTGAATTCGGAACGGGGTTCCCTCGGGCAAGAACCATACATCTTCAATCACGCCGATCGCCCCCGTGTTGAAGCGGTACATTGCCCAGCCGAGGTCCGGATGACGCAATCCGCGCTTCGAGTGCGTGAGTGCATACGCCGACTCGATCTTCGCCCCGCTCATCCACAGCATCAGGTCCGTGTCATGCACACCATCACCCAGCAGCGGCCCGAGATTCTCCAGCACCCCAGCACTGCGCGCCGCTGGGATGTTTCGCCGCGCGTACATCGAGACGATCTCGCCAATCTCGCCGCGCATAATCCTTTCGCGGACGAGAGCATAACGCGGGTTAAAACGACAAATATGGCCGACCATTAAAATCCCAGGGGCTTTTTCAGCCGCTGCGAGGATCCGATCGCACGCGGCCGCCGTCCGCGCCAGGGGTTTTTCGACCAGGACATGCTTACCCGCCGCGAGGGCGTCGATCGTTGGTTGCTCATGATCGTCGACGTGGGTGACGATGCTGACCGCCTCGATCGCCGGGTCGGCGAGCAGTTCGCGATAATCGGCATACCCTTGCTCGATGCCAAACCGTTGTTGAATCTCGTCGCGTCGTTCTCGGCGACGGGTGCAGACGGACCGCAACTCGACCTGCGGCAGCGACGCGAGCACCTCGACATGCTTTTCGCCGAACCAACCCAAGCCAATGACTCCGCAGACGACCTTGCGCATGATTGAATGGTCTCTCCAGCGTAACAAATGATTTGCTTCCAGCGATCGTTCGGCGATATTCTAGCGTGCTCACTGACGCGACACGAATGTCGCGCTAGAATGCGGTGGGATATTGCTTCTGTGTTACGGAAGGTATTTCGTTATGACGGTTGTTCCCGCGGTGGCTGCGTACTTAGCCCAACTCAAACAAGCTCAGCAGCCCGACATGGCTCAGGTCACGGTGGCCGAGGCGCGTGAGCAGATGGTGCAAGGGACCGCCGCGCTCGGCTCAAGCGAGAGCGTGCCGTCGGTCGAGGACCGGCAAATCGACGGGCCGGCGGGCAAGTTGCCGTTGCGGATCTATCGACCGCGCCCGGGCGTATTGCCGGGGATCGTCTTTTTTCACGGCGGCGGCTGGGTCGTTGGCTCGGTCGACTCGCACGACGGCATGGCTCGCGCCATCGCGAATGCCTGCGGCGCGGTCGTCGTGAGCGTCGACTATCGCTTGGCGCCGGAGCACACGTATCCCGCCGCGGCCGAGGACGCTTACGCTGCGACCGTCTGGGTCGCTAAACAGGCCGAGTCATTGCAGATCGCGCCCACGCGACTGGCCGTAGCCGGCGACAGCGCCGGAGGCAACCTGGCGGCGGTCGTCGCGCTCATGGCCCGTGATCGCGGCGGCCCTCCGCTCGCCCAGCAAACGTTAATCTATCCGGTCTGTGACGCGAATTTCGAGACCAAGTCGTACCGCGATTGTGCCGAAGGGTACATGCTCACTCGCTCCTCGATGCAGTGGTTCTGGCAGCATTACTGCCCTGCCGCGAGTGAACAGCGACAAGCGTATGCCTCGCCATTGCGAGCCGAGAGCCTGCGGGGTTTGCCCCCCGCGCTCGTCATCACGGCCGAGTATGACCCCCTGTGCGACGAAGGCGAGGCCTATGCGCGACGGTTGCAGGAGTCGGGCGTCTCGACCCGGCTGCTTCGCTACCCGGGCCAGATTCACGGTTTCATGCGACGCATTCATCTGTTTAGCGAAGCCCGCGCGGCGATCACCGAGATGGCCCAGGCCATCGCCCAAATGTAAGGAGCAACTCATGGCCAAGCTACGCGCCGGCGCGGCGACGAGTAACATCTCGCCTTCGCTGGGAGTGTCGATCAACGGTGGCATGCAAGACCGCGCCGCCGAGCATATCCACGACGAGTTGCACGCCCGCTGCGTGGTGCTCGACGATGGTCACGAGCGCGTAGCTCTGGTGGTTGTCGACAGTTGTATGATCCCGTCGCTGATCTTGGACGCGGCCAAGGAGTTGATCCAAGGGGCGACGATGCTGCCGCTCGATCGGGTGCTTGTCTCGGCCACGCATGCCCATAGCTGCCCAACTGTCGCCGGGGTCTTTCAGAGCGAGCCCGATGCGCAATACAGCGAGTTCTTGGCGATCCGCATTGCCGACGGTGTCCGCCGCGCGATCCATAACCTCGCGCCCGCCAAAGCCGCTTGGGGCACAGGCCGCATGCCGCAACATGTCTTCAACCGACGTTGGAAGATGCGCGACGGTTTTAATCTGACGAATCCCTTTGGCCTCGTCGACCACGTGAAGATGAATCCGCCCGCGGGGAGTCCCGAGCTTGTCGAGCCGGCGGGGACCACCGACCCGGCCGTGACCGTGTTGGCCGTGCAGCACGAGTCGGGCGCGCCACTGGGTCTGCTGGCGAATTACTCGCTGCACTATGTGGGTGGCACGGGCGGAGGCGAAATCAGCGCTGACTATTTTGGCGAGTTCGCTCGGCAAATCTCGCGCCGCTTGCAAGCCGAGGCGCAGGACCCGCCCTTCGTGGCAATGATGAGCAACGGCACCAGTGGCGATGTGAACAATGTCAACTTCCAGCAGGCACGCCCTCGTCAGCAGCCTTACGAGCAGATTCGCAAAGTAGCGAGCGAAGTGGCCGACGAGGTGCAGCGCGTTTGGCAGTCGCTCGAGTTTCGCGACGACGTGCCGATCGCCATGCACGAGACGCGAGTCAATGTCCGCCGCCGCTTGCCCACGATGGACGAGGTGGCCAAGGCCCGATTCATTCTCGGCCAAGGCAACGGTTTCCCGCTCAAAACGATCAACGAGATCTATGCCCGCGAGACGGTCTTGCTCTCCGACGCGCCCATTCGCTTAGCGACACTCGTGCAGGCGGTGCGGATTGGCGAGTTGGGGATCGTCACAAGTCCGTGCGAGACGTTTGTCGAGACCGGCTTGGCGATTAAAGCCGATAGTCCCTTCAAGCCAACGATGGTGATTTCGTTGGCCAACGACTACGCGGGTTATTTGCCCACGCCCGAGCAGCATCGACTGGGGGGCTACGAGACCTGGCGTGCTCGGAGCAGTTGCTTGAATATCGACGCCGAGCCGACGATCCGCGCCGCGATGCTCTCGTCGTTGAACAAAGTTGCCCGGTGATCGGGTCTCGGTGAATAGGTGTTCGGTCAGCAAGCGATTCGCATTCACCATTTATTTTGCTTGCCGGTTGGAGTGGAACGCGCGAGCGACTAGAATAGGCGACCGTTGTTAGACGTCGTTGACCACCCATCTGGGTCGGACGCGAATCCGACTCGATTTGTACCCTTTGCCTGGGAGATGAACCATGCGGTTGTGTCGAACCAACCTTTTTGTTGCGGCGGCTTTGCTCGCCTCGTCGCTGCTGAGCAGCTCGGCCATAAGCGCTGATGAAGCGTTCTACGAAATCGCCGAAGGGGCCTACTCGATGCCGGTCCCGACGGGCTGGACCAAGAAGCAGCCCCGGGTACGAATTATCGAAGCCGAGTTTGAAGCCAAGGCGGCCGAAGGGGACGACCTGCCCGGTCGCGCCACGGTCATGGGAGCCGGCGGCAGCATTGAAGATAACATCAATCGTTGGTGCGGGCAGTTCATTCAGCCCGACGGTTCGAGCACCCGCGAGAAGGCGAAGGTTCGCAACACGACCACCGGCGGTTGCGATGTGGTGATCGTCGACGTGACAGGGACCTACGAAGACAAGCCCGGCCCGTTCGTGCCTGGCAAGGGGGTCGAGCGTCCAAACTATCGCATGTTGGCCGCGATCATCCAGACGAAGAAGGCGGGCAATTACTTCGTGAAGTTCTATGGCCCGGCCAAGACGGTCGCCATGCACGAAGCCAACTTCAACAAAATGATCGAAGGCTTGAAGTTGAAGTAAATCATTGAGGACATCGCTGGCCCGGCGTCTCTCGGCTCGAGGGACGCCGGGCTCGGCATTGCGTCCACTCGGTGATCACAACCGGATTGATGTTTTGTTCCGCACACGGATGCGTGCATGAAAATTCAGCAGTTTCTCGACCATCACGGCGTGGTCGCTAATCCGTTCGCCGAAGAAGATGCCCAGACGGACCCCGTCTTCAAAGAGCATTGCATCTCGAGCACGTATCATCCGACCTGGGATAAAATCTACGGCGACCCGGGCGACCCGGCAACGTCGGTCGTGTTCGGCGAGAAAGGGGCGGGCAAGACCGCCATGCGGTTGCAGATCGTGCGGCACGTCGCACGCTACAATCAAGAACATCCGGACCGCCGCACGCTGGTCATCGAGTACGACGACTTCAACCCGTTGCTGAACCAATTCTGCAACAAGCTCAGCCGTCGACAGCAGCGTGGCGATCGCGTGTTGACCCACTGGCGGTTGTGGGACCACATGGACGCGATCCTCGTGCTGGGAACAACTCAGCTCGTCGACACGATCCTGAACGGTCAGAAAGACACCGTGACCGCCCGCGGGCTAAGCAATGTCGACGTCTCGCGAATGAACCGACATCAGTCACGCGACCTGCTCCTACTCGCTGCGTGTTACGATCAATCGACGGCCGAGCCGTTCCGACAACGGTGGCATCGGCTGCGACGCAAGTTGCGGTTCCGTACTTGGCGCTCGCGCTGGACCGTCGCGCTCGGTTGGGTAACGACCTTGGCCGTGGCGGCGCTCATTATCTGGCAGCAACGCTGGGACGTGCTGTTTACCCCCTGGCCGTATTTGGTCGTGGCGCTGTTGTGGATGCCGTGGCTGGCGCGATGCGGCAAGTGGTTGTGGCGAGCGCGGGGTATCACTCAGCAGTTGCGAGTAGTGCAGCACGAGGCCAACCCGCTGCGGCAGGTGCTCATGCACTTTACGAACGACGAGTTGGCCGGTCAGCCGCTGCCGGACAAAGAACGAACCGACGACCGCTACGAGCTGCTGCGGAAATTTCAAGGGGTGCTCGAAGCCCTCGGCGTGGCCAGTATTCTCGTGATCGTCGACCGATTGGACGAGCCCCATTTAGTGAACGGGTCGCCCGACCAGATGCGAGCTTTACTCTGGCCAATGCTCGACAACAAGTTCCTTAAACACCCGGGAATCGGCTTCAAGCTGCTGCTGCCCATCGAGCTGTCGTATTTTATTGATCGCGAGGATCGAGAATTTTACCAACGGGCCCGGCTCGACAAGCAGAACATGATCCCGTCGCTGGAATGGACCGGCGAGGCGTTGTACGACGTGGCCAATGCCCGACTCAAGGCGTGTGCCGCACCGGGCAAAAATCCGTCCCTGCGATCGTTGTTCGACGACGACGTCAGCGATCGCCGCTTGATCGAAGGGTTGCGCACACTCCGGGTACCGCGGCATTTGTTCAAATTCCTCTACCGAGTCTTCGTGGCCCATGCGAATGCCTACACCGACGAGAACCCGCAGTGGCGGATTTCGAGTGGGACGTTCGAGTCGCAGTTGGCGTTGTATCAGCGCGATCAAGACGCGTTTGATCGAGGCTTGGGGGCGGGGTGAGGAGGGGGAAGGGGCAGAGGAATGGAGGGGTGGAGGGGTGGAAACAAGTTTTGTACGTTAGCCGCGACGCGCAGCGGAGCGCGTAAGCTTGAGCGCAACCGAGAAGTCGATGCCAAGCTTACGCGCTCCGCTGCGCGTCGCGGCTAACTCCTCTGCCCCTCCACTCCTCTGCACCCTCCGCTAGCACGGGCCACGATCTTGTCTTGACCCGCGCGGACGATCCTGCGAAACTCTCCGCCGCGCATCGGCTCAGAGAGCCTAAAATTCATCGTTCACTCGTGCCAGGAGATCATCGCCATGGATGGCGTCCGTTGGTTTTTATGTGTGGAGTTGCTCGTTGCCACGGCCCTGACAGGTTGCACAGGGAGCAGCACTCCTCCGGGCGAAGTCGCTCAGGCACCGGCCGTCGTGATTCCAGCCGACCTCAAGCCAGAACAGGTCATCGATCGGTTTTTAGCCGCCGTCTGTAAAGGGGACGACCGCACCGCCGAGGCCTTGCTGACGAAACTATCGGTCGAGAACACGAAGAAGTACGATCTGCAAGTCGCCCCGCAAGGGAGCGAGACCGCGAAGTACGAAGTCGGCGAATGCAAACTCGTCGGCGATGCAAACGACCAAGGAGCGTATGTCGCCAGCAAATGGACCGACATCGACGACACGGGCAAGCCCAAGACCGATGAAATCGTCTGGATGATTCATAAAGAGGCCGAGGGTTGGCGCATCGTCGGGATGGGGATCACGCCCTTCGAGGACCTCGACGTCGTGTACTTCAACTTTGAAGACCCGCAGGACATGCTGGTAAAATTCCAGCAAATTAACGATTTGGCGGTTAAGCGCGCAACCGATCCGACGGCCAAGCCGACGGAGCCTGCCCCCCAAGGGACGGTGGCTGGAGCTGCTCCAGCACCTGGCGCTACGATCCCGGGGGCGACCGCTCAGGCTCCGGCCGCTGGGGTGCCACCGACGGGTGTTGCGCCGGACGCGATTCAGGCGGTTCGTCCTGGAACGCCCGCCAATCCACAGCTTAAGTAATTACCCAGTAATTACTTTCGATTGATCGGTCACGGTCGCACGGGTCGTGATCGTTACAGCGGTTAAAGACAAAACAGGGCTCGCCAGTTGCGTGGCGAGCCCTGTTTTTTTGTTTTTGGTCCCGCTAGGGCTGTGAATCTCTCTTAGATTTGAATGCCAAGATATCGCATTCCACGCACTTCGCGTCTGCCCCCTAAAGGCCATGACCGGTAACGTCGGCACTTGACATAGACTTTACCGGTGCTAGCTTATTCAACCTAGCCTGCTACGTCGGCTGTATTTCACGCAATCGGTAAAGTTCACAGGGCTATCCGAGAAACGTGGGTTCAGCAGATAGGGCGGGACGCGGTTAACCGGCTCCTCTCCAAACGGCCGTTGTTCGAGAGGCGCTTCTAGGTTTAGAACGGCCATGTGTTTTTACGGTACGGTACCTGTTTTTGTTTGTTAGGAGGAATTCATGAATCGTGCATTTGTTCTCGGACTCGCGATGTTCTTCGCGGTCGTCGGTATTGTTTTGTTGGGTGGCGAGAGCACCAAGGCCGTCGCTGGCCACGGTTGCTCGTGCTCGTGCTCAGACGCCTGCAAGGGCAGCTGCACCGCTTGCCACAAGTGCCACAAGGATCGTTGCGACGGTTGCTGCGGTGGCTTGTTCGCTCGCCTGCGTGCTCGCTGCTGTGCTCCGGCCTGCTGCGCTCCGAAGGCTTGCTGCTGCCCGGCTCCTTGCGCCGGTTCGGCTCCTGCCGCCGCCCCGAAGGCTGACGACAAGAAGCCAGCCGCTCCGCCGGCCCCGAAGACCTCGAGCATCAATCGTGGTTTCCGCACGGTCAGCTTCGTGCGCTAGTTTCACGAGCGTGAGCTAACCCTCACGCGACTTTGCCCTCAAACGCTCTCAACCGACCGCACTCAGCCCTGAACGGTCGATCCAGCGTCTGAAATGGTGAAAAGCTCTGCCGGGCCTCCCAAGTTCTGCTTGAGAGGCCCGGTTTTTTTATGGCCTCAATTTCCGCCACCCCCTCTCCCTCAGTCAATTCCGGTGGCATACTTGAGTCGATTGACTTCTGAGCAGACTACCCCAACCCCATTCAACGCGCTCCATGTCAACGTCCCCTACGACTTCGCTTCCGGCCTCCGCCCCCTCGGAAGGGCTGCGAACGCTCTTGTCTTTCCTGCTGTTCCTGCACATTTTCGCGGTGCTGGTGGCCGTGACCTCTCGGGCGAGCAACGCCCCGATCGAGAGCCGCCTTCGCGAGTTCCCAGGCCTGCGGCAGTACGTGCAACTGCTGGCGCTCGACGCCCAGCATACGTACAATCTGACGAACAACCTGTTCCGGATGGATCCCGACTTCGACGTGCGTTTCAATGTCGATCTGAAAATGCCCGACGGCACGACGCAGACCGTGAATTGGCCCGAGGTCGAGTGGTCGAGCGGCCAGCGACGGCAGCGTTACGAGACCATGCTGCTGTATGCAGCCAGCGTCCCTCGGGGCTCGGCCATCGAAGGGACCATCCCGCAAGGGGTGGCAGCTCGACTGGTTCGGGAGCGCGGCGCGACGGGGGGCGAGATCCGCCTGCAAGGGCGTCGCCTGCCGGCAGAGATGTTCCAACCGATCGGAGCCGAGTATCAGACCCCGCTCCGCTGGAAGATTTTGGTGAATGATCAGGCCGTCTCGCTGGTCAAGATCGAGTCGGCGGCCGACTCAGCTCCGGTGACGAGCCCCACGGCGCCTGCGCTCCCCGCTCTGCCGACGCTTCCGCCAGCCTCAGCGCGTTAATCGCTTCCGCACTCCTCAACACTCGCCTCACAACGGTCTGTCATGCTGCGATACTTGAATCAACTGGTCGAGGAAGTCGGCGGTTCGTGGAACCGCTTCTGGTACACCCCGGCCGACAGTGGCCCGCTGAGCGTCTTGCGATTCCTGACGGGGCTGGTCACGCTCTGCAGTGTGCTGACGATTGGCACCGAATTGGATCGGCTCATGTCGGCCGACAGCGTTGTCTCGGTCGAAACGCTCACGATGCTCGGCACGTCACTCGACTCGCGGCAGCGTGAGCTGCCGCCGGTTCGGATCTCGCTCTTCGATTATTTCAATCGGGGGTCGGCGCTCGCGGCCGCCCATTGGGCTTGCGTCGGCGTGATTCTCGCCTACACCCTGGGCCTGTTCACGCGCGTGACCGGCGTGCTCAGCTTGATCGCCCTGCTGTCGTACATCCACCGATTGTACCCCGTGATGATTTGGGTCCCTGACCGCATCCTGGCCTTCCTGCTGTTCTATCTCTGCCTTGGTTCGTCGGGCATGTACATGTCGATCGACGCCTGGCTGCGGAAGCGGAAGGCACCCGAGCCCGCCGGAACACTGCATCCGAGCTGGGGCACAAACGTCGTCATTCGTTTGATCCAACTGCACGTTGTGCTCGTGTACGCGATGATGTTCATCGGCAAGCTCGCTGTTGAGCCGTCTTGGATGAATGGCCAAGCTGTGTGGTGGTTGGCGGTCACCCCCGGCGGCCCGATCGTCGACTTCGCTTGGCTCAATGGTCATCACTTCCTTGTCGGCGCGTGGACCCATGCCCTGCTCGCGTTCGAGGTGGTGTACATCGTGTTGATTTGGAACCGCACGCTCAGGCCGCTCGTGATCGTGCTCTCGTTCCTCTACTGGGGTTCGATCGTACTTTTGACCGGCCTGGCTGGCTTCGCCGCGATCATGCTCGCCGCGAACATCGCCTTCTGCCCGAGCAGCGAGTTGCAAGCGCTCGGCCGCTGCTGCGGACTGTGCAAGTGCAGCCCTAAAGCAAATTAAAAAACCACCGAACAGAAAAAGGAACCACCGATGAACACGGATAAACACAAATGATGAAGAAAGGGAGGAAAGAGTTCATTTCAGAACTCGATCCATCAACTCCGCTTGTCCACATTCCGATCCGTGTCCATCGGTGTTCATCCGTGGTTCCCTTCTCCTCTGCTACGCCCGGAGTTGCTTGACGCGCTCACAGATCGCTTCGTATTCAGCAATCGAGTCTGGATTCATAATTTCGGTCAGCTCGACACACGATTGATAAAAGCCGCCGCCGAGGTGCTTGAGCATCTGCACCTGTCCGCGCACCAGCACCGCGCGACCGTCGAGCAAGAAGCCGATCAGCAGTCGATCGGTCCCGGGCGGTGTGGCTGTGACAATCGCGACGCCATCGCTGGAGAGATTCTTGGTGAGCGCGGCGGTCGCCTGTTCGACTTGGATCTCGCGGCGCACGACGGGGACCACGAGCACGACCAACGTGCGATTGGAGCGCGACTCCCAGCGCTTCTCGCCCTTCAACGGGGCTTTGGTCGGCGTCGACTGATTGATAGCCCGCCGCAGCAACGTATGCACCGACAGCCGCTTCTTCCGCATCAACAGTGGGATCATCGCTCAACTCCTATGAGTCGCCCTTCGAGCGGCGCCACCGACAATCTCGACACAATCTTTACACGGCGCGCAGCGACGAGCTACGCAAGGGTAGCTTAGGAATAGGGGTGAGGGGCGCGGGATGTGGGTCGAGGAGAGAGCTGAAGGCCAATTACGCCCAGGGCCATTTGGGGCCCAATGCGGTCTGTTGCTCGACGATCAACTGCCGAATGCCCCCCTTGGCCAGGGCGAGCAGCGCGCTCAACTCACTGTCAGAAAAGGTCGCCTCTTCGCCGGTCCCTTGCACTTCGACGAAGCGACCCGCCCCGGTCATCACGACGTTCATGTCAACCGCTGCTTTCACGTCTTCGACATAATCGAGATCGAGTACCGGCGTGCCGTCGACAATCCCGACGCTCACGGCAGCGACGCTGTCCTTCAAGACCCGCCGCTCGGTGCCGAGCTGCTGGGAAATGCTGTCGAGAGCGTCGACCAACGCCACAAATGCACCGGTGATGCTCGCGGTGCGCGTGCCGCCGTCGGCTTCCAACACGTCACAGTCGAGATTGATCGTCCGTTCGCCGAGAGCGGCCAGATCGACCACGGCGCGCAGCGAGCGGCCGATCAGTCGCTGAATTTCCGTCGTACGGCCATCGATTTTGATGCCGCGATCGCGGGTCTTGCGCGGCTGAGTGCTGCCGGGGAGCATGCTGTACTCGGCCGTGATCCAACCAGTCCCCTGCCCTTTGAGCCACGGGGGCACCGACTCCTCGATGCTCGCCGTGCAGAGCACAGTGGTTTGACCGGCGTGGATCAGCACGCTGCCGGGCGAAGGTCGCGTGTAATGACGCTTGATCTGGAGCGGGCGCAATTCGTCGCCGCGGCGTTGATCGTGTCGCACGATAGATTAACCCGTTCAGGAAAAAGCCGCATTGCCGCGATAGCGCCGCACAGTGCGAGAGAGCGCATCACGTCAATAAAAAAAGGTCATGGTCATCCGTTCCGTCGCATGACCATGACCTCTATCCTGAACGGGACAGGCTGTCCCGCCCTCCCGGTTGGTCCTGAGATCTCGATAGGACCCGCGACCGCGAAGGCCCTCATGGCCTTGCTGTCACTATCCCATCTATCGGTCCGACAGATCGAATGGCTATAGTCGATTATGTTCGCTTTGTGGACGCTACCAGCAAGCGCGGCCACGCCGACTGATCGGCTTCTGGCCGGCGGTGAACCACGGCTTCCACTCGGAGCCGTAGTTGTCCCAGACGCCATAGGTCCAGTTGGGCGGGAACTCGCAGCAGCCGCGCTCGCCACATGTCCCCACATTGCCGCAGGTCTTGCAGCCGCGCGGAGCGGCTTGCGGTCCGCACGATGCGCAGTGCGTCGTGTTGTAACCCGGGCCGTAGCCCATACCCAATCGCACGCCCAAATGGTCGGCCGAGACGTTCTCAGCCCAGGCCACGCTCAGACACCAGGCACACATCCACGCCAGAGGGCGTCGAGCTCGTTGGCTCATCATTCCGTTTCTCCTGAATCGATCCATCGCGAAAATCGGTTTAATCGGCGCCAATGAACCCTGGGGCGCTCAACGCGTGCGATGCTAGCATCGCACGCCTGTAACTTATTCGGCCAGCGGTTAAGATGCCGTCAGGCTCAACTGACCGTCGACGCTCAAATTCATCGCGATTTCCGTTCAACTTCCAGGTTATTTCGTCCGCACGCAACAGAATGATTCTGTCAGCCATAACCTTGATGCGCCACGTAACGATGATGTGGGCCATGGCCTTCGTCGCGGCACTGGGAGTCGCGGCGGTCTGGCAACTGCGCCGCCGCCTGCGAGGTTCGACACTCATGGCAGCCGCGAATTGGTCGCTCGCGGCGCTCGTCGCGCTGGGGTTGGCCAGCTTGGCCGGCAGCGACGGTTTCGCGCCAAATTGGCGTTATCTGGCCAGCGTGTTGACCCTGGCGCCGAACATGGCGGTGATGGGGGCCAAACGACCGCAAGATCGAGCCTGGCAGTGTATCGTCGTCGCGCTGCTCGTAACGCTCGCCATGCCAGTGGGCGAGTCGCTGCTATATCAAAACGGAACCATCGTGTCGCTGCATGCTGTGCGCGGCGCGTTCGTCATCGCGCTCTGGCTCGCAGGGTTTGGCAATTACCTGCCCACGCGGCTCGTCTGGAGCGCGGTGTTCGCCGGCGTTGGGCAGCTCATGTTGCTAGCCCCGTACCTGGCGCCGTTGGGAGGCGACGATTACGACCGGGCCTGGGTCGGCGGGGTCGTGTGCCTCGCACTCGCTCCGTACCTCGCGCTTCGCGTGCTGCGAGGCTCGCTCGAGTCTCAGGAGAATTGGCACCACGCTTGGCTCGCCTTTCGCGATCAGGTGGGCGTCGTGTGGGCACTCCGCGTGCAAGAACGCTTCAATGCCACGGCCCGAGACGCGCGGTGGCCCGTGCGGATCACCTGGCTGGGGATGGTCGACGAGCAAGGGCAAGCAACGGCTGAGCTTAACCCCGAAGCGGCTCGCTGCCTGACTGCTTTGCTGAGCCGATTCGTGTCGACGCACGATGGGTCAGCGCCCCACGCGGGCTCGAAGTGAACCGCTTACTTGATGCCGCGGTTTTGATAGTAATCGTCGTAGCGACCGTCACCCCGCGCGGCTGTCGGTGGCACTCCGGCCGGAGCGGTCACCGGTGGAGCAACGGCCGAGGCCGTGGCGCCGGCCGGTTGATACGGTGTCCCCACGGAGGTCGGAATCGGGTCCTTGCCGCGTGTGCTGCCGGGCTGATAAGCGGCCGTGGTGCTTGACGATGCCGGAGGCCATGAGGCCGCCGCGCCACCGGTTGTCGAACCCGCTGTGCTCGGATAGTTCGCCGCACCCGCAGCCGGATCGTACGCGCCGGAGAAATTCTTCGGTGCGGTCGACGAGCGGTCGGTGCCCGCATAGACCTGCGGATTCGTGTTCGCCGGTAAACCGCCCGTTGGGTCGTAACCGGCTGTTGCGGGAGCTGTGTAACTGGCCGGGGTATTGCCGCTGGCGGGAGGAGTCGCATACGGATTCGATGCCCCGCTCGGAGGCGAGTACGATCCGCCGCCCGCGTAGCTGGGCGCCGATTGTGAGACTCCGCCACCCGCGTAGCTGGGCGCCGTTTGTGAGACGTTGTACGGACTCGATGGGTTATAGCCACCCGATCCGCCGGCAGCAGCCGTCGCGGCGTTGCCCCACGGATTGGCGGTGGTCGACGGCGCGCCCGGAGTCGCTGAGTACTGCGCAGGTTGGTTCGGATACGATTGACCGTAAGGCGCCGCGTTATACACGGGTGCCGCGCCCGCTACGCCGCCGGGGGCCTGATAAGACGGCGCACTCGACGCATAGGGGGTTGAATTTGTGCCGGGCGGAGTCGATGGCGTCGCGGTCGACGAGGGGAGCGACGGATTCGCCGCCGGAGTGTTCGCATACGGCGGCGGACTCGAAAATTTACTCTTCGACGAACTCAACGGCCAAGACCAGCCGCTCGTCGATTGACAGCCCACCGAACTCAACATCATCGCTGAGAGAGCAAGCAGCGGCAGTTTGACTCGCATGGCACGCACATCCTGTGCTAAGTGACGTCGTCGTAGCCGAGCGACTGAGCGAAATAGTGGCGTTCCTGCCATCATCGCTCAGGTCGTTCATCCTTGACGACCAATCCGGTTCAATTCGTTGTCTCAAGCTTCGCTCGCCCGCTCAGCATCGTGCCGCGCGGTGTGAGGCCAGCACCTACTCGTCAACCGACAATCGGCATTCCGAGGTGACCGACTCCATACAATCCGGAGAATTATCACGATCGGAATATCTTCCCACTCGCTGAACTACGAAGGGGCCGGATAGTAAAGTCCCCCGGTCGATGGGTCAACGCCAGTTCAACGAGCGTTGATGACAAAATGATCGCCCGACGGTAGCTCACTTGCTAGCAACCGGTGCCACGCTCAGCTCGCGAAAGAATTGCACCTGCGGTTTCCCGCCCGAGCCCGTGAGCCACGGGGCGACAAATCGTTGCGGCTCGGGCTTCTCGCTCGTGCGGAAGTTGTCCCCCTTCATCAGAATGGGCCGACCGTCGCTGATGCCACCAAACTCACGCTCGCCGGCCACATTACAAGGAATCCAGTATCCTTTCCCTTCGCTGTCTTCCACGTAGAACTCGACATAGCAATGGCCTTCGACCCACACCATGCGGGCAGGTACGTCGTTCTGACGACAGGCGCAGATGAACACGCTGCATAGTTCCTCTTTGTCGCCAAAGCCGTCCTTGAACGATTGAGCGGCCCCTTTGAGCGGCCCGTTGCGAAACTCGATCTTGGCGCGGGTGCCATCGTACAGTGCTTCGATCTTCTCCCACGCCGTGTCCTTCGTGCCGAACAACTCCTTGCTCCACGAGCGAATCGCCGCGTTCTGCGTCTCGATATATGGGCTGGGGGTTAAAAACGCTTTGATATCCGGCTTGAGCTTCTTCGCCGGAGCCAACACGAATAGGCTCGTGTCGGAGGGCGGCTTGAGGGTCGTCCGTGTCACCTCGAACGTAATTAGAGCCCGGGCCTCGTCGCGGGCAGGCATCGTCGGAATCACGACCGACATCTGTTTCACAAGCCCCGCGCTGCCACGATACGTCACGCTCTTGGCCGACGGCGTGATATCCTCCTTAATGATCTTCACCTTCTGCTCGGGCAAATCGATCGGCACGGGGACCGTGGCGTTGATGCCGCGACAGACCGTTTCGGCCACCACCACCACGCCAATACGGATCTCGCTGGTGAACCTCTGATCGGACCGAGGCCCCTTGGTCTCCTCGTTCGCAAAATCGCTTGTGCTGTTCTGAGCCAAAGCCATCGAGTTCATCAGGCACAACGCCATTGCCACGCTCAACGCACGCATCGTCTCACCCTCACAATCGGCAAAATCAGAACTGGCGCTACGAGCGCGCCGCGATATCGGTTGGTCCTCTCCGTGAAGTTTAGGGCGCAAACGGCGACGCGAACTGCTCGGCTCAGGCGAGCAACCCGGCGATCACATGCCCTTTACCGTCCTTGGTGACGTGAAACGGTCGGCCCTCGGTCACATAATGGCTGTCGGCCGCGAGCCCCATCGCGCGGTAGATCGTCGCGTGTACGTCGCTCAACGAGACGGGCTGCTCGATAGGTACGAGCGGGTGACGCTCGGCCGTGCGTCCATAAACCGCGCCGCGTTTAAAGCCTCCGCCGAAGAACAACAAGCTGTTCGCGCTGCTAAAGTGCCCATGAAATCCATACATCGACTCGTTAGCAAGGATCAATTCATCGCCGGTCTGCGACTCGGCGAAGCCGATCGGCTCGACCCCCGCCTTGGGCGCGTTGGCGATCGTGCGACCAAACTCGCTGGCCACCACGACCAGCGTGCGATCGAGTAACCCGCGTCGATGCAAATCGGCGATCAGTGTGGCGATCGGGGCATCGATTTGCCGCTTCAACTCGACGAGCCGCTTGGCCCCGTCTTCATGCGTATCGAACCCTTTGAACGCCTGATACTGTAGTTCGACTTGCACGAAGCGAACGCCGGCCTCGACCAAACGCCGAGCCAGCAGCAGCCCATTCCCAAATCGCTGTCCGAACCAGTACCACTTATCCAACAAATCGCCGCGGGTGATGCGTGGCTGGTAGGCGGCGATCGTTTCGGGAGATTCCTGTTTCAGAAAATCGAAGGCCCGCTTCACGGGCGAGTCCATCATGCCGCGAGCGGCCTCGATGGCTTGCATGTACTCGACGACCTTGTCGCTGTTGCGTAGTCGCTCGTCGGCTGCGCCCGCCACGCTCTTGAGATACGCCAGCTTGCGATCGAGCCGCTGCGGTGTCATGCCGGCTAACGTATTGAGCGTCGAAAGGCCTGCCGCGGGGTCGGGGATCATCAGCGGAGCATAGCGCGGTCCGTAAAACCCTGGCCCAAGGTACTCGTTGATGAACTGCTTTTCGGTATCCGAAGTATCGATGTCGCGGCCGACGTACACATACGGGGGCACGTTGGCTTGGCGAGGGCCCAACATCCGCGACAGCACGGCCCCCATGCTCGGCGCTTTGACCCCGGCTGGGAACAGATGGCCCGTCATCATGTAATGCTGAGCTTTGAGATGCACCGCACCGAACTTGGTCTCGTTCGTCAGACTGCGGAGCAGCGTGCCGTGATGCATCACCTGGGCGATCTGCTCCAACCCCGCTCCCAGCCGCACCCCATCGACACTCGTGGCGATCGATTCACAGGTGCCGAGCAATTCACTCCCTTTCATGCCGGCGCGGAACGGCGTCAGTCGCTTGGGGTCCCACATGTCTGTCTGAGGCATCCCACCAGGCAGCCAGATGAAGATCACCGAGTCGGCCAAGGCCGAGAGCCGCTTGATCGTGTCGGTCGCACTCGCCTCGGCACGCGCGCTCGGCAGCGCCGTGAGCGCAACGGCCGTCGTGCTCATAAATGCGCGGCGCGTAATGGGCAACTGGGTCATGGTCACTTGATGAAGATAAATTCAGGAGAACAGACGAGAGCCCATGCCAGGTCGCGCAAGCCTTCGGAGAACTCGACCCCGGTGAGGAACGCCTGCCCTGCCTTTTTCTCGTCGAGCGTTGCGCCCCGACTGAGAATCGAGCGGTACATGCGATCGACGACTGCCCGCAGGTCACCTTTCGCAAACGGCTTGGCGAACGTCAGGCTATTGTCGATCAGATCGAACAGTTCCTTGCCGTTAAGCCATTCGAGCGTTTGTACGACGGCCAGATCCTCGCTCCGCGCGGTGCTAACTTCGCTGCGCGAGTCGAGGCGACCCAGCGATCGGACCAGCGGCGTGGCGCGAATGTCGAGATACAGTCGCTCCTTGGGCGAAAGCTGCCCGCTGCTCGCAAGCCGCACACTGTCGACGAACTGCTCGGCTGTGAGTCGACGCAGGGCTGGCGAGCGAAAGTATCGCGGCAATGCGCGTTGAGTCACATCGAAGTGATCAGCCAGCGCCGCATCGTAACGACGCTGATAGGTCTGGCTCGTCAGGATCAGTCGGATCGTGTGCTGGAGATCGCATCCATGTGCGAGAAAGTCATAGGCCAGCCAGTCGAGCAACTCCGGGTGGCTCACGGCCGTGTCGGCACGATAATCGTCGGCCGGCTCGAACAACCCCAGTCCCAGGTACCGTCGCCAAAGCCGATTGACGATCGTCTTGGCAAACCGCGGATTGGTCGGATCGACCGTCCACCGCGCGGCAGCGCTCAGTCGCTCCGCAGGACTCGCTGGCAACGTTGCTTCCCAGCCGGGCAACTCAAACGGAAACCGCGCCGCGATCCGCTGACCGCTGTGGACCTCGCAGCGAATTTTTTCCAAGTCCTGAGCAGCGAACAGCCCGGCAAATCCTAGGAACCGCTCTTGAGTCCACTCGGGGTTCTCGAAGTGATCGTGGCAACTGGCACATTTCATCGCCGTGCCCAAGAACACTTGTCCGATGTTCGAGGCGGTCTGGAGCGTGTCGGCATGCGTGTCGCTGCGAACAAAATCGATCGTGAACTTGCGCCCAAAGATATCCTCATGGGCCTGCTTGCGACCACGCGCGGCCGGGTCGAGCAACTCGGCGACCCATTGATCGTAAGGGCGATTGAGCTCGAACTGCTCCATGATCCATTCGCGATAGTTGCCGTGCGTCGGAATGCCTCCCTGATGGGTCACATTCTGACTGGCCAAGGCGTCCTCCCAAAATGGCGTCCAATGCGCGGCGTACTCCGTGCGGCGGGCAAGTAGTTGATCGATCAGTTGAGTGCGTTTCTGCGGCGAGCGGTTGTTCAGAAACGTCGTGAGCTCGGTAAATGATGGAATCAGCCCCGTAATATCAAGCGTCGCGCGCCGCATAAACGTCGCATCGTCGCACAAGGCGGGAGCCTGAAGTCCAGCCGTGCCAGCGGGCCAGCGGGCCTCGATCATGGCGTCGATCGGATGTTTCGCCGCGCCACTCGACTGCCGTGGCTCGGGAGGCGCAATGAGCAACTTCAACCGCTCGGCGCGTCGCGCCGCGAACGACGCATCGGCTTCCGCCGCGCCAACAAGCGAGGGAAACAGAATCAACGCCATGCAGCACAAGCTATTTCGGATTAACGTACAGCGGTCCATTGATGTCCGAGTCGGCAATAATCTGGTGATCGACCGTCAACCTGGGGGCCGCCTTGCCGTCGCTCTTGACCGTGTGCGGAACGTACCGCACAAACTGCTTCTGCAGCGCGTCGTAAAACCGATCCCCTTTCTGAAATATGGGACGGTATTCGGTCATCTCGCCAAACCACTCGGGTCCCACGACCTGAGCCGGTATCCAATGTCCGCGCCCCTGCTTGTCGATTAAGTAAAACTCCGGATAGTCGTGACCTTCGACCCAGACCGTGCGGCCCTGCAGGCCATTGAGCCGCAGCAGGCCGATGAACAACGCGCTCATCTCTTCGCAATCGCCGCAACCTTGTTCGATGGCAAACAGCGCGCCGCGAAAGTCGCCGTTCTGGAACTTGATATTGTCGCGCGTCCACTTCCAAATCGAATGCACGCGATCCCAGGCCGGCAGCTCTTCACGCTTGAGTTGCTTGGCCAACTCGATCATCTTCGGATCGGTCATCTCGATGCCCGGGGCGGGGCTCGTGAGCTGCTCGCGTAATTCGCCCGGTACGCTACGTGGCTGCTTCAGCGGGTCGGGGGGCACATTGAACTTGAGCCGATAGCGCGTGACTTCGTATAGCCGCTCGACGCTCGCCGACTCGCCCTTGGCAATCGACGGGACCTGCAATCGCATAAATCCGGCTTGCCCCTTCAATAGCTGCTCGGTCACCTTGGCGCCGGGCGTGATCTTCTCGCTCAATAGTTTGAGTTTCTGCTCGGGCCACTCGATCGGAATGGGCGAAGTGGCTACGACGTTATTCAATGGCGCGTCGGGAGCCTCGATCTTCGTGATGACTCGCAGCCGATAGGTGCGCGGCTCGATCAGTTGTAGCCCCGGGCCAGTCGGTTTCGCCTCGACCGCGACCGTCTCGGCTTGGGACGGTTCAGCCGCCGTTGAGTTCTGAGCGCAAAGTGATTGCAAACCTACCAACAGATTCATCGCGACGATGATCGTCCTGGCGGTGATGCTGCGAGAGACGACGCGGCTCATATCAACCTCGCCCAAGAGACTGCAATCCGCCAAGCGACGCGCCGCGAAGAAATGACGTGCGTGCGGCGTTATGCTTTCAGTATGCTCTCGTGACGCGGCGGAGTCAAAGCTCAACGCTTGGGTAAAAGCTGCCGATCGGCCAACTCGGTCGGCATAACCCATACCACCGGAAAGTGCGGCTTGCGCAGCCGAGTACGGTCCTGCGGGGGGTCGATCCGCCGCGGCCGACTTTGATAGACATGCTGCAATATGACTCGCCCAAACTGGCTGGGGCGAGCACCGCGCATCGTCGTCTGCATCATACGCCTCCTTACGTACGAACGTGCTGGAATCGAGTCTCCGTCACCGCACATCCATCACCCGCGGCGAGCCAGGGTCCACCGGCTCGACCGCGAGTGACGCAAAAACAGTCGGCGCGTGTGAACGACCGACTCGATGATCGGAGCCTGTTCGATTAGGTGCCTGGGCCGGGGTAAGAGACCGTTCCCTCGGGCGTGCCGACAACAGGCGAGTGCGCCGAGTAGTCGGGCGCGCAGTTGGGCGCCGCCGTGTTACAGTTCGAGCCTCGAGTGAACCACTGCCGGTTGCAGCCTGTCGCGCCGCTCGTCACCAACGCGAGAACCGCAATAATCATCAGCCTCTTCATGACTGCTATCTCCGCTCAGATTCTTCCATGTCTGCTCACTAAAAGGTGAGTCGTGAAACTCTACCCCACGGCCGATGATGTGCAAACGAAACACGTCGACAATTCGCCACATACTAGGTCGCCCGGACGGCAGGCCGTGACGATTGTGCGTGTTATGCCCGCAGGTCGTTCAGTGCCGCGTTGAAGTGGCCCCGAACGAGGCAACGGAGTGCGATGAGCCTATCGACCATCCCGACTCGACGAGCAACTCGAAAACCGCCGCGCGGCACGTTCCGCGCGCTGTTCCTAGCGGCTGCGCTGTGCTTGCTGTTCGGACACAGCGCCCCGGCCGATGAGTGTGCCACGCGGTTCCGCCAGCCGTCGACGGTCGCATGGCGTTACGAGGTCGTCGATTCTCCGCCCTCGCCCCCTGACGGCATCGTGTTGCCGAAGCCGCCCGCATGTCCCTGCGGTTCGCTGTGGGTGATCAACACACGATGTCTGCCGGATTTGCCTTGTTGCGCGGTGGCGCCCTTTATGCCGACGGTGCAGGTTTGCCGTGACGGTCGTTGGCAAAACTCGACTCTCGACGAGTTCCACGCCAGCGCAAAACCTGAGCAACCCACGATCGTTTATTTGCACGGTAATCTAACCAACCACTGCGAAGCGCTCCAATTGGGACAGCAAGTCTTCGCACATGTCGACGCCTGCGGGTGTGTCGATGCGCGGCGCGTGATTTGGTCGTGGCCAAGCGATCGAGTATGCCACCGTCTCTGGTCCGACACGCGATACAAGGCCGATCGTGCCGACGACGAGGGGTACTACTTCGGCGAGTTTTTGAGACGAATCCCCGCGACCGAGAGGGTCTCGATGATTGCCTTCAGCTTTGGGGCCCGCGCGACGATGGCTGCGTTGCACTACCTCGACGGCGGATCGATCGACGGCCGCGAATTGAGCGGCGAAACCTCGCCGAGCCCGGCCACGCCACCTCCCCGCCGGGCCATCCTGCTCGCCGGAGCACTCGATTACGACGCGCTCGTCCCCGGCGACCGCTATGGCCAATCACTCAACCAAGTCGAGCGTTGCTTCTTCACCGTGAATCCGCTCGACCCCGCATTGCGACACTACTATCGGCTCGATCCGTCCGAAGGAGCCCATTCGATCGGTTATCTCGGCGCTCCCGACCCGCGCTCGCTCGGCTACGATTCGTTTCGACTCGAAGGAATCAACGTCAGCCGACAGATTGGTCGTCGGCATGGATCGTTTCACTACTTCAACTCGACGACCGTGATGGCCTATATGCGCAGCGAGGCGCTGTTCTTGACGAAGCCGCCACAACCGTGATGCTCGCGACGACGCATCAACTACTTACGGCCCGACTCGCACACGAGGTGCCGCTTCACAAAATCTTCGTCCAGCGTGATGCCCAAGCCAGGACCCATCGGCGGCGCGATCCAACCATCGACGGCTTGCACGCGCTCGTGGGTCAACTCGTGCCGCAGCGGCGAGTCCTCGACGCAATCCTCGAACAAGAACGCATCGCGGCAGGTGCTTAGCCAGTGAATGCTGGCTGCCACCGTGATCGGGCTCGTATAACAATGATTGCACAGCCGCGAGCCAATCTCCTCGACACGCGAACGAATGTAGGCCGAGTCGGTAAAGCCACAGCGTGAGATGTCGACCTGATAGACATCGAGCGCGCGACGATCGATCAGCGGGCGGAACGATTCGCGGCCGCACTCCCCTTCGCCCGCCGCGATCGGAATCGGCGATCGGTCGCGCAGCCAAGCGTACCCTTCGACGTTATCCTCGCGCAGCGGCTCTTCGAGCCAGCCGGGGCGAAACTCGGCAAACGCATGAGCTCGCTGCAGCGCCGTGCGGGTGTCCCAAACACAACCGGCATCGATGAGCAGCGTGGAGTCATCGCCCAGCCCCGCTCGCGCGCCGCGCACCAACTCGATGTCGAGCGCCTCGCTCTGCCCCATCGGTTCCCAACCGAACTTGACGGCCCGATATCCGGCATCGATCCAGCGGCGGCCAATATCGCGGGTCTCAGCCCCATTACGGCCGAAAAGAATCGAGGCGTAGGCCAAGACCTTGTCGTGCTGTTTGCCGCCGAGCAACGTATGGATCGGAACACCGAAATGCTTCCCCTTCAGATCCCAAAGCGCCACATCAATCGCCGCCATCGCGCTGATCGTGACCGACGTGCGACCGTAGTACATCGTGCGACGGTACATCTTCTGCCACAGACGTTCGGTCTCGAGCGGGTTCTCGCCGATGAGCAACTCACGCAGCCCGCAGGCGATATTATGACTGAACGGCGCATCGACGATCGCCTTGACGACCTCGGGCGAACTGTCGGCCTCGCCGAACCCTTCGAGCCCGTTATCGGTACGTATCCGCACGAGCACCGCGTCCTGGCTGCTCGCCGTCTTGGCCGTGATCTGAGGGATGCGAAGGATTTGGCAGATAACTTCGGTGATCTTCATGATGCTCAATTGCATTCGGGGATAAACAAAGCGTGGGAGCCGAGCCCGACTCCCACGCTTCTCAATTTCTTTCAAACATCAGCGCCCACCTTAGTTGGCGATGCCGAGCTCCTTGAGCTTCGCGGCAATGTCCTTGCCGTGCGTCTCAGTATTCACTTTAATCTCGACGTGGGCGACCTTACCATTCTTGTCGATGAAAATCGTATGTCGCGCAGCATTCTTCGTGCCGTCACTCACGCCGAACGCCTTGGCGGCGTCCTTCGAGGGGTCAGCCAAGATCGGATAATCAACTTCGAGACTCTCGGCAAACTTCTTTTGCACATCGACCGGGTCGCAGCTGGCGGTGAAGTAAGCGACGTTGAGCGCCTTGAGTTCGGCTCCGTACGTCTTCATCGACTTGCACTCCTTGGTGCAGCCCCCCGTGAACGACTTGGGATACCAGGCGATCACGACCGCCTTCTTTCCCTTGAACTGATCGAGTGTATAGGTCTGACCGTCGCTGGCTTGCATCGAGAATGACGGAGCGGCGTCGCCGACCTTCAGCTCGGCAGCCTCGACGGCAGCAACCAACAAACTCAGGGTAACCAAACAACTGACAATGCGTTTCATGGCGGGAATTCTCCTCGGAGGGAAAGCAGGGGGGTGGGGTGATCCTATGATCCGCATCAGGGTAGCAGACGCATGGGTGACGGTCCAGTTTTATTGACCATTCTTCAATGGCTCTGATCATTCGTTATCTGTTCGGGAAGCGTTTGCCATCCTCGGGGGGCACCCCAGGCGGAGCTGCAAAAGTCGGCCGGGCTAAGCGAGCTGGTTGTGTTCATCCTCCGGCTCAGTCTAAAATTCTGCTGTCCAGCCCGATGATCCCCCACCCTTGAATTGGTAAAGCCCCATCATGAGATACTTGCTTGTGCTGCTCGCGGCGCTGCTTGCGCCTTTATCCACCGCGAGCGCCGCCGACGCGCCTAAAAAGCCCGCCAAGGCCGTTGCCGCGGCGCTTAAACCGACCGAGGCCGATGTTCGCTACGGCGAACACGAGCGGCAGGTGCTCGACTTCTATCAGGCCAAGTCGGTTCGGCCCGCCCCATTGCTGTTCTTTATTCATGGCGGAGGCTGGGTGGCCGGCGACAAAAAGGGGATCAACCCCAAGCCCTATCTCGACGCGGGTATCTCGGTCGTGTCGATCAACTATCGATATTCGTGGCAGGCGCAACTGGCTGGCGTGAAGCCGCCGGTCAAGGCACCGCTGGAAGATGCAGCCCGGGCTTTACAGTTTGTGCGGAGCAAGGCGACCGCGTGGAACATCGACAAGCAACGGATTGGCGCCAGTGGCGGATCGGCTGGCGCGTGCTCCTCGTTATGGCTGGCGTTTCATAAAGACATGGCCGACGTCAAAAGCTCGGACCCGATTGCTCGCGAATCGACTCGATTGTGGACCGCCGCCGTGAATGGCGCGCAAACCTCGCTTGATCCGCAAGAATTAAAAGCCTGGACGCCCAACAGCCGCTACGGCGGTCATGCGTTTGGGTTCATGGACCCGAACGATATAAAGACTCGCGATACGCGCTTCGCCGAGTTCCTCGAGCATCGCTCCGAGGTGTTGCCGTGGATCAAAGAATACTCGCCCATCGAGCACGTGAGCGAAGACGACCCGCCCGTGTATTTGATCTACACATCGCCGCCGGCACTCGGTCAGGAGCAGAAAGACCCCACGCACACGGCCAACTACGGCGTGAAATTGCAAGAGCGGTGTCAAAGCGTCGGAGCGGTCTGCGATTTGGTGTACCCCGACGCGTCGAACGTCAAGCACACGTCGATCGAGGCGTATCTGATTGCCAGCCTGAAAGGGCCGCCTCGTCGTGTAATGAAGCCGACGGCGGCTGATGTCGCTTACGGCCCTCATGAGCGGAACGTGATCGACTTTTATCAGGCCAAGTCTGATCAGCCCACCCCGCTGCTGTTCTTTATTCATGGCGGCGGTTGGATGGGGGGCGACAAGAATGGCCTGAACCCCAAGAGCTATCTCGACGCCGGTATCTCGGTCGTGTCGATCAACTACCGATACATCTCGCAGGCGCAGGACGTGGTGCCGCCGGTCAAGGCTCCGCTGCACGACGCGGCCCGCGCGTTGCAATTCGTCCGCAGCAAAGCCCTGGAGTGGAACATCGATAAGCGGCGCATTGGTGCCAGCGGTGGCTCGGCTGGCGCGTGCTCGTCACTCTGGCTGGCATTTCATCCCGACCTGGCGGACGCAATGAGTTCCGATCCGATTGCTCGCGAATCGACACGTCTCTGGTGCGCGGCGGTCGACGGGGCGCAAACGACACTCGACCCGAAGCAAATGAAAGACTGGACTCCCAACAGCAAATACGGTGGCCATGCCTTCGGCTTCAAGGGCTTCGACGAATTCCTCGAAGGGCGTGAGAAAATTCTCCCGTTGATTGCCGAGTACTCCCCCTATGCCCTGGTCACGGCAGACGACCCGCCGGTGTTTCTCAACTTTGGCAGCCCACCGGCCATCGGCCAGGAACAGAAGGACCCGACCCATACGGCCAATTTCGGATTGAAGCTCCAAGAGCACTGTCGCGAACAGGGCGTGAGCTGCGAGCTGAACTATCCTGGCGCGACCGGAACGCAACACACCTCGTCGAGCGCCTACTTGATCGACAGGCTCAAAGCACCGGCTGCGAAATAGGCCTGCTCGCCGCGAGTTATTGAGTCTCGAGTCATGCACTCAACAGGCCAAGCAACGCGAGGCCGGTATTTCCGGACTCCCGATGGTCGTCCTGCGATCTTAATGACCTGAACCTCAAGAGCCGCTTACCAGTCGCCGACCGCGCCGTCGCCGTAAAAGCTCCGTTGCAACACCTCTTGCTGAAAGGGATGTTTGCGGACCTCGGCTTCGTTAATTTCAATGCCCAGTCCCGGCTTGCTGCTTGGGCGGACGATGCGCCCCTGCGGCTCGACCGTGAAGCCTTCTTGCACCACATCGCCGCGCCACGGTACGTCGCTGTGGACCGCCTCGCAGATGATGTAGCTCGGCGTGGCAAAGCCAAATTCGAGACTCGCGGCCGTACTGACCGGCCCCTGCGGATTGTGTGGCGCGAGCGAGACGCGATACGCCTCGGCCAAGGCGGCAATGCGACGGGCGCTCGTTAGTCCTCCGCAGTGCGTAATGTCGGGCTGCAGCACGCTGCACGCTTGCTGCACGAGCAGATCACGATACTCGTTCAGCCCGCTGAGTCGCTCGCCGGTGGCGATCGGTGTCACGACCGCGCGCTGAATCTCGGCCATCTCAGCGGCCGCCTCGGGCCAGCAAGGCTCTTCGAACCAGTAGAGTCCATACGGTTCGAGCGCTTTGGCGAACAAGGTGCCCATCCGTGGCGAAGGGCGCGCGTGACAGTCGACCATGATGTCGATCCCGTCGCCGACCGCCTCGCGCATCGCGGCCACGCATTGCTCGGCATAGCGGATCGGTCGCAGACCTTCGAGCGGCATCGTCTCGGGGACCGCCATGCTCTTAAAGGCCGTGAACCCCTCGGCGACCGCGGCTCGAGCGAGATCGCCAAATCGTTTGGCATCGGCGACATTGGTCTCGTAAAAGTCTTCCATCTTGCCGCCGCCCAAGTGACAGTACGTGCGAATGAAGTCGCGCACCCGGCCTCCGAACAACTCATGACACGGCACACCATGCACCTTGCCGAGGATGTCCCAGAGCGCGATATCGATGCCGCTGATCGCCGTGGCCCGCACGATACCGTTGCCGTGCCAAAAATGTTGGCGGTACATCATCTGCCACAGGTGCTCGATCCGCCGTGGATCTTCGCCCACGAGCAACTGCGAGATATCCTCGATCGCGCCGACCACGCTACGGGTGTGCCATTCGAGCGTGGCCTCGCCCCAGCCGTAGAGCCCGGGCTGATCGGTGAGCACTTTCACGAAGATCCAATTGCGCATGCGAGCGTGGCAGACGTGCGTTTCGATGCGGGTGATTTTCATGCGGGAGACCAGAGATCGGAGACCGGAGACTGGAGTGCGAAACTAAGGACGATGAGCGAATCGTAACGGATGCGGTCGAGCGCGTCACGCATACCCCCAACGAACATCGAGTTAGCCCAAAACACCTCAACTCCAGTCTCTAGTCTCCGGTCCCATTTCCGCCCCTTGTTTCGCTCTGCGCGGCCAGTTAAGATAATTCAGAGATGGGATTTGCGGCCGCTTGCAGCCTGACTGCTAAAGAGCCAATGCTGCGTCAGAACGTGCCCCCGTGGGGAGTGTGTCATGACGCGAAGCGTTTTATCAGGACCAAGCATGCGAGCCGCGGACGCCAATTGAGTGCGTGACGCGGCTCGTGTCGTTTTGGTCGACCGAATCCCAAGGTTCTGCGTTCGCTTGTAGGTTTGATGTTTTGCCCTTGGGATATGATCATGAACGACCCCTCTGGTTTGTCATACGATGACGACGCTTACGAACACCTGTCGACGCTGAGCGTACATGCCGGTGAAGCTCGTCAGAAGCCCGGCGACGCCATCACCGACGCGGTCTTCTGCTCGTCGACGTATACGTTCCCCGATACGCAGAGCGTCATCGACTTCATTCAACAAAAGCTGCCCCGCGAAGAGTACGGCCGCTATGGCAACCCGATCGAGAAAGTGGCCGAGCGCAAGCTCGCGGCCCTCGAAGGGGGCGAGTCGGCGCTGCTCTACTCGTCGGGCATGGCCGCCATCGTCGGCCTATTGATGGCCAAGCTCAACGCCGGCGACGAAGTTATCTTCTTCGACGAGTGTTACCACCGCAGCCGCGAGTTCTGCACCAAGCACATGTCGCGCTTCGGCGTCGTTACGCGGCAGGTCAAGGCCTGCGACTACGACGCGATGCAGCGGGCCATCACGCCCCAAACCAAGCTGCTGATCAGCGAATCGCCGACGAACCCGCATATGAGTGTCGTCGATTTGGAAAAGTTCGTTGCCCTCGGACGCAAACACGGCGTCGAGACTCTGATCGATGCCACGCTAGCCACGCCGTACAACATTCGCCCGCTGGCGGCCGGAGTGGATTACGTCTTGCACTCGGCCACGAAATATCTGGCCGGGCACAACGACCTGCTCGCGGGAGTCATCATCGGCGCAACCGACAAGCTCGAATCGGTCCGCAAGCTCCGCGGCATCATGGGAGCCATCAATAGTCCGCACGCCATCTACCTCTTGCTCCGCGGGCTCAAAACGTTCGAGTTGCGTATGCAGCGGCACAACGAAAACGGCCTGGCCGTGGCCCGATTTCTTGAGCAACACCCGAAGGTCGAGAAGGTCTGGTATCCGGGCGTCGAGAGTCACGCGTACTACGAGGTAGCCCGGCGGACAATGCGTGGCTTTGGCGGCTTGATTACCTTCGCCGTGAAAAATGCCGACTGGAAGCAGACGGCCGCCGTGGTCGATGCCTGCCGCGTGCCCCGCATTGCACCGAGCCTCGGTGGTGTCGAATCGCTCATCGAGCAGCCGCTTGTGATGAGCTATTTTGAGATGCCTGTCGAGGATCGGCAGCGATTCGGCATCAGCGACAACATGATCCGACTCGCTTGTGGTATCGAGAATACGCAGGATCTGATCGACGACTTGGCCCAAGCACTCGACAAGATTTAACGACGAAAGCGGTACCCATGCACTTTCGCACCCGCGCCATTCATGCTGGCCAGTCACGCGACCCGTCGACGGGCGCCGTGGTGCCGCCGATTCATCTGGCGACGACTTTCGTGCAGCCAGGAGCCGGTGTCTGGGGCGAGTTCGACTACTCGCGCAGCGGCAACCCCACGCGCAAACAGTTCGAGACCGTGCTCGCCTCGCTCGAAGGGGGCTGCGGCGCACTGGCCTTTGCTTCCGGAATGGCAGCCACACACTGCGTGACAATGCTGCTCGAGAGCGGCGACCATGTCATCGCCGGAAGTGATATCTACGGCGGCACCTATCGCCTGCTTCATAAAATCTGCAACCGCTCGGGTATCAATGTCACGCTCGTCGATGCCACGAATGTCGACAAGCTGCGACAAGCACTCACGCCCAAGACGAAATTGGTCTGGCTCGAAAGCCCCGGCAATCCGCTCTTGTCGATCACGGACCTTGCCGAGTGTGCCAAGGTTGCGCATCAGCACGGAGCGCTGGTCGGCGTCGACAACACATTCGCCACGCCGGTCGTGACCCGGCCGCTCGAACTAGGCGTCGACATCGTCATGCACTCGGCCACGAAATATATTGGCGGACACAGTGACGTGCTCGGCGGTGCGCTCGTCACCCGCGATCCTGAATTGTTCAAGCGACTGTATTTTGTGCAGAACGCGACCGGCGCGGTAATGGCTCCGCTCGAATCGTATCTCTGCGCCCGGGGGCTGAAGACGCTCGAGTTGCGTGTCCGCGAGCACAATCGGATTGCCGAGAAAGTGGCCCTGTGGTTGGCCAACGATCGTCGCGTGAATCGTGTTTTGTATCCAGGGCTGGCCTCGCACCCGGGTCACGAGATCGCCCGGCGACAAATGCACGGCGGCTTTGGCGCGATGCTCAGCTTTGAAGTTCGCGGCGACTACGCGGTTACGAAAAAGGTTTGCGAGTCGACCGAGCTATTCGCTCTGGCCGTGAGCTTGGGGGCGGTCGAGTCGTTGATCGAGCAGCCCGCGAGCATGTCGCACGCCAGTTACGACCCGGCCGATCGAGTGGCGCACGGCATCACCGACGGCCTGATCCGCTTGAGCATCGGCTTGGAACATGAAGACGATCTGTGTGCCGATCTGGATCGTGCCATGACCGCCGCGAGACTGTAAGCATGCCCTGGAGCCAAACCACGATTGCGGGCAAATTGGCCGACCGGTTCGAGCCGAGCCAACTCAACGCTCACGGTTATGTCGTCATTTATCTGCATGGCGTGCATCTGGCCCGACTCGATGAGAACGCGGTGTACAGCGAGCTGTTCGAGCGACACGGCCTGCGGGTGATCGCCCCGCACACGCAGCGAAGCTGGTGGACGAATAAAATCTGCCCGGAGTTCGACCCGAAACTGAGCGCCGAGCGGCATCTGCTCGACAACATCGTGCCGTGGATCGAACAAACCTGGAGCGCCAAGCCGCCGCAAATCGCGCTACTGGGCACGAGCATGGGAGGGCAAGGTGGGTTGCGGTTCGCGTTCAAGTATCCGAACCGATTTCCGATCGTCGCGGCACTCGCCCCGGCGATCGATTATCAGATTCGCTATGACGATCCGGACGATGTCACCGTGCGGCAGATGTACGACGACGCCGAACAAGTGCGACAGGACACGGCTACGCTGCACGTGCATCCGTTGAACTGGCCGCGCCACACGTTCTTCTGCAGCGATCCGGCCGACGAGCGCTGGCATGACAGCGCGCAGAAATTGCGTATGAAGCTCAACGCCCTGGGGATCATGCACGAGTGCGACCTAGAAACTTCCGCCGGCGGACACTCGTGGACGTACTACAATCACCAAGCGCCCCAGGCGATCAACTTCATCGTCGAGCGCCTGGAGCGTGAGCGGTTGCGGGTGGTGTGAGCGATTCGTACAACGTATCGATCCCCAAGCCGGCGACTTCGTCGCCGAGAGACCGGCGGCAAAGCCGCCGGCTTGGGGCAATCGCTATTTCAGCTCTTTGATCCACAGGCTTCGGAACTCGACTTTCGAGCCGTGCCCCAAGAAGCCGATGTGACCCTTTTCGTTCTTCAAGCCGGGATGCGACTTCTTGTCGATCGTCTCGGGATCGCTGACCTTGGCGATGTCGAAGTCGTTGACCGTGACACCGTTGAGGATTACCGTCACTTGAGTCCCTTTGACGATAATCTCTTCGTGGTTCCAGTGACCGGCCGGCCGCAAGAAGCCGCGAAGCACGGGCGAGACGCCGTAGACCGACCCGTGATATTGATACGGAGCGAGCTTGTTCCAGTAGCCCGGGGCGTAATCATCGAGCACCTGACATTCCATGCCCACGTAGGCCGCGTCGCCCGAGGTCGGCGCTCGCAGGCCGATACCGTTGTTGGCCCCGGGGGGCAGACGGGCTCCGGGCTCTAAAATGGGCACGTTGCCCGCCCACGACTCGGTCCAGTAGCCGAACTGCCCATACTCGGCCCGGTACCACAGTTTCTGCCCGTTGTCGCGGACGATGGCGTAGAGGGCGTCCGCCTGGGCCTTCTCCGTGCCGCTCACCTTCCACTTCAGGGCCGCCTCGTTGAACTCCACTCCCAGACCGGGCTTCTCCGGCACCCGGATGTGCCCGCCCCGCACCGCCAGGGGTTCGCGGATCAACTG